>JBAQUQ010000442.1:0-61285 GCA_049297615.1 Burkholderiaceae bacterium
TGGGGGTGACCGGCCGGAGTCGAACCGGCACCAGCGGGTTCACGGCCCACGGCTCTGCCATTGAGCTACGGCCACACCCAAGCGCACGCGTTGTCTGGTCTCGGTGGCAGGTCTCGAACCTGCGGCCTCGTGATCCCAAATCACGCGCGCTGCCATCTGCGCCACACCGAGATGAACCTGGTTCTCGCGGGTGGGAACGATCCACCGGCCTGCGCCTTATCAAGTCGCTGCTCTGCCACTGAGCTACGCGAGATCAAACTGAACTGGCTCCCCGACGTGGCTTCGAACCACGGACCTCCTGGCTAACGGCCAGGCGCGCTGCCATCTGCGCTATCGGAGAAATGAACTGGTGCCTCGTGACCGATTCGAACGGCCGGCCCGCCGGATAGAAGCCGGCTGTTCTGGTCCACTGAGCTAACGAGGCATGGCCTGGACTCGACGGTCCGATTGCTCGCTGCGCTCGGCCTTCGGCCCGTTGCTTCGCAACGTCCTGTTCGGCTGCGCCGCCCAGAGCGAACGGACGCGGGCTTGCGCCGGCGGCTTTGCAGGCCGTTGCCTTCGACCACTTGGCTACGTCGAGATGCGCTGGCACCGGACCACGGAATCGAACCGCGAACCTTCGGCTTTAGCTGCGGCATCACATCGCTTCGCGATATGAGCCTTCGCTGGCGCGCAAGCGCGCGGAGGCCGCTGCTCTGCCAGTTGAGCTAGCCCGGCATGATTGGCACCCCGTGCACGACTCGAACGTGCGACCTCCGGCTTCGTAGGCCGGCGCTCTGAATCCAACTGAGCTAACGAGGTTCTGTGTGTCTGGTGCCGAGAGAGGGCTTCGATCCCCCGACGCACGCGCCTTCAACGCGCCGCTCTACCCGCTGAGCTATCTCGGCAAAATGTTCTGGCGCCCCGTGCGGGATTCGAACCCGCGGCTTCCGACTAGACAGGCCGGCACTCTGGCCACTGAGTTAACGAGGCAATGCGATCCATCCGGTCACGGGTTCCGGCGCCGCCCAATCATTGCGGCCGATTTCCACCCCCGAAGCGTGAGCTCGACGAGGGTTCCTTGCTCTGGCGTCGCGTGCGGGATTCGAACCCGCGTTCCCGGATTGAAAGCCCGGTGTCCTCAGCCGTCTAGACGAACACGACATGTCTGGTGCCCTCGGCGACGATTCGAACGCGCGACCTGCCACTTACAAGGCGGCGGCTCTTCCAACTGAGCTACGAGGGCGAGAAGAATCCACTTCGGCTGTGCCCAAACGCGAGCATCCCGTCGGATGTGGTGTCTCGCTGCACGTGGCCTGGCCAAGGGCCGCGCACATCCCGCACCGCCAACACCATGTCGCGCGGCCACGGAGTGAAAGGACACACCCGAAGTGGAGCGGAAGACGAGTCTCGAACTCGTGGCCTCGACCATGGCGTGGTCGCGCTCTGCCTGCTGAGCTACATCCGCAAAGATGCAAGACGAACCATCGGCCAGTACCGAGGTCGACTTGCGGCAAGTTGTTAAAGAGCGGCCACCGTTGCAGGTGGTGCGATCCATCGATCGCTGGCCTGTGCCGATGCGCAGGCCGGTTGAGGTCGAAAAATGAAAAAGGCCCGGATCCTTTCGGAATCCGGGCCTCTGCAAACAGAGCTTCGAGGGTGCGCGTCTATGCGCTTCCCTCTCCCGGATGCACTGAGTCCTCGTTCCGATCAAGCTGCCAATGGCTTGTCGGGAAGGCCTGATGCAAGGCGGCGTCGCATGCGCCCAGCGACTTCATCGCCAAGGCGCGCACGAACGCGACCAGACCCTTCATGGGTCGGGTGGTTCTGACGACGTGCCTGGATTTCACGATGAGGCTTCCTGAGAAAAGTGGTGCTCGATGAACAGAGGAGGCGGACTGTAAATAGTCTTTACTGTGCCGTCAACCCCCTGCGAGAATGTTGTTTGAACTCGTTGCATCGCGTGCACAACAAGTGACCAACACGACCATCACCAGAAGACAGAACGCACTGGCGCTCTTCCAGGCCTACGCAGAGAAGGCACTCGCCTCCGGGGCTCCTCCCAAGGGGCTGGAGCAGATGTTCGCGGCGACGTTGGAAATCTCGCCCAGCATGTGGAGCCAGATCAAGTCGTCGCGGCCCATCGGCGACAAGTTGGCCCGGCAGATCGAACAGCACCATGGCAAGCCGACAGGGTGGCTCGACGAAGCTCGCGAGAGCGACTCGGTGGCGCCTGCCGAGAAGGCCTTCCTGGACCTTGCGTTGAAGGCTTGGCGTGCGACAAACAGCACAGGTCGGAAGGCGCTGCGCGAGCAGATGAAGCAGGTCACAGCCACAAAGGTTTCGACCTTGCGCTGATCGCCAGCGTCGCTCGGGGCGCGCCCTGTCCAGTCACGCCCTTGTGCCGACCTCGGACTTCATACGGCCTCAGGTGGCTCCCGTCGGAAAAAGCACTCCGGCAGCATCGCCTGTTCCAGCATCTCGATGCCCATTGCATCGACACCACGCTCGGTGAAGAACTCTCGCCATCCGCGAACGACGGCCAACATGCCGTCGATCAGCGAGCGCGCCTCTTCCTCGCCCAACCCAAAGGCCTCGCACTGTGACAGCAGGTTGTAGAGGCTGGCGGCCCGGCCGAACCGGCCGACCTCCAGCGCCAGGTCCCGGCGTTCGACGGACACCATCGCCACCGGCAGGATGTCGTAGGCCGGGCTCAAGCGCCAGCCGGCGGTGGTGTGCAGCAGCGCGTGGTTGCGGGGATGGTCGTCGTTGTTGGTGACCATCGCATTGAAGACCATGCGCCGGTACAGCTCGCGGCGGTCCTCGGCGGGTTTGACCGACCAGCGGCGAAGTTCGTCGGCGAGCAGCGGATAGGACCAGCGCTCACGCCCAAGGTAACCGTCCTCGGCGTCGAGCACCGTCAACCCCGACACGAGGCCGTGGCGCACGTACGTCTTGGCCTGCACGTTCCACTCGCGATCGAAGCGTCCCAGCATGAGCACATCACTTGTGCCGACGCGTTCGAGGCGGGTCTGGCAGACACGAAGCCCTGCGGCCCGCGCCAGTTCGAGCGTGGCGTACTCGATGCGCTGCACGTTGTGCCGGTCCCCGCGCTCGGGCAGTTTCGCGAGCCAGATTTTTTGCTCGTCCTCGACCGTGACCTTGGGCCTGGCGCCGCCCATGCTGGTGCCGGGTTCGAGCGATTCAAGCACTTCGTGCGGCAGGCGGCCGTCCTCTTCCAGCCTGTGCGCCGCGTCGGCCAGCGCTGCGAGCTGATGTGTGCGGTTGAAGGGTCGCCCGGGTGCCGGCGGTTTCGGGCTGCGCCCGACGCTGAGGTTGCCGGCGCCATCGTCGGGGCCGTTCAGCAGGTACTCGATCTCCTGGATGTCGGCTTCCTGGCGTTGCAGCTTGGCCTGAATCACGCGGCGCCCCCAGGCGTCAGGGCTGGCGTCGCGCACGGCACCGGGAATACCTTTCAGCTTCGTGAACCGCATCGGCCTTGTCGACAGCGGCAGGTGGTACGGATCGAGTGCCACGACGGCGGGCCGTTCCAGGTAGCGCCGGCCATAGGTGAACGTACCCTCGTAGGCACCGGCGCCGATGCTGCGCACCTGCAGCGACGCGCAGGGCACCATCTCCACGGTGCCCGGGAGCTGGACGTACACGTAGCAGAGCTGCTCATCGCCGGCCATGATCAAAAGTCGTTGTCGACGGCGGCGGACTGGCGCACACGCCGCGGCCGGCGCGCCGCTTCGAGGATGCGACCGTGCTCGTCGGTGTCAGGGTCGGCCAGGGCGGTTGCCGTGCTGAGCTGCCCGAGCTTCCAGAGCACCGTGAAGACGGTGCCCAGGGTGCTGGCGATGCCACCCTTCTCCAGAGCGTAGAGCGTCTTGCGGGTGATACCGCAGGCCTGCGCGAGTTCTTCTTGGCTCATGCGCCGGCGAATTCGCGCCACGCGGATGTTCTGGCCGAGTTGCTGTACTGCTGCCGTGACCTCCAGTGGAGGCGCCGTCGTGGTTGGCATTTCGATACCCGTAATCTGTTTTTGCGGGTATCAGAGTACATATTGTGAACCTTAGTGTCAATACTCATGATCCAAGACCGATCCCGTGGATACTCGTAAACTGCCACATTGGGTATCACATGACTCACACAAAACATGACCAAGCACCGCCAGACCTTTCCGACCTTGCCCCGCTGCCGGCCCATCTCACTCCACCTTCGTGTCGGTTGCTTGCGCGCCGGGCAAGGCGTGCATTCGGTCCATGCCGCCTCACGCGACTTCTCGACACGCGCTGCCTGACTAGCCACATGGACAAACGTCCATGATTTGGCTAGTATTCTGGACAGATGGATGCACTGGACAGCACTGCCGTGCTCGAACGCCAACTGCTGCTTCAGCTGGGCGACCGGCTCAAACGTCTGCGCAAGTCGCAGGGCCTGGGAACGGTGGAGATGGCCAAGCGCGCCGGCATCTCCCGCACGACGCTCGGCTCGGTAGAGGCTGGAGACCCAGGGCCGTCCATCGGGACCTACCTGCGCGTGATGTCGTTGCTGGGCGTCAGCGGAGAACTGGCTTTGCTGGCGGGTGATGCCTTGCAGCCAGCGCCTGCGGGAACCGCCGCCGCTCGCTCCAGGCGTGCGCGCCCCGTCGTGCAGGTAACGGTGTCGACCGACGAGTCCCGTCACCAGGTTCAGGATCTTCAGAGTCTGGCGCTGCATGAAGAGGCCGTTCGGCTGGTTCGCGCCGATCCTGCGCTGCTGCTTCAGGCCCAAGCGACGCTGGAGCGCTGGATTGGCACCGGCAATTCCCGCTCATCGGGTTTATGGCGCGAGTGGCAAGAGATCCTGCGCCAAGGCAAGTGGCGCAAGGTTCTGGGCCGTACGCGACGTGCACAGGAACTCCGCCAAGCCTCTCCGCTCACTGCCGTGCTCCCCGATCATGTGCGCCAAGGCGTGCTGGACCAAGTGGGTCAGTTGCGCAAGGGGCTCGTGCTCGGCGGCCCCAAGATCGAGACACCGGCATGAACCGCGAGGAACTTGAGCACATCATCCGCGCGAGCGCCGACGTCACGGATCAGTACGATTTCATCATCGTCGGCAGTCAATCGATCCTGGGCCCCGTACCGAATCCGCCGGAGGTCTTCACGATGTCGGCCGAAGCGGACATCTATCCGCTTCAGGCGCCTGAGTTCGCCGAGAAGATCGAAGGTGCGATCGGCGAAGGCTCGCAGTTCCACCAGACCTTTGGCTACTACGCGCAAGGTGTGGGCCCCGACACTGCAGTGCTCCCGCGCGGCTGGATGAGCCGCGTGCACAGGGTCCAGAGCGCAGCCACCAACTACCGTGTCGGCTACTGCCTTGACCTGCTCGACCTGTTCATGTCCAAGGCCGTCGCGGGACGGGAGAAGGACCGCGAGTTCTGCATGGCAATGCTCGCCCCATGCGTGCGCTGTCCGGGCGCTGCATGCTGCCGCTGACAACCTCGCCTTCAACTGTGATCGTGGACAAACCCAGACATTGGTGGCCGCTTGTTCCGCATGGACGCTTCCACCGCGGCCAACACCGGCGCACTGCCGGCCTTGCCACTACAGGTCGGCAACTGTGATGATCTAAGTAGAGGCCGCGCGCGAAGCCCCGCAGCTCAGCTCTTCAACCACGGCGCCAGCGCCTTCGCCAGCTGTCGCAACAACGCCGGGTCCGGCATCGGAATCCGCAGGCTAGGTTGGCCCGACTCGGGATCGCGCTCGATGCGGATGAGCGGTGCCGCTCCCGGCCGACGCTGCGCGGCCAAACCCTGCAGCATTGCTGCGCCGGCCTGAAGCAGATCGGCCCAGGGGTCTGCCGCAGTGCTGTCGTCGAGCAGGGCGCCGTCGTCGTTGCCGCCAGCATCTGCAGTCCCGTCCGACTGGGCAGGTGCGCCGTCTCGCAACGTTGCCGGCGCAGTTGTCGGTGCGAAGTTCGCTTCCGACTGCGAGGCATCCTGCAGGCTGGACGCACCCAGCGGGCCCGTCGCGTCCGTCGAAGAGCGGCCATCGCCGCCCTGCCCGCTTTCCCCGGCCCCTTCGTCCACCCCCATCGCGCCGGCCACCTGTTCCACGCTCTTCATGAAGCTGGACAGCCGCGTCCCTTGCAGGAAAACCTCGCTCGCCCCGCCGTCCAGCACGCCGGCGAACAGACTCTTCTTGAAGGCCAGCACGCCCAGCATGCCCTCTTCGATGCTGCCCTGGCCGATCAGGTTGACGACCTGCACGCCGCGCGACTGCCCCATGCGGTGCACGCGGCCGATGCGTTGCTCCAGCACCGCCGGGTTCCACGGCAGGTCCATGTTGACCACCAGCGCTGCAGCGTGCTGCAGGTTCAGCCCGACACCGCCGGCGTCGGTGCTCAGGAAGACGCGGCAATCGGCATCGTTGTGGAAGCGCTCGACCAGCGCTCCACGCTGCTCGCCAGGCACACCGCCGTGAAACAGCACATGACCCCAGGACCGGCTGGCCAGGCGGCGACGGATGATCTCGTGTGTGCCCAGCCACTGGCTGAACACCACCACCTTCGCGGCCGGGTCCTCCAGCCACTCATCCAGCAAGGTCAGCAGTTCGTCGGCCTTGTTCCCGTGGTCGGTTTCATGGTCGAGCAGGAAGGTGCTGTTGCAGGCCATGCGCATGTTCTGCAGCGCGCACTGCAGGCGGCGCTGGTCGACGTCCGACAGGTAGCCGGTCTTGCGCCAGCGCGCCACGATGCGCGCGACGATGTCGCCGTTCTCGTCGTGGTGCACACGCTGCTGCGGTGTCAGCGGCACGAAGAGGCGGCTGTCCACGCGTTCGGGCAGCTGCGTCAGCACCTCGGCCTTGCGCCTTCGCAGCATCACCGGCGCCAGGGTCTGCTGGATCTGATCGAGCGCGCGGTAGCCGACGACACGTCCGGCGTCGTCGCGCAGCTGATGTTCATCCAGCATCCGCCAGGTCGGGCCCAGCCGGTGCTGGTCGACGAATTGGACGATGGAGATCAGCTCTTCGAGCCGGTTTTCCAGCGGCGTGCCGGTGAGCACCAGCGCGTAGGGGCTGGCGATGCGCTTGAGTGCGCGCGCCGCCACCGTGTTCCAGTTCTTGATGCGCTGCGCCTCATCGGCGATGACCAGCTCCGGCGCCCAGGCATCGATGAGGTCGGCATCGCGCGCCAGCATTTCGTAGTTGACGATGCGGCAGAAGGTGTCTTCGGCGTACTGCGCCTGGCGCTGGGGGCGCAGGCCATGGATGACCTGCGCAGGCCGGTCTGCAAATCTTGCGAACTCGGCCTTCCATTGGTGCTTCAGCGAGGTGGGGCAAACCACCAGCACGCGCTGTACACCGAAGTGGCGTGCCATCAACTCGGCCGCTGCGATGGCCTGCACCGTCTTGCCCAGGCCCATCTCGTCGCCCAGCAGCGCGCGGCCAGCGCGCGCGGCAAACAGCACGCCTTCGGCCTGGTACGGATACAGGCTGGCCTTCAGCAGCTTGTGCAGCGCCTTGTCCTGCGCCCCCTTGGGATAGGCCTGGGCGAGGGTGTGCTGGCGCTGTTCGGCGTCACGCACCTGGGCGATGAAGGCCCAGACATCGTCGCCAACGCGCAACTCGTGGCCGGCCACCCGCGCCGCTTGGGCCAGCGTGCCGACTTCGTCCAGCCGGCTCCACGGCAGCGCCCAGCCAGCCGCCGGATCGAAGCTCTGCCGCGCCTGCTTCAAAAGCTTCGGCGGGCAGGCGGTGCCCGGATGAAGACGCAACTGTCGTGCACCCAGGTAGTCGAGCCGGATCTCGCTGTGCGCCGCCACAAAACCGTGCGCCAGAGCCGCCTTGCCACCGCGGCGCGCCTGCAGCCGCGCCAGCGTGAACTCGATGTGTTTGCAGGTGCCGAGGTGATTGGTGGCGTAGTCCCAGCAGGTGCAATGGTTGCGTCCTGGCGCCAGACCACGGATGGTGACGAGGTAATGCGTGCCACTGCCAGGGTTGTCGACGCGGAAAGTGGAGAACACCGGCTCGGCGCCGAGATTGCGCAAGGCAAAGGGCTGCTCGCGCCCGAACTGGCGGCGCAAGGCGGCCTGCCAGTCGGCCACCGGCAAGGCTTCGGGTCGGCGGGTGCGCGACAGGCGTGGTTCGGCCGCGGGCTTGGACCGGGTTCCGGGCGTGGACTTGCGCAGTGGGGCAGCAGGCATGGCAAGGCAAGTGACAGTGGCGGGTGCCGAATTGTTGCCGTTGCGGCACCGCTACTTCAGCAAGGCCGCCACGGCGCGCTCAACGTGGCCGAACGCGAGGCGCTCCTGTTCCAGCCGCAGAGGCTCATCGCGCAGCCGGCGCCAGCGCAGGTCGTCATAGACCCGTCGCTCGGCCTCGTTCAGGCGTGGCAGGTCGCGCAGTGTCGGTTGCGGCTCAGATGTCCACAGTGCCTGGTGCTCGACCAAGGTGCCGAGGTCCATCAAGAACGACTGCGCCTGCGGGATGTGCGCGCGCAATTGGTCGAGGATGGCGAAACCGTGGGTGTCGATGTCGCCCCAGTAATGCACTTCCCTCTGCAGCATCCAGGCAGCCTGAGCCAGTGCGTCGAAGCCGTAGCCCGCACCGAAAACCACCAGGCTGCCGGGAGCCGGCGGGAACGCCAGGAAGTTGATCTCATTCTCGGTGATGAAGACGTGCTTCGCCGCTGGCGCCAGCCTGGCAAACGCCGCTTGCGACAAGGTGTAGTCGGCGTCGGTGCCGAGCACCCAGGCCGCATGGTTCGGATCCAGAAAGCGCAGGCGCACACGCAGCGGCTTGTCGCGAAAGCCGTAGCGTCGCGCGAACTGGGCCGCGCCGCTGGCCATGGTGTCGATGGTGTCGGCCGGCAGTGCGAGGTCCAGCAGTTCGCAAAGTACGCCGCGCTGCGCTTCGATGAACTTGCTGTGGATGCCGGGCAGGTCCACCTGGCGCAGATAGATGCCCGGGCGCGGATGGGCCTGCAGCCAGGCTACGACGTCCAGCAACTGCGGCCAGACCTCGGCCAGCGCCAGCGCGCGCAGCGGCTGTCTTTGCAACCAGGGCAGCAAGGCCGGTTGCCGCTGCAGTGTGACGGCAAGCAAGGCCCGGTAGACCCGCGCGTCGCGTGCCTTGCCGACGAGTCGCAAGGCATCGTCCAGCGTGTCCACCCAGGCCTCGCCGGGCAGGCTGTTTTGGCCGATGACGCGGTGCCGCACCTCGCGCATCACCAGGCGGCAGCCAGCGCTCTGATGCAACCCGGCGGCCCAGGCGCGCACCTCGTCAAAGCGTTCTGACAGATCGCTCGACGCAGGCGCGCGCAGGCTCAGGCGCAAGGGGAACAGATCGGTCGGGGTCGCCAACTCAGCCAGCAACTCACCCTTGTCCCAGCATCGCTGCACCTGGGCGCGCAGATCGGCGGCCGTGGTCCAGGCAGTCGTCATGTCATCGCATCGCGCTCGGCGCGGTAGTCCTCGATCGCCAGGTTGCGTAGCTTCGAAGAACTGCCGTCCTCGTTGTGCACGAAGCCGACGCTGGCCACGAAGGGTTCGATGATGTGGATCTTCTGCAGCGGCGTGACGATCAGCAGTTGCAAATTGAGCTGCTTGAACAGGCGCAGGCCGTACTCGGCCGATTCGTCCGAGCCGCGGCCGAAGGCCTCGTCGATGACCACGAAGCGGAATGAGCGCGAACGCGCCGCACCCCACTCCAGGCCGAACTGGTAGGCCAGACTGGCAGCGAGGATGGTGTAGGCCAGCTTCTCCTTCTGCCCGCCCGACTTGCCGCCCGAGTCGGCGTAGTGCTCGTGCTCGCTGCCGTCCTCGCGCCAGCGCTCGCTGGCGGCGAACACGAACCACTGTCGCACGTCGGTGACCTTGGCCGCCCAGCGGCGGTCGGCCTCGGCCGAGCCTTCGCGGCCGCGAAAGCGCTCGATGATGTGCTTGACCTGCAGGAACTTGGCCTCGGAGTACTGCGCGTCGTCCGAGCCCGTCAGCGTGCCCTCGGTGCAGGCACGCAGTTCGGTCTGGAAATCGCGCACGTCGGCGTCGGTGGCGGCCTGCGCTTCCAGGGCGATGAACCGGCCGGGGTTGTAGTCGATCTGCGTCAGCGACTCGTTGATGCGCGCCACACGCTCCTTGATGGTCTCGCGCTCGCGGTGCAGTTGGGACTGGAAGTGCGCCACCTCGCGGATGGTGTTCTCGTTGAGCAGTTCCTTGAAGCGCGCCACGAAACGCGGCAGGTCGTCGGCCTGGAGGGTGTCGAGCATGGCGCGGTACTCGCCGACCGCGGCGACGCTGGCATCGACCTCCTGGGTGTCGAGCTTGAAGGCCTCCTTGTATTCGCTCATGGCGCGCACGATCTTCTCGGCCAGGCGCGCCTGCCGCTTGTCGTCGGCGTCGATGCGCTCCTGCAGCCAGCGGCGCATGTCCTGCTCCCGGCCATCGCAGGACTCGACGCTGAGCGTGTGCTCGCCCAGGGCCTCGGCGCGCCAGCCTTCGATCGGCGCGAAGTGTTGGGCATGGGCTGCAAAGTCCGGTGCGTCCAGCCGCTGCTGGGTGGCCGCGCGCAGGGCCAGCGCTTGTTCCTGCTTCAGCAGCGTGCGCGCCCTATCGGCCTCGCGCTCCTTCAGTCGCTTGGCGGTGTCGGCGAGTGCCGCTTCCAGTTCGGTGAGTTGCGCCGCCAGCGCCTTCAGCACATCCGACGCCGCTTCCAGCCGCTGCTTCTCGTCTTGCAGCGCGACCAGTTCGGTGGCGCTGCAGCGCCAGTCGAGTTCAGCCCGGTCGCGGTATTCCTCCAGTTTGTCCAGCGCCTGCAGGCGTTCGCGCGCCTGCTGCTGTTCCTTCTGCAGCGCGGCGATGCGCTGGGCGGCTTCGGCCAGGCGCGCCTGCAGCGCTTTCGCCTTGGCTTCCAGCGCCGCGATCTTGGCCTGGTTGCTCCAGCCCAGCACGTAGCGGCTGCGGTCGTCGATGCGGTGGCGGTCGTCCTTCTCGTGGCGCTCGCCGCCGCCCTTGATCTGCCCGGCACGCGTGATGGCGCGCGTCTCGCGGCGAAACTGGTCGCCACTGCTGCAGCAGGCCAGGTCGAAGCGGTGCGCCAGTTCGCGTTCCGGCCAGGCGTAGAAGGGTGAATCGGACTTGACTGCCAATTTGCGCGCCATCGAATCGGGATGCAGCGTGGGCAGTTCGCCGCGCAGGTCTTTCTTGGCCGGCCGGACGCGGAAGTAAACGAAGCGGCCCTTGAGTTGCGTGCGGTCCACCCAGTCGCTGACCGCGGCGTAATGCGCATCGGGCACCAGCAGCGACAGGCCGAAGCTGCGCAACAGGCGCTCGGCCGCACCCTCCCAATCGCGCTCCTCGTCGCGCACGTGGATCAGCTCGCCGGCATAGGGCATCACGGCTTCGTCCAGAATCAGCGCCTCGCACAATGCGGCGCGCAGCGTCACCTGCTGGGCGTCGATGTTGCTGCGCCGCGCCTTCAGGCTGGCCACCTCCGACGTCAGCTCGGCGTGCTCCTGGCGGCCTTGTGCAAAGGCGACGCCCAGTTCGTTCAGCTCGTTCTGCAGAGAAGCCTCGCGCTGGGCAGCGCCCTCGCGCAGCGGCGCGCACAAGGCGCGCTGGGCCAGGAAGTCTTCTGCCTGGTGCAGCGCCAGCAAGCCCAGGGTCTGGCGCAGCACGTCGTAGCGCGCAGCCTTTTCGGCGCGGCGCTGCTTCTCGGCCTCCTTGCGCGCGATGTCCAGCGACAGGCGTTCAAGGCGGTCGCCACCGCTTTCGGAGATGTCCTGGCGCAAGCCACGCTCCTGCGTCTGCTGCTCACGCTGCTGCGTGGCCAGGCGTTCGATGTGGTTGTCGTGCCGCGCCAGCTCATCCGTTAGATGCTGCAGGCGCTGGTCCAGCAGCTCAGCCTTATGAACAGCGAAGAACGCCTGCAGTGCTTCGCGCGCGGCGCGCTGCTCTTCAATGGCCGCGGCCAGTTCGGCATGGCGTCCGCCATCGGCCACCAGCGGCTGCAGCAGCGCCACCTGCCGCTGCGCCTTCAGCACCGCTTCGTGCGCGCGGTTCAGGTCGTCGAAGTGCGCGATCAGCGCCGCCAGGCGTGGCGCCACGTCGAAGGGTTCGAGCATGTGGCTGCGCACGAAGTCGGTCAGGTTGCCCACCGACTTCATCGACACCGTCTGGTGGAACAGCTCCAGCGCCTGCTCGTTGTGGATGCCGAAGTGGCGGCGCAGCAGCGCGCCATAGGGCGGAAAGCTGTCTTCCACCACCACGTTTGCGGAGCGCAGGCGCTTGCGCAGCTTGACGATGTCGGTGCCGAAGTCGGCGAAGTCGCCGGCGATGCTCAGGGCCTTCTCGGCCACCGCGTACAGGCGCAGCGGCTGGCCCGCCGGATCTTTCAGCCAGAACACCTGCGCCAGCGTCACCGTCTGGTCGTAACCGGCGTTGTGGAACACGGCCAGGATGACCGAGTAGCTGTTCGGCCCGCGCAGCGCCACCGGACGGCCCGCGCCGCCGAGATCGCTGCGCGCCGCTTTGTAGTGGCCCAGCACGTAGCTGCGCAGCGTGCGTTCGCGCGCGTCGGCGCCGGCCGCCTTGTTGTAGGCCACGCGGTGGGCAGGCACCAGCAGCGTGGTCACGGCGTCCACCAGGGTTGACTTGCCCGAGCCGATGTCGCCCGTCAGCAAGGCGTTGCGGCCGTCGGCGCGCAGCGTCCAGACCCGGCCGTCGAAGGTGCCCCAGTTGAAGACTTCGAGCCGCTGCAGGCGAAAGCCCGAGAGGCTGTCCTCGGCCATGAAGTCCAGCGGCAGGGATTCACTCTTCATCGTTAGGCCCCGACTTGCCTTGCAGCTGAGCCCCGTACGCCGCCAGCCGCGCATCAAACTCACCCAGCCATTGCGCGTCGACAAAGGCCTTGAGGATGCGCTGCACCTCGAACATGCCGTCCTGGCCACGCAGCCGGCGCACGAAACCGAGCTCGACGACCTTGTTCAACTGTGTGTCCACCTGATCGATCAGCCGCGCCTCGTTGCTGCCCTCAGGCATGAACACGCGCAACAACTCGGCCACCTGCTCGCGCGACAGAATCAGCCGCGTGTCGCCGCCACCCGCATCGAACTCGGCCAGCTTCTTGCGCAGCAGCGCCAGCAGCAGGCTCACCGGGAAGGACAGTGGCCGGCGTGCCACCAGGCGCGGCAGCCTGGCCGCGGGGTCGTCGTCGGGCACCGTGCGCGAGCGCAGGAAGGCATAGCCCTCGGCCTCGTCGAGCATCAGTTCCAGCCCAAGAACGGCGACAAAGTCGCGCACGCGGCCCTGCAACTGCAGCAGCGCGCTCCAGTGCGCGGCATCGTCGGCGCGGTAGGTCACGCCCTTGAGCAGCGGGATCAGCACCGTCGCCAGGTCGGCCGCAGGACTGGCCAGATGCAGAGCTTCATCGGCCATCGTGGTCACTGGGTGAATATCACGCGCGGCAGGCTCGCGCTCTTGCGCTGGCCGGAGTGCGCCCGCCACGTCACCTGCTCCTGCACACTGTCGTCGATCACCGCCTTGCCGGGCTCGGCAGCCAGGCTCAGGTAGGCCACCAGCTCGGCCAGGCCCTGCTGCAGCGGCCGGCTGGCCAGAAGTTCGGTCAACGTGACCTGGGTGCGTTGCTGCAGGCTGCGCCGCACATGCTGGGCCAGCGCGGCCTTGTCGACGATGAACTGCGAAAACAGGACCGCAGCGTCCAGATCCTCGTCGCCGGCGTCGATGCGCTCGCTGGCGATGGCCAGCTTGACAGCCGGCGCATGCATCGGGCGCTCCATCGGCAAGTCGATGCTCGGCGCAGTGTCGGCCATGGTCATGAACTCACCCGCCGGCTGCTGCGCGCGCACGGTCAGCGCGCCGACTTCGATGCCGCGCAGGATGTCCATGATGCGGCGGTTCTCCAGAAAGGCCTGGTCGTCCAGAAAGCGTCGCAACTGCTGCGACAGCAGCGCCACCGTGCGCTGCGTCTGCTCGCCGGCTTCCAGCCAGTCGTAGTGCACACGCCGCAGCCTCGGGTCGGGCGCCAGGCCCACCACGGGTTCGAGCCGCAGCACGCGGTCGAGCAGCGTGCTCAACTCGTCCTGCCGGTCGCGCGACATCAGAAAGTCCCAGAAAGCGCGGAAGCTGCGGCCCTGGTCGGACTCGTCGATGAGGTCGCGCTCACCCAGGATGTCCTGCAGCAGCGCGCCCTTGCTGCCGTCCCACAGCGCGATGCGTTCGCGCACCCGCCGGTCCAGGCCGCGGAAGTTGTGTTCCACCTCGCGGAAGTCAGCCAGCAACTCGCGCGCCAGCGTGGCGAATTGCGTGAAGCGCTCCTTCAGCGCGGTATCGCCCAGCAATGGCAGGTCGCCCGCACGGACGCGCTCGATCTCGGCGTCGATGGCGTCGCGCCGGCGCTGCAATTCCTGCACCCGCACTTCGGGGTCGGTTTCGCTGCCTTCGCTCATCTGGCGTAGCAAGTCGAACAGCGTGAGCAGGCGCGACTCGGTGCCGACGAAACTGCGTTCGCTCAGCGCGCCCAGCCAGGCCAGTGCCTTCTCGGTTGCCGGCGTGAGGTCGTAGTGTGGCTCGTCCGAGCCCGGCGGGTAGAACTTGCGCAGCCAGGCCTTGTCGTTCGCGGCCCAGTCGTTCAGGTAGTCCAGTGTTGGCTTCGGTCAGCTGGCAGGCCCGCGCTGTTCACGCACGGCGTAGAGCGTGTCGTCCAGCGCCGATGCCAGCTCGGCCTGGTGGATCACACGCCGATTGGGCAGCACGAACACGCGGTGCAGGAAGCTCGCCACCAGAGCGGCCGAATCGGCCTGCAGCAGACGCCAGGCCGGGTGTTGCCGGCGCAAGGCCTCCAGGGTGTCGATGTCGAAAGGCATCGGCCTTCAATCAAGCAACGCCGCGAGAGTAGCCATCGAGCAGCGCGCGCGGTCGGTGATGCGGGGGTCGTGTTGCATGGAGTGAGTGAAGCGGATGTGGCCGCCATTGTCGACGACCTGCATCCGGCGCCTTGGGGACCGGTTGGGCGTAGCGCAGCGTTGGGGGCCGAGGACGCCGCCGTTCGCGCCGAGCATCTTCTGAGTGGTCTTCCGCCTGCTTGACGGCGCCCTCCGCGGCAGGCGGCATGTACGGACGTATGACGTACAATTGACCTCCGCGTGCAGGCGATACTGCGCGCCACCAATAGGAGCGTGCGATGGCCTCAGCCTCTTCCCAGACTACCGAACAGCGCGGAGCACGGCTCGAGGCACGTGTCAGTGCGGCGCAGAAGTCATTGCTGCAGCGCGCCGCAGCTTTGTCCGGGCGCACGCTGAGCGAGTTCGTCGTCGCGAGCGCCCAGGATGCGGCCAACAAGGTGATCCAGGATCACGCTGCCATCGAGCTGTCTCGCTCGGAGCAGATTGCATTCGTCACCGCCTTGCTCGATCCGCCCAAGCCATCAGCTCGACTGCGCCGGGCCGCCGCTGCATATCGCCAGCAGATGGGGTTGTGATTGCCGGACAAGGCGCAACCCAGGTACCGCGTCGAGGCCCTCGAGCGTCGTCACGACCGCGACGGATTCACGTGCGGCGCGGAAGCCCTCGACCGCTATCTCCACCAGCAGGCGCGCCAAGACGCCGACAAGCGGGTGGCCGCCCCGTTCGTTCTCGTGCAGCCGCCATCGAGTCGCGTGCTCGGTTACTACACGCTTTCCGCTTCGGCGATCCGTGCAGACGATCTGCCGGAGGAGCTGTCCAGGAAGCTGCCACGCTACCCGCAATTGCCCGTGACGCTCTTGGGTCGCCTGGCGATCGACACCACCCTCAAGGGTCAGCGCATGGGCCAATTCCTGCTGATGGACGCGCTGTGGCGAAGCCTCGGCGCGGCCGCACAGATCGCCGCCATGGCCGTGGTGGTGGACGCCAAGGACAAGACCGCCGAGGCGTTCTATGGCCACTTCGGATTCACTCCGTTGCAGCAGCGGCCAGCCAGGTTGTTCCTGCCGATGAAGACCGTGGCAGGCCTCTTCCCGTGAACCATTTTGAGCGCCGAAACCGCCGGCCTCGACTGTGACGAAAGCGTGCCGTGAATCCTGAAAAACAGGCCTCCGGAAGGCCTTTTACGGCACAAAATTCACCCCTCAAAGTCGCCTGATTAGTTAACCGGATCAACAACTTAGACAACTCTCTTCGACCTTCCGGATGTGGCTGTTAATCCGTAGGTCCCAGGTTCGAGCCCTGGTCGAGGAGCCAAGTAAGGCAAGAGTCAGTCGGTTAGCGCCAGTTGGCTTTTTTTGCTTTCTGGTCAAGCTTGGTGCCAGTCTGGTGGCAGTTTTTGGGTCGATGAGTGGCAACACCCCGCGCTCCGGGATGTTGAACGAGAGCCGCATCTGCCGAAGCGCCAAAGGCGCACCGCACGACCAGGGGCTATGCCGTCGCGCGGCACCCTGCTTCGGCGCCGCACCGGTAGGTGGGCCGCGGACCGACATTTTTCGACGCAAAGTCATCGGCGACGAAAGTTGCCGACTTAAGACTGAGCCGGGTGTTTCACCTATTCTGCTGAATTTTTGTGCAGTGGGGAGAAGGAGTGATCACCATGGACATCATTGGCAGGATCCGGCGACTTCACAGCCGGGGCTGCGCATCGCCACGCTCGGCTTCGGCCTGCGTGGCCTGTCCAACAGCTCGGTTGAGTTGCTGCACGACTACCGCCGAGCAGTGGCATCGACGCGGCTGGCCGGCTCGCGGCTGTCGCAGGCGCCCGAAGGCCTGAACCGCGGCATCGGCCGCGAGATCGACCTGCTGTTCGCCATGCGCGAATGGCGGCATATCGAGTTGACGTTGTTGCTGGCCAGGTTCCGCCCTGGCGCGGCGTTCGCGACCGACCGCCGCGACCCGGCGAACATGATCGAGATCGGTGCGACGCCGACGTTCTGAAACGCTGCCGTCTCGGCGGCGACGTATCAGCGAGCCCCGTGCGCGCTCTGTCGCTGATGAATCCATGCGCACCGATGGCCCAGAGGGTTTGTCATGACCACGGTGGCCGTGATCGGCCTGGGCTACGTCGGGCTGCCGCTGGTGGTCGAGTTCGGCAAGCACACGCGCACGATCGGCTTCGACATCGACGCCGCGCGCGTGGCGCCTCTTACGAGCTGGCGCACTTACCCCCTGTTTCGCCAAGCATGCCGTATCAAATGCTACGCAGACCGCTCTGTCTGCTGTCGCGCACCCTGGGGTTTTTGTCCTTGCCGCGCGAGGGGGCATACCAGCGACGCAGCTCCCGAGATGGTGCATTGCGCAGCGCCAATCAAATGCTGGGTCGTCGATGGCGATTCGCTTGGAGCAACGATGAAATTGACCGTGGTGGGCGCCGGCTATGTCGGCCTGGTGACCGGAGCCTGCTTTGCCGAAATGGGCAATGACGTGCTGTGTGTCGATCTCGATCAAACCAAGATCGCCAAGCTGCAGCGCGGCGAACTGCCGATCCACGAGCCCGGGCTGCAGGAGATCGTCGCCCGCAACATGGCGGCGGAGCGGCTGCACTTCGGTACCGATCTGAAGGAAGGAGTGCGCTTCGGCACGATCCAGTTCATTGCCGTCGGCACCCCTCCCGACGAAGACGGTGCAGCCGACATGCAGCATGTGTTGGCCGCCGCGCGCAGCATCGGCCGCCACATGACCGACTACAAACTGGTGGTCGACAAGAGTACTGTGCCAGTGGGCACCGCCGACGCGGTGCGCGAGGCGATCGCCGCCGGCCAGGCTGAGCGCGGCGTGCGCGTGCCCTACAGCGTGGTCTCCAACCCCGAGTTCCTCAAGGAAGGTGCGGCGGTGGAGGACTTCATGCGCCCGGACCGGATCGTTATCGGTGCCGACGACGAACGCGCGGTGCATCTGATGCAGGCGCTGTACGCGCCGTTCCAGCGCGCCCGCGACAAGGTGGTGATCATGGACATTCGCTCGGCCGAACTGACCAAGTACGCCGCCAACGCGATGCCACGCGCATCAGCTTCATGAACGAAATTGCGCTGCTGGCCGAGAAGCTCGGCGCGGATATCGAGCAGGTGCGCCGCGGCATCGGCTCCGACCCGCGCATCGGCCACCAGTTTCTATACGCCGGCTGCGGCTATGGCGGCTCGTGTTTTCCGAAGGATGTGAAGGCACTGCTGCACAGTGCTGCGGGCGTCGGCGAGCCGCTGCACCTGTTGAATGCGGTGGAGCGTGCCAACGAGCGGCAGAAGATGGTGCTGGTGGATCGCATCGTCGAGTGCTTCGGCGAAAACCTGCAAGGCCGGCGCTTCGCACTGTGGGGCCTGGCCTTCAAGCCGGACACCGACGACATGCGCGAGGCGCCGAGCCGCGTCATCGTCGCCGAGCTGCTGCGCCGAGGCGCGCAGGTGGTGGCGCACGACCCGGTAGCGATGAACCGAACCGGCTGAAGCGCGCCAGCGAGCCAGCGCGTGCGTGGTCTAAAGCGTCAGCGGATTCTCTACTACTGCCAGAGCCTGGTGGGAGTGGGGCATCTCACCTGCAGCCTGCGCATCATCGAAGAGTTGCTGCTCTATTGCGACGTGGACCTCGTCTACGGAGGTCTCGACGCTGCCATGCCAACAGCACAACCCGACTTCAGGAGCCTGCGCCTGCCGACGCTGCTGCACGACGAAGACTCCGGCGAGTTCTTCGACCCCGATCCGCAACCCGATCGGGACATCGAGAAAGTCTGGGTCGCTCGCGCAAACTCGATCAGCGCGTTCCTGCGCATGCCCTACCAAGCCATCGTCGTCGAGTTTTATCCGTTTGGCCGCCGGCGCTTCAAGCCCGAACTCATGGGCTTGTTCGACGCAGTGCGCGAGCACTGCGGCCCGGTGCCGATCTTCACCTCGGTGCGCGAAGTCCTGGTGCCACGCGCGGTCGAGAAGGAACGCCGCATGGTCGACTCGGTGCGCAAGCACATCCATACCGTGTTCGTTCGCGGCGACCCCAAGATCGCCCGCTTCGAGGAGACCTTTTCACTGGCGCACGAGATCGAGGACCGCTTGTGCTACACCGGCTACATCAGTCCCCCGCCAGCGCAACACTGGCCGGTGCGCAAGCAGCAGGTCTTGGTCAGCCAGGGGGGCGGCAACGTCGGCCGTGAACTGCTGCAAGCCGCCATCGGCGCAGCGGCCCTGATGCCGGCGCTCTCGTTCCTGCTGGCCGCCGGCTCTCGCACCACAAAGGCCGAGATCGATGAGCTTCGTCAATCGGTGCGCAGCGGCAATGTCGAGATCGCGCCCTTCCTGCCCGACTTTCAACGCCACCTGAAGGAGTCGATCGCCTCGATCAGCATGGGCGGCGATAACACGTTGCTCGAGGTGATGACAGCACGCACGCCGGCACTGGCGTATCCATATCAAGGCAACAGCGAGCAGGCCTTTCGCATCAGGAAGTTCGCCGAGAAGGGGCTGCTGCACGAGTTGGCAGTCGAGGACCTGGTGGCCGAACGCCTGAAGGAGAAAATCGAGCTGGCGCTCAGCACGCCGTACCCGGCGCGGGAGATCGCCGTCGACGGCGCGCGCGTGACGAGCGAAAGGATCAGGGACGTTTTGGCAGGCAGGGTCAAGTGAACCCCATCGTCGCCGAGAACGCACGGGTCGGCACGAGCAACTGGCGGCTCGACCAACCGGCCACGGCTCGCGAAATCGAAGGCTACGCATCGGCCACCAGCGTCCATCGGGGCGAAGTGATCCGGTTGTACGTGAACACCGGCGCACCGACCTTTGTACTGGAGGTTTTCCGCATGGGCTGGTACCAAGGCCTGGGCGCCCGTCGCGTCCTGGGGCCGGTCGTCGTGCGGGGCACCCGCCAATTGATGCCCGCGATGGACCCGGCCACGGGCCTGGTCGATTGTGCGTGGGTGAACCCGTTCGCCTTGATGACCAGCAACCCGGACGATCCGGCCGATTGGGCGACAGGTGTTTACCTGGCGCGACTGACGGCCGCCGAATGCCCAAACGGACGCGAAGCACAAAGCTACATCCTCTTCGTGGTACGCGACGATGGCCGGCAGTCCGACCTGTTGTTCCAACTGAGCGTCACGACCTATCAGGCCTACAACCCATGGGGCGGCAAGTCGCTCTACAAATGGGGCAGCACCGAAGGCGAACGTGCGGCGAAGGTGTCGTTCAACCGACCGTACGCGGCCAACGCGCAGAACCCGGCCGCTGCGTACGGCATGGGTGCTGGCGAGTTTCTGACCAATCTGCAGCCGCACCCCGATACCTACAAGGTGAGCAACGCCGGCTGGGACTACAACATGCTGCGCTGGCTGGAGCGGGAAGGCTACGACTTGGCGTACTGCACGAACCTGGACACCCATGCGATGCCGGGCTTGCCGCGGCGCTGCAAGGCCTGGCTGTCGATCGGGCACGACGAATACTGGTCGTGGGAGATGCGCCAGCATGTCGAGGCGGCACGCGATGCAGGCGTGAACCTGGGCTTTTTTTCGGCGAACTGCGCCTATTGGCAGGTCCGGTTCGAGGCCAGCACTGCGTCGGGCTCCGCCGACCGCATCATGGTTTGCTACAAGGCGGTGGCACGCGATCCGCTTTTCGCAGACAGCACCGATCGGTCCCGTGCAACGGACAAGTGGCGCAGTGCCGCAATTGATCGACCCGAGGAACAACTCATCGGCGTGATGTACGCAGGCGACCCCGTCGATGGCGACATCGTGATCAAGGCAGCCGAGCACTGGGTCTTCGCCGGCACCGGGCTCGATGCGGGGGCCGTCTTGCCAGGGCTGCTGGGCTACGAGGTTGACCGCGTCCATGGCGGGGGGCCAGCTGGTGTCGAGATCCTGGCAGCGTCCCCGTGGACTGCCCTCACCGATGCCGCTCGGAACGGCGTCGCGCACATGAGCCTGTACACGGCGCCGAGTGGCGCCCTCGTCTTTGCTACCGGCTCGATACAGTGGTGCTGGGGGCTCGATGACTACAACGTGCCTGCCTTGCGGTCATCGCGCCTGAACGCCTCGGCGCAACAGGCCACGCGAAACGTCTTGAGGTGCTTCGTGTTTCGGCAAGGTGGGGTCAGCGGCGCAGGCTGATCACATGATGAAGCCGCGGGGCGGGAGTTCGATCGATCCAGACACGTTGCGCGAAAGGACTTCCGAGCCCTCGTGTCGCGCCCCATTCTTCGAACTCCTGGTCGAGGAGCGAGAATCCAGAGGGTTAGCCGGTGTGAACCTGCTAACCCTCTTTCACTTTGCAATCGTCGGGGCCTCTGCGCATGCTCAAACTGGCGTTCGAACTTCAATTCGCCGATCTGTACGAGCACGACGGCTTGCAAAAAGTCGACGCTGCGTTTCTGCGTGAACTCGAAGCGGCGGATGCAGCCTTGCAGGCACGCCTGATCAGCGCACGCCGCGACCCGACTCGAATCGACAAACTGCAAGAGTCGCAGTTGCTCATCGAGCTTGCGCCGTTTGTCGACGATTTTCTCGGGAGGCTGTTCGGCATTCGCCCGCAACTCAGCGCACTGGCCGAGCAGCACCAGGGCCTGGCACCGCTGTACGAAGTGAAGCGCCAGTTCGTGCAGCGCAGCGCCGCCAAGGCTTTCACGACGCAGACTGCCCAGGCCATGCCCGGTGAACGCCTGGGCGCGGAGCTGGCACGCCACACAGGCGCCGAGCCAGACGATGTGGCAGGGTTCGAACTCGCCTTCGCGCGCAAGGTGCAGAGCTGGCAGACCGATGAGGCCGGCTTCGCGGCGGAACTCGACATCGCGCTTCGATACGCGGCGTGGGCACTTCACAGTGAAACCGGGCGAGCGCGCCACCACAAGGGCCTGTTGTTCAAGGTACCGGCCAAGATCGACGCGATGAACTTGCTGGAACATGCCCTGGACCGCAACGATGCGCCAGCCACGACGTTCACCACGTTCACGATCAAGCCCGAGCAGATCCGTCGCCGCACTGGCTTCCGGCTGACGGACAGGGGAACCGATCTCGCCGGCGCGCTCGACCAGGCGAACTACTGCATCTGGTGCCACAAACAAGGCAAGGATTCGTGCTCCACCGGCCTGAAAGAAAAGCCGGCCGCCGATGGCAGGGTTGTGTTCAAGCGTTCGGCATTGGGCGTCAAGCTCGCCGGCTGTCCGCTGGAAGAAAAGATCTCCGAATTCCACTTGGCCAAGGTCAGTGGTCATGTCATCGGAGCGCTGGCCATCATTGCGGTGGATAACCCCTTGGTGGCAGCCACCGGCCACCGCATCTGCAACGATTGCATGAAGTCGTGCATCTATCAGAAGCAGGAGCCGGTGAATATTCCGCAGGCGGAGACGCGCACCTTGAAAGACGTTCTCGAGCTGCCCTGGGGCTTCGAAATCTACTCCTTGCTGACGCGCTGGAATCCGCTCAGCCTGCGCCGGCCGCTGCCCGCGGTGCGCAGCGGCTATCGCGTGTTGATCGCCGGCATGGGCCCGGCGGGCTTTGGTCTGGCGCACTACTTATTGAACGAAGGACACGCCGTGGTCGGCATCGATGGCCTGAAGATCGAGCCCCTGCCGGCGCGTGTTTCGGGTGTCGATCGCGGGGGATGGCGAAGTACATTCGAACCCGTGGAGCGTTACGCAGACCTGTGCGAAGAACTCGACGAACGTGCGATGGCGGGTTTCGGCGGCGTGGCCGAATACGGCATCACGGTGCGCTGGGACAAGAACTTCCTGAAAGTGGTGCGCCTGCTGCTCGAACGCCGCACCGACTTCGCGCTGTTCGGCGGCGTGCGTTTCGGCGGCACCGTGACCCTGCAAGATGCCTGGGCGCTCGGGTTTGATCATGTCGCGCTGGCGATGGGCGCGGGCAAGCCAACGACGCTGGACATACCGAACGGTTTGGCGCGCGGCGTGCGCACCGCGAGTGATTTCCTGATGGCCCTGCAGCTCACCGGTGCGGCCAAGCAAGAATCGCTCGCCAACCTTCAGGTGCGCCTGCCTATCGTCGTCATCGGCGGCGGGTTGACGGCGATCGATACCGCCACGGAAGCGCTGGCCTACTACGCCGTGCAGGTGGAGAAGTTCTTGTCCCGCGCCGAAGCACTGGGGTTGCCGGGCTTCATCGCAAGCCTCACGCCCGAGGAACGCGAAGTGGCCGAAGAATTCATCGTCCACGCCCGCGCCCTGCGTGCCGAACGAGAGGCTGCAGCGGCGCAGCGACGCGCGCCGCGCGTGCTCGAACTGCTGCGCAACTGGGGCGGCTCGACCATCGTCTATCGCAAGCGCCTGGTCGACAGCCCGGCGTATACGCTCAACCACGAAGAGGTCGAGCTGGCCTTGCAAGAAGGTATCGTGTTCGCGCAGTGCTTGAACCCGAGCAGGATCGATGTCGATGGCTTCGGCGCCGCGCAGGCGCTGGTGGTGCGCAAGCAATTGCGTGCCGAAGACGGCAGTTGGCGCGAGGGCGAGGCGATCACGCTGCCGGCGCGTGCGATCTTTATCGCCGCGGGAACATCGCCCAACACCGTGCTGGCACGCGAAGACGCAGAACATTTCAAGCTCGACGGCAAATACTTCGCTGCCGTGGACGCCAGCGGGCATCGCGTCAAACCGGAAGCGGCGAGCAGCAAACCCGAGCTGGCTCAGGTGCTGATGTCCAAGTCGGGCGATGGGCGATTCGTCTCGTTCTTCGGCGATTTGCACCCGTCGTACTTCGGCAATGTGGTGAAGGCCTTGGGTTCGGCCAAGCAAGGTTTTCCGATCGTGACGCAGGTCTTGCGGCAAAAGCCGCCTGCATCGAGCGAGCCCCTTGAGGCGTCTTTCGCCAAGCTCAACCGCGATTGGCGCGCCACGGTGCACGCCGTGCGGCGCCTGACGCCGACGATTGTCGAAGTGGTGGTTCATGCGCCGGCGGCGGCGCGCGGCTTCCAGCCGGGTCAGTTCTATCGCCTGCAAAATTTCGAAGCTTCGAGCCGACGCGTCGGGGGCGCCTTGCCTGCCACCTGCCTGACGATGGAAGGCCTGGCGATGACGGGCGCGGCCACCGACAAGGCCAGGGGCCTGCTGTCCACGATCGTGCTCGAGATGGGCGGCTCGTCCGACCTGTGCGCCGACCTCGCTCCCGGCGACCCCGTCGTATTGATGGGGCCCACTGGAACGCCCACCCACATTGCTGCAGGCGAAACGGTGCTGCTCGTCGGCGGCGGTTTGGGCAATGCCGTGTTGTTCTCGATCGGCGCGGCGTTTCGAGCCCAAGGCTCCAAGGTCCTCTACTTCGCCGGCTACAAGAAGATGATCGACCGCTACAAGGTCGAAGAAATCGAGGCGGCCTCCGACGTGACCGTGTGGTGCTGCGACGAAGGCCCGGGTTTCGCGCCCACACGTGCAGGCGACAAATGCTTTGTGGGCAATATCGTGCAGGCCATGCTCGCCTACGCCCAGGGGCAGCTGGGGAGCACGACGATTCAGATGCCCCAGGTGGACCGAATCATGGCGATCGGTTCGGACCGCATGATGGCCGCGGTGGCGCAAGCGCGTCACACCGTGCTGCGCGATTTCCTGAAGGCCGGGCACTTCGCCGTGGGCTCGATCAATTCGCCGATGCAGTGCATGATGAAAGAAATCTGTGCACAGTGCCTGCAGCCGCACACCATGGCCGATGGCGCGACGCGCTACGTCTTCTCCTGCTTCAACCAGGACCAGGAGCTCGACCGGGTCGATTGGCCGGCCTTGAGCGAGAGGCTGCGGCAAAACAGCGTGCAGGAAAAGCTGACTGCGAGGTGGATCGCGACGTGTCGGGCGGCTGTCTGATTCGGTTGTGCCTGTTGACCGCCGCCGTCGTGGCCACGTCTGCGAATGCGGTGGAGGTGCGCCTGGCGGTCGCCAGCAACTTCGCCGAAGCCATCGAGCGGATCAGGCCCTGGTTCGAGGCCAAGACCGGCCATCGCCTGACGCTGAGCACGGGTTCCACCGGCAAACTGTATGCGCAGATCAGAGGCGGTGCGCCGTTCGACGTGCTGCTCGCTGCCGACGCCCAGACACCACGGCGACTCGAGACGGACGGCGAAGGCGTCGCCGCTTCGCGCTTCACATACGCCTTCGGCAGGCTCGCGCTGTGGAGCGCAACACCGGGCGTGGTGGGCGCCGACGGCGCGGCCACGCTGCGGGCGGCGCAGTTCCGACACCTGGCGATCGCCAACCCGGATCTCGCGCCCTATGGAGCGGCGGCGCGCGACGCGCTGCGCGCCCTGCAGAGCTGGGATCGGCTGCAGCCCAAGATCGTCTACGCACAAAACATCGGCCACGCGTTTGCCATGGTCGCCAGTGGCAATGCAGAACTGGGCCTGATCGCACTCTCGCAGCTGAACACCACCGGCCGCACCGCAGCAGGCAGCTCATGGGTGGTTCCAGCCGCCCTGCATGAACCGATCCGCCAAGACGCCGTGCTGCTCGTGCGCGGCCAGGCCAATGCCGGTGCGCGCGCGTTTCTCGAAGCAATGAAATCGATCGAGGTGCGAGCGATGATCGAGTCCTTCGGCTACAGCCTGGAGTGAGGGCAGGGTGCCACTCGAACTCGGCCCCTTGTGGCTGACCTTCAAGCTCGCCGCCACGGCGACCTTGGTGCTGCTCGTCCTCGGGTCGCCACTGGCGTGGTGGCTGGCCAGCACGAAATCTCGAATGAAGGCCGTGGTCGAAGCGGTCACCGCGCTGCCCCTGGTGCTGCCGCCGACGGTTCTGGGCTTCTATTTGCTGCTGCTGTTCAGCCCGCGCTCCAGCTTCGGCGCTTGGTGGGTCCAGGTTACTGACTCGACCCTGGCGTTTTCATTCGCCGGCCTCGTGATCGCGTCTGTGTTGTATTCACTGCCATTCATGGTGCAGCCCTTGCAACTCGCGTTCGAAGCGGTGGGGCGCGCGCCGCTCGAAGCCGCGGCAACTTTGCGTGCTTCCCGATGGGACGCGTTCTTCAGCGTCGTCTTGCCGATGGCATTGCGCGGCTACCTCAGTGCCATCGTTCTGACTTTCGCCCACACGATCGGCGAATTCGGCGTCGTGTTGATGGTCGGCGGCAACATTCCCGGGCAGACCAAGGTGATCTCGATTGCGATCTACGAGCATGTCGAGACGCTCCAATACGCCAGCGCCCATGTGTTGGCCGCTGGCTTGCTGGTGTTTTCGTTTGTGGTCCTGCTCTTCGTCTACGCGGCGAATCGGCGTTATCCGATGCAAGTGGGGTGACGCGGTGGGAGGTCTCTCGTTCGATCTGCAATTGAAGGTCCCGGGGTTCGAGCTTCAGGCTCGCTACGCAGGCGCGATCGACGGCATCACGGCCCTGTTCGGCCGCAGCGGTTCGGGCAAGAGCACGATATTGCGATGCATTGCCGGACTCGAGCCCGCAGTCAGCGGCCATTTGCGTTTGGACAACGAGGTCTGGCTCGGCGCGCCACTTCAGAAAGCCCTGCCCGCCCACGCCCGCGGCGTGGGGTTCGTGTTCCAGGACGCTCGCTTGTTCCCGCACCTGAGCGCCGCGGGCAATTTGCGCTACGCCGAAAAGCGCTCGAGGCAATTGAGCGACACGCGCATCGAGTTCGACGATGTCGTGCAGGCACTCGATCTGGCGCCGCTGCTGGAACGCCGGCCGGCAACGCTCTCGGGCGGCGAGCGCCAGCGTGTGGCGATCGGCCGGGCCCTCCTGACGCGGCCGCGCCTGTTGCTCATGGACGAGCCGCTGTCGGCACTCGATGCCGCGCGCAAAGCCGAAATCCTGCCCTACCTCGAGCGCTTGCCGGCGAGATTCGGCGTTCCCGCGCTGTACGTCACGCACGACATCGACGAGGTGACCCGGCTGGCCACGCGAATGATTGTTCTTTGGAGCGGGCGCGTCATCGCCAGCGGACTGTTGCAGGACGTTCTGGAACTGCCCGAGCTGCAACAGGTGACAGGGCGGTTCGAAGCCGGCGTCGTGTTGACGACGCGTGTGCTGCGACACGATACCGCCTACTGCCTGACGCATCTGGATCATCACGGTCAGAACATCACCGTGCCCCTGGCCAGCGCCGCTGTCGGCAGCACGGTGCGAGTGCGCATTCGTTCGCGCGACGTGGCGCTGGCCACCCGCAGGCCCGAGGGTTCGAGCATTCGCAACGTACTGATGGGCGCCCTCACCCAGATTAAAAGTGATCCGCTGACGCCGTTTGCCGAAACCCTGGTCGACATCGGCGGCGCACGCCTGCGTGCCCGCGTGACACGCGAGGCCATCGCCGAACTCGGCCTGGTCGAGGGCGCCCAGGTCTTCGCCCTGGTCAAGAGCATCGCCTTGGGGTGAGAAAATCCTCCGCCAGGCAAGCAAGACCCAGTGAAATCGAGACGGACCGGCAAGCGCCCATGAGCAAAGCATTCACGCGCGAAGACGAAGTTGCGCAGGACGATGACACCGAAGTCGTCGAGCCTGCCTTGCCCAGCGGCGCGCGCAACTACCTCACGCCCCAGGGCTACGCGCGCCTGCGCGGCGAGTTGCTCGGATTGCTCGACGACGAAAGGCCGAAGACCGTCGAAGTGATTTCCTGGGCGGCGAAAAACGGCGACCGATCGGAGAATGGCGACTACCTCTACGGCAAGAAGCGCTTGCGCGAAATAGACCGGCGCATTCGTTTTCTCACAAAACGCCTGGACATCGCCGAGATTGCCGATCCGAGTGCGCACCACGGCAAGGACCAGGTGTTTTTCGGTGCCACCGTGACCTATGTCAATCACAAAGGCGAGCAGCGCAGCATCACGATCAAGGGCATCGACGAAGCCGACAACCTCGCCGGCGAAGTGAGCTGGGTGGCACCCATTGCCCGGGCACTGCTCAAGGCGCGGGTCGGCGACGAAGTTCAGTTGGCCACGCCGGGCGGCCTGGAGCGGATCGAGGTTGTTGAAGTCTCGTACCCGACCCCAAGCCCGACAGGCTCCTAAGGCTTGATACGCGCCACGCGCAGCACGGCGCTCGAGCGCTTCAAGGTGCGGATCACGTCGGCAAGCTGCAGCCGGTCGCGCACGCTCAACACGAGCTTCAGTTCGGCCGTCGCGGCGGCAGGGTCGCTGCCCATATCGATGTGCGTGATGTCGGCCTCGGCCGCGCTGACCGCGGCGGCCACCTGGGCGAGCACGCCCTTGGCGTTGTGGAGCAACACGGTGATGCCGGTTTCGAACGGGCGCGCCAACTGCTCGGCCCACTCGACGCCCATCCAGCTGTCGGGGTCGCGCTCGAACAGACGCTTGCCGACGCTGCATTCAGCCGTGTGCACGAGCAAGCCCTCGCCGCGCCCGAGATAGCCGACGATGGCGTCACCCGGAATCGGCCGGCAGCAGGCGGCCAGTTGCACCTGCGCTCCGTTGGCGCCGTCGATCACGATCAAGCCTTGCGAGGGCGTCGACTCGTCTTCGCCGTAGCGCCCCATCGTGAGCGTCAGCGCATCGGGTTTGCTGCCGTGTTCGACGAGCAGGCGGGCGAGGCGTTTCGCCACGATGCTCGCGATCTTGCGGCCCAAACCAATGTCGACCAACAATTCGGCCTGGGTTCGATTGCCGCTCCAGCGCACCAGGGCCTGCCAGATCGGTGCACCCAGTGGGCCCGTGTCGGGAATCTGCAGCCCTTCGGCCATCAGCGCTCGAACAAGCAGGCGCTCGCCCAGTTCCTGCGATTCCTCCTGCTCCATGTTCTTCAGGAAGTGGCGGATCTTCGACCGGGCCCGGCCGGTTCGAACGAAGTTGAGCCAAGCCGGGTTCGGCCTGGCGCCCGCCGCGCCGATAACTTCGACGACATCGCCGCTGCGCAGCTCTGTGCGCAGCGCGACCGGCTCGCCATTGACCTTGGCCGCAACGCAATGGTCGCCGACATCGGAGTGAATGGCGTAGGCAAAGTCCACCGGTGTCGCGCCGCGCGGCAGCGCGAGGATCTTCGACTTCGGCGTGAACACGTAAACCGCGTCGGGGAACAGGTCGATCTTGACGTGTTCGAGAAATTCGCTGGCATCGCGGGTTTCGTCCTGAATGTCGATCAAGGACTGAAGCCACATCGTGCCCACGCGCTGCGCCTCCTGTGCCTGAGCCGTGCCACCGGCATGCCTCTTGTACATCCAGTGCGCCGCAATGCCTTTCTCGGCCACGGCGTTCATGGGTTCGGTGCGAATCTGGAATTCCACCGCCGTGCCCAAAGGGCTCACCAGGGTGGTGTGCAGGGATTGGTAGCCATTCGCCTTGGGGATGGCGATGTAGTCCTTGAACCGCCCGGGAAGCGGCTTATAGACCTGGTGCAGGACTCCGAGCGCCGTGTAGCACTCGGGCAGCGTGCCGACGACGACGCGAAAGCCGAAGATGTCACTGACCTGGGCAAAGGTGAGGTGCTTGTCGCGCATCTTGCTGTAGATCGAGAACAGCGTTTTTTCTCGACCCGCCACTTGCACAGGCATCTTGGCTTGCGCAAAGGCGCGCTCGACGTCGTGCTCGATGCGCTCGACCACGTCACGCCGATAACCGCGCGCTTTCTGCACCGCCTTGGACAGTGCGTTGAAACGCCAGGGCCGTTGGTGCTCGAACGACAGTTCCTGCAGCTCGCGATAAGTCTGATTCAGCCCCAAGCGGTGCGCGATCGGCGCATAGATGTCCAGCGTTTCGGCGGCAATGCGCGCCCGTTTTGTCGCATCGACGGCGTCGATCGTGCGCATGTTGTGCAGGCGATCGGCGAGCTTGATGAGGATCACACGCACATCGCGCGCCATCGCCAGCAGCATCTTGCGGAACGACTCGGCCTGCGATTCCTCGTGCGTCGAAAACTGCAGCTTGTCGAGCTTCGTCAGGCCATCCACCAGGTCGGCGGTGGGCGCGCCGAAGCGCTCGATCAGTTCAGATTTGTGGACTCCACAGTCTTCGATCGCGTCGTGCATCAACGCGGCCATGATGGCCTGCACATCGAGCTTCCAATCGGCGCACAGGCCCGCGACGGCGATCGGGTGCGTGATATAGGGCTCGCCGCCGGCTCGGAACTGACCCAGGTGCGCTTCGTCGGCGAAGCGATAGGCGTCGCGAACACGCTTGATTTCCGCTGCGCTGAGGTAATCGAGCTTTGCGGTGAGCGCTGCGAACGAGGCCGAGGCGGCGTCCACCTTGCTTGCTGAGGCGGCCGGCGAGCGTGTTCGCGCCGCCGGTCTGAAGGACGGTTCTTGCACTGCGGCAGTCGAGCGTGTGCTCATGCCGCGAATTTAGCGCGGAACCGGTTCGCCTGCGTGGCGCGTTGTAGAAATTGTGCCTTGGCCGGGCTTCGGGTTCGCGCGGCCTACCCGCCTGGTGGGCGAATGCCCACGACGTCTGCGTTGACGGCGAGACCTCGGCCGCGATCTCGCCTACACCGGAACTTTGCGCAACATCTCGATGCCGATTTCACCCGCGGCAATTTCGCGCAGCGCGGTTACGCCGGGCTTGTTCTTCGATTCGATCTTCGGTGCGTGCCCCTGGCTGAGCATCCGTGCCCGATAGGTCGCTGCCAACACGAGTTGGAAGCGATTCGGAATCTTCAACAGGCAATCTTCGACAGTGATTCGAGCCATGGGCGGTACCGGGTGGAGACAAGGGACTGAATGCGTCAATGCAGAGACCGATAGCGTCAAGCACTGCCAGCCTGGTGCGACGCAGCGCGCTGAATTGGAGCCGCTGCGGTTGAAGGCCAGGTCTTCGGGCGCGACAACGCGCAAGCTCGCACAGGGCAGTGATTATAACGAGGACGCAGCGCTGAGCTTGCGCGAGGTCGGCAGGCATGGGCTCAACGCCGCCCGGTCACCCGCCTTCGCCGCAGGCAGCCCCTACACTCGGGTATCGTCGCCAGAGCATCTGGCGACTTGTTCGTCCATGCTTGGGCAGACAAAGGATGGATTTTTCGGGCAACCTGTTTGTCGTGGCCGCGCCCAGCGGGGCGGGGAAGTCCAGCCTTGTCAAGTCGCTGCTGGAAATCGACTATCGCCTCACGCTGTCGGTGTCGCACACGACCCGTCTGCCGCGCGGTCAGGAGCAAGCGGGCCGCGAGTACCACTTTGTCGACGAGGCGCAGTTTCGGGAGAAGATTGCCCGTGGGGAGTTCCTCGAGTGGGCCGAGGTTCACGGCCACCTCTACGGCACTTCGCGAGCGGCGATCGAGGACGACCTGCAGCGCGGACGCGACGTGGTTCTCGAGATTGACTGGCAGGGTGCGCTGCAGATCAAGAAGCTGTTTCAAAGCGCCGTTCTGATCTTTATCTTGCCACCGAGTTGGGACGAGCTGCGCCAGCGCCTGAAACGCCGCGGCGAAGACCCGCCCGAGGTGATCGAGCGGCGCATGGCCAATGCACGCGCCGAAGTCGCGCAGGCGTGCCACTTTGACTACGTCATCGTCAACGCGCTGTTCGAAGCGGCGGTGTTCGACCTGAAAACCGTCGTTCATTCCCAGCGCCTCAAGTACAGCGCCCTGAAGCGCGCCAAACCCGGCTTGTTTACTGCTTTGGACCTCCATTGACAGCTCAGCCGATAGTCGTGCGCCTGGAGGCGGCCTGAGCAGAACAGGCATCGTGCGAGCAAAGGAGCGCATGCAAGGACGATCGACACGAGAGTTCGCGCCTGCCCATGCTCCGAGCGGGGCGGACGCCGCGCTGGCGATCGTCGATGCGCACCAGCATTTCTGGAACCCCGAGCTGCACTACTACCCTTGGCTGTGCGACGAACCGCCGATTTCTTTCCGCTATGGCGACTATCGGCCCATCCGCCGCCCCTACCTGCCGCCCGATTACCGCGCCGATGCCGCGCCGTTGCAGGTGGTAGGGTCGGTCTATGTCGAGGCCGAATGGAACCCGGCCGATCCCGTCGGCGAAATGCGCTACATCGACAGCTTGCGCCGCGCGCATGCCTTGCCGAGCGTCGCGGTCGCCCAGGCTTGGCTCGACGCCGCCGATGTGAGTGCCGTGCTCGAGCAGCAGGTCGCATTCCCGTTCGTCCGCAGCGTGCGCCACAAGCCGCGCGCGAACCGCTCGCCGGCAGACACCGCACCCGGGGGCATGACCGATCTGCGCTGGCGCGATGGCTTTGCGCAACTCGCGCGCCACGGCCTGCGCTTCGATCTGCAGACGCCGTGGTGGCACCTTGCCGAGGCGGCGCGACTCGCCGCACATTTTCCGCACACGCAGATCATCCTCAACCACACCGGCCTGCCGGCTGATCGCGGCCAAGAGGGACTCGCCGGCTGGAGGCGTGCCATGACGGTATTGGCCGCCTGCCCCAATGCCGCGGTGAAGATTTCCGGCCTGGGACAGCCCGGGCGACCCTGGAGCGTCGCCGCTCAGCGCGACATCGTGCGAACCGTGATCGACCTCTTCGGGCCCGCGCGCTGTATGTTTGCGAGCAACTTCCCGGTGGACCGCCTCTGCGCGAGTTTTGCCACGATCTTCGACGGCTTCCGCGAGATCGTGCGCGACTTGTCGGCCAGCGAGCAGGCTGGCCTGTTCCGAGACAACGCGATCCGCATTTACGCCATGGAGTGAGCCCGTGACACGCTTTCGCATTGCTTATGTCGGCGTCGGCCTGATGGGTCTGCCGATGCTCAAACGGCTGGTGTCGCTCGGCTACCCGGTGACGGCGTATGACGTCTTGCCGAGCCGCAACGACGCGGCGCGTGCCGCAGGGGCGCAGGCCGTGGACTGCCCTGCCGAGACCGTGCGCGGCGCCGATTTCGTGCTGCTCAATTTGCCGACCACCGACGCCGTCGAGGCCGCCGTGTTCGGCGAGCGGGGGATCGCAAGCGCCTTGCAGCCGCCGCAACTGCTTGTCGATTTTTCAACCGTGAAGGTCGATAAAGGCCGCGCGTTGGCGACCCGGTTGCGCGATAGCACCGGCTGCGGCTGGGTCGATGCGCCGGTCTCCGGCGGCCCACCGGCGTGCGCAAGCGGAACCCTCACCGTGATGGCCGGGGGCGCGGCGGCCGATGTCACCCGCCTGGCGCCCTTGATGGCCGACATTGCCGCGCGCTGCACGCACATGGGGCCCAGCGGCAGCGGACTGGTCGCCAAGATGATCAACCAGTTGATTGTCGGTTGCACACACGCGCTGCTCGCCGAAGCCTTGGTCCTGGCCGAGGCTGCCGGCATCGACGCCGCACGCATTCCGCAGTGCCTGGCCGGAGGCTATGCCGATGGCAGCTTGCTGCAAAAGCTCTACCCGCGCATGCTTGCGCGCGACTTTGCGCCCCAGGGCTACGCCCGCCAGTTGCTGAAGGATCTCGAGATGCTCAACGAGTTCGCCGCTGGCTTGAATGCACCGCTGCCGATGAGCGGCAATGCGCTGTCGCTGTACCGACTGCTGATCCATCGCGGCCACAGCGAACTCGATACCGGGGCGGTGTTCAAGCTCTACGAACCCGCTGCGCCGCGATAAGTGCGGCTGCCCGAGCATCGGGGCTGTTCCTGGCGCATTCCTCGGTCGACTCTCCCGAGGACCTCGAAACAGCGCTCGCAGTCATCGCGCGCGCACGCATCGATGCGACAACCGCCAAGGCGTTCGGGCCTGCCATCCTGCAACATGCGCTCGGTGCTGTATAAGAGCGAACGCGCGGCCTGACGAAGCCCGTCAAAGCTCGCGACGCACGCCGCCGCTGTTCGAAGTACCTGCTGCCGGCGAAGTCAACGGCACCAGGTTCCCAATCCCCGAGGGGCACCCTATGAGCACATCATCCCTCCTGCACTCATTGTTCAAGTACAAGGCCTGGGCCAATGAAGAGCTCTTCGTCGAGCTTGAAAAGCTTGACCCAGTGGCACACGCGGCCGAAAGGCATACCGCGATCCGTCTCCTGAACCATATCTATGTCGTGGACCGTATTTTCGCGGCCCACCTTTCAGGCGAAACGCACGATTACACGGCGACGAACACCCCTGAAACGCCCACCTTTGAGGAACTGCGCGCCGCCGTGGCCGAGTCGGACCGCTGGTACGAGCAGTACGTCGGGCAGTTGTCGCCCCAACTCATGCTCGAAAGCCTGCCCTTCACCTTCACGGACGGAAAACGTGGACGCATGTCGCGGGAAGAAATGCTCGCCCACGTCGCAATGCACGGCGGCTATCACCGTGGCGCCGTGGGCCGGATCATGGCCCAACTGTCGGTGGCGCCGCCTCGCGATACCTTCACCGTCTACCTGCACAAGTTCGAGCCCGGGCGCCGGGAGAGAAGCTGAGGCGACGCTGAACAAGTCCCCGCGAGCGACTTGTTCGGCGTTGCCCTAAGCATTACCTCAAGCGGACCGGCCCGCTATGGCCGGCCGGCCTTTCGTCGCCACGGCAGTGTCGCCAGGTGTCGTGCATGCGCACTGTCGGTGCCCCGGTCTTCGCGGTCTCATTCAGTGCGCGCCCCCAGCCACCGGCGTTCGAGCTCGGCCAGGGTCGCGCACAGATCCTCGAATCTGCCGGGCTTTCGGACGTAGTCGCTGGCGCCAAGCCGCTGCGCCTCGATGGCGTCCGACTTTTCATCGGAGGCACTCAAGATCACCACCGGGAGGAGTCGGGTGCGGGGATCGGCACGCAAGCGCTCGAGCACCTCGAAACCGTTCATCCTCGGCATGTTCAAGTCGAGCAGGACCAGCCGGGGCAGGGCGATGTGCGTTTCCCCTGGGCCGCCTTGCGGCGACGCGCCTCCCAGGGGCCACAAAGAGGCCCCTTCTCGGCCCACGGCGGGCGAGGCAACTCGGGAACCGCCCGGCGGTTCATCGAGAACGTCCCCCGGGCAGGTCTGGTCGCCGAGCAGGAACTCCAGCGCCTCCACGCCATCACGCACAACGCGAACGGTCGTGGCCGATTTGTTCACCTGCGTATGGGCGAACATGAACAGTTCGATGTCGGTTGGACTGTCTTCAACCAACAGGATGTCCGGCGCGTCGTCAGTCATTTCAGCATGGCATTCTCGGCCTGCCATTTCGCCATGGGAAGGCTGAAAAAGAACGTGGCGCCACCCTCGCTCGATGGCTCTGCCCAGATGCTGCCTCCCATGCGTTCGACGCATCGACGCGCCTTCGCCAAGCCGGCACCCGTGCCGTCGTAGACCTCGGGCCTGTTCAACTGGCTGAACAGTTTCAACAGCTTGTGAGCGTAGCGCGGGTCGATGCCAATGCCGTTGTCGCGCACGAAGTAGACGTGCTCGTCGGCTCGGTCCGGCGCCGCTTGAACACCGACCGAAATGACCGCCGGCTGGCGCTCGCGGCTGAACTTCAGCGCGTTGGAAAGCAACTCCTTCAGTAGCTGCCTGAGCAGTGCAGGGTCGGCCTGGCAAGGGGGCAGTTCGGCGACGTGGGCTTGCACGGCGCGGCCGGCTTGTGCGCCGATCAGCTCGGCCAGCACTTCGTGGGCAGCGGCGCCGATATCGACGCGTGTCGGGCACAACACGAGCTGGCGCAGGTTGACGAAGGCGAGCAAGTCGTCGACCAGGCGCGCCATGCGCAGCGCACTGCCGCGGATCGCCTCGGGAAAGCGCGCGGCCTCGTTCGGAAGTTGGGCGGCGTACTGCGTCAACAACAGATGCGCATAGCCTTCCATGGCGCGCAGCGGCGAGCGCAGGTGGTGGGCGACGGCCTGCACGAAGCCCTCGATTTCCGCCAGCGCGGCTTCCAGTTCCGCAGTGCGCTCGCGCACGGTTTGCTCGAGGCGGGCGTTGAGCTGGCGAATCTCTTGGTGCGCGGCGGATAGCTGGCGTTCAGCTTCGTGCTTGTGCAAGGCCACTTCGATGTTCAAGTGCAGTTCGCGCTCGTCGAAGGGCTTGACGAGGTAGCCATAGGGCGAGGCGAGCATGGCGCGTTGAAGCGTCGGCTCGTCGGAATGCGCGCTCAGGAAGATCACGGGCAGATCGAGTTCGCTGCGCAACAGCGCGGCAGTCTGGATGCCATCCATCTCGCCCTGGATCCGAATGTCCATCAACGCCAGGGCCGGCCGGCGCTGGCGTGCCAGGGCGAGCGATTCCTCGCCTGAGGCGGCCATGCCGCACACCTCGTAGCCCATGCGCTCCAATCGGTCGCCCAGATCGGCAGCGATCACCGCCTGGTCTTCGACGATGAGAAGAACGGTTGCTGTCATCGAGTCGCAGGATCGAATGCCATGGCCGGCGAGGCCGCTGCAGGCGCGGGCTCCTTGAATCGAATCTCGAACACGGTGTGGCCGGGTGCGGAGCGCAGCGTCAGATCGGCGTGCAATTGCCTGGCGAACATGCGCACCAGGCGCAGGCCCAGCGTCTGCGCCTGCTCGACTCGAAAGCCGGGTTGCAGCCCCACGCCGTCGTCTTGCACGCGCAGGCTGATCCGCCCGTCCGCTTCGGTACCCAGCGTAATCCCCAGGCAACCGCGGCGGCCGTCAGGGAACGCGTATTTGAGGGCATTGGTCACCAGTTCATTGAGGATCAGACCCACCGGCAGCGCGCTATCCATGCTCACCGGCGTCGGCGCGAGCCGCGCGTCGAACTCGACCTGGGTGCCGGCGCCATAGCTGCGCAGCACTGCGCTGGCCAGTGCCTGCACATAGTCCGCCAGGTCCAGCGTGGCGAGAGTTGCAGACTGGTAGAGCTTCTCGTGAATCAGTGCCATCGAGCGAATGCGTTGCTGGCTTTCCTGGAACTGAACCAGCGTTTGCGGGTCGCTGACGCAGCCCGCTTGCAGCGAGAGCAGGCTGGCGACGATCTGCAGGTTGTTCTTCACGCGGTGGTGGACTTCCTGAAGCAGCGCGTCCTTCTCGTGCAGGGAAGCCTCGAGCGCCTGGGTGCGCTCGGCCACGCGCTGCTCGAGGGTTCGGTTCAGCTCGCACAGTTGCCCCTCGGCACGGCGCCGCTGCGCGATTTCACCGAGCAGGGCGCGATTCGCAGCGGCGCCCTCGCGGTGCTTGCGGTACAGCTCGGCGAACACGGCGACCTTGGAGCGCAGCACGGCCGGGTCCACCGGCTTGTGCAGGTAGTCCACCGCGCCGCTGCCATAGCCTTGGAGCACGTGCCGCTCATCCCTGCCATAGGCGGTGAGGAAGATGATCGGCACCTGGGCGGTTTTCTTGCGCGCCTTGATCGCCTGCGCCAGCTCCAGGCCGCTCATTCCGGGCATGCGAATGTCGAGGATGAGGAGGGCGAATTGTTCCTCGACGAGCGCGAGCAGCGCCTGTTCGGCCGAGGTGGCCTGCACCAGCCGGTAGCCAGGGTCGTCGAGCACGGTCGCGAGAACGGTGAGGTTCTTAGGCTCATCGTCGACGATCAGGATATTGATCGCTTGTTCCATTCGTGGCTGGAGAGTTGCGCCGCATTTTCCTCCGACAGCATGAAACCCTGGCGCCGGCGCGAGGGCGAATACCGCTATGAGCGGCACGAAGCTGGAAATACGCCCGGATCTCCAGGCTCAAACCTCGTTGGACAAGACCAATCCTCGACACTGCGCGTAGGATGAACCATACTTTGAACCGAATTCATGCCAGGCCAGCTCGTGGTACCCGCAGCTACCCCAGACGATACGTGGACCTTCTTCGATGCGCTGTTTCGCAACTCTCGTGCTTAGGGCACTGCCCATCGCCACATTCTTGGCTGCGGCCGTTTCGCCGGGCCTGGCAACCGAACTCGAGGGACTGAAAGTCTGGTCGTTCAGCGCGGACAAGGTCGGGAGCGCGCCCCGCGGCTTCGAGTTCGCCGTGACCGCCGGCAAGCGGCCTGGCCAGTGGATTGTCGCCGAGGACGCTGGCAACCGGGTTCTTGCGCAGACCGATCGCGACAAGACCGCAAGGCGCTTCGCGATGGCACTCGTCGAGGGCCTTACGGTCGGCGACCTGAAGCTATCAGTCAAGGCAAAGCCCGTCGCCGGCGACGTGGAAATGGTCGCGGGCCTGGTCTGGCGCTACCAGGACGCCGACAACTACTACGTCGCCCGCTGGAACAGCGACAGTGTCCGCGTTGACCGCGTGGTCAATGGCGAACGCCAGTTGATGACGCCCAGCGAAATCAAGGCTCGTCTGCCGGCCGATCAGTGGCATACCCTCACGGTGGAGCACCGAGGTGAGCACATCAAAGTGTTCGTCGACGGCCACAAGCTCTTCGACGGCAGGGACAGCACCTACCCGAAGGCGGGCAAGCTGGGCGTTTGGGTCAAGGCGGATTCGCTCACCTATTTCGACGACCTGGCTGCACAGGAGCTGAAGTAGCGCGGGTGGACGGCGCCACTGGGAAACGTCAGCCCGAGTTTGGCGCAGGACTCGAAGGCCATTCCCGGTCGCGCCGTGCGTGCCTGCATTGAAACGCAGACGCCCCTCGAGGCGACTCCCGGGTCCCTCAGCTGCACGACGCCACGCGCTCCACTGGGGCGTAAACTGCGCGCCCCCACAGGCCCCGCCGAGTGAGGCTAAGAAAGGCCCGTTCAACTCGACGCGCAAGGCGTTCAGGCGCGGGCAGGTGAATACGCAGAGGAGGTCACAGACATGAACACGCTCCCCGCCATCCTGATGGTGGACGACAACCCCGTCAATCTCTACGCGCTCAAGGCCACGCTGGACCATGCGGGGGTCGAACTGGTGCGCGCCGGCTCGGGCGCCGACGCGCTGCGCCAGGTGCTGCAGCGCGACTTCGCGCTGATCCTGATGGACGTGCAGATGCCAGGCATGGACGGATTCGAGACCGCCAAGCTGATCCGCCAGCGCGAGCGCTCCAGCCGCACGCCGATCATCTTCGTGACCGCCTACGCTCCCGACAACGTCAAGCTCCTCGAGGGTTACAAAGCGGGCGCCGTGGACTACCTCTTCAAGCCGGTGGACCCGACCATCCTGCGCTCCAAGGTCGACGTGTTCGTCGCGCTCTACCGCCACGCCGAACTCAAGCTGAAGGCCGCGACGATGGAGGCGGCGAATCAGCAGCTCGCCGAGGACCTCGATGCCCAGGCCAAGCTGGCCGAGCAGCTCGCCCACCTGAACCAGCACGACCTGCTCACCGGGCTGTCCAATCGCCAGGCCATGGAACAGCGCCTGGCCGAGGCGCTGGAGGGCGCCCAGGATCGCAGCCGCAGCGTTGCCCTGGCCCTGCTCGATCTGGGCGGCTTCAGGAGCGTGATCGACAACCTCGGGCATGCTGCGGGCGACCTCCTGCTGCGCGAGGCCGCGACGCGGCTGCGCGGCGTGGCGCGCAACCATGATCTGATCGCTCGCCTCGAGGGCGACCAGTTCGCCCTCGTGCTGCCCGATCTGCTCGATGCGGCGGATGCGGTGCGCGCTGCGGGCGACGCGATCGCCGCGCTGGCCGTGCCCTTCGTCATCGCCGGCCAGGAGGTGACGGTCTCGACGAGTGTGGGAATCGCCGCTTCGCCGCTCGATGGCAGCGACCCGGCAAGCCTGCTCAAGGCCAGCGACATCGCGCTGGCCCAGGCGAAGAAGGAAGGCGGGAGCGGCTACCGTTTCTGCACGCCCGAACTGGCCGCGCGCAGCCAGCGCCGCTTCGCGCTCGAGCGTGGCCTGCGCCACGCCCTGGAGCGTGGCGAGTTCGTGCTTCACTATCAGTCGCGCGTCGTGCTGCCGCGCGGCGAGCTTTGCGGATTCGAGGCGCTGCTGCGCTGGCAAAGCCCGGAGCTGGGCCTGGTCGGGCCCAATGAGTTCATCCCTTTGGCCGAGGACACGGGCCTGATCGTGCCCCTGGGCGAATGGGTCTTGCTCAGCGCGTGTCGCCAGGCGCGCGAGTGGCGCGATGCGGGCCTGGACGTCGAAGCGATGGCGGTCAACGTCTCGCCGCGCCAGCTCAAGAGCGACGCGATCGTCGCCGTCGTGCGCGCGGCGCTCGCCAATTGCGGTCTCGAGGCGCGCCTGCTCGAACTCGAAATCACCGAATCGTCGACGGTCTTCCAGGACCCGAACTGCCTGGCCCGCCTGCACCAGCTCCAGGCGATCGGCGTGAACATCTCGATCGACGACTTCGGCACCGGCTACTCGAGCCTGGGTTTCCTGAAGAGCTTTCACTTCGACCGCATCAAGGTGGATCAGTCGTTCATGCAAAACCTCGGCGGCGACGCGACGAATCGCGCCATCGCTTCGGCCTTGCTCGCGCTGTCGCGAGACCTGGGAATTCCCGTGCTCGCCGAGGGCGTCGAAACCGAGGAACAGGTGGCCTTCCTGCGTGAGCATTCGCCCGGCCCGAGCGGCTGTGAAGTGCAGGGCTTTCTGTTCAGCCATCCGCTGCCCGCCGACGAATGCACGAAGATGCTCGGCGCGCGGCGCCGCCTGAACTGAGGGCGGTGAATCCGCCTGCGGCGCGCGAAGGAATCTTTACGAGCTCTGTGCTTGCCGATCCCGTTTCGGGCGTAGCGTGAGCGGTGAGAGGCACGCAGGACGCCGCCCACTGAACCAACCGAAGCTTTCAACATGAGCTCCGCTTCGCTCGCGCGACGCTATGGCCTTGCCGTCGCCACCCCGTTCGCGGCCCTGGCGCTGCGCGCGGCGCTTGGCCCCGCGTTGGACGACACGGCGCCGATGCTGCTTTTCTTCCTCGCCGTGGTGCTGGCCGCGTGGCGTGGCGGGGTCGGCGCAGGTCTATTTGCGACGGCGCTGAGCGTCGCGCTCGCGGACTGGTACCTCATCGCATCGACGGGGTCGTTGTTCATCCCCAACGCTGCCGAAGGGACACGCCTGGCGGTTTTTGCGCTCGAAGGCGTGGCGATTTCGCTGCTCAGCGAGGCCATGCCGCGGGCGTCTTGGACTCCCTCAGGCGAAACACTTGCGCTTGGCCCGCCGCGAGCGACTGTCCTGAAGCTCACCCTGCTCGTGGCCGTGATCGTCGCCGTGTTGCTCGCTGCCCTGCTGTCCGCTGGGCAGCGCTACTGGCGCGACGTGTTGCGCGAGCAAATCGACACCCAGCTGCGCACCGTGGCCGAAGCCCGGCTCCAGCTGGTGCAGTCGCAAATCGCACGGGATCGCCGTCGTATCGCACGCAGTGCCGACCACGCCGAGTTCCGCGCCCTGCTGGCCGGTGCCGCAACGGGTCAGGTGCTCAGTGCGGTGCGGCGCCGCGCGCAGCTCGTGCTCGATGGACTGGCCGGCAGCGATTCGATTCGCGATGCGCGCCTCTTGGATCACAGGGGACGTGTCGTACTGGCCAGCGACCCGGCGCAAGTGGGACGGGATTTCGCTGACGATCCGGTTTTCCAGGACGGTCTTACCGAGCCGCATTTCGGCTTGCCCCGACATGCCGCCGGGCGTTACGAGGTCATCCTGGCTGCGCCTGTTCTCAGCGCCGACGAGACGGCGCAGACCCTGGGTGTGCTGTGGTTGACGGCCGACATCACGCCCCTGGCCCAGGCGCTGCGCGATGCCGCCGACCTCGGGCGGACCGGCGAGGTGCAGCTCGGCGTTCGCGAGGGTGGGCGGATTCGATTTCTTTTCCCGCCGCGCTTCAACGAAGCGATGCTCACTGCCGCGCCGACCGATGTACCGACGATGGCCGCGGCGCTCGATGGCCGCGAATTCTTCGAGCGAAGCCGCGACTACCGCGGTGCGCCGGTGCTCGCCGTCGGGCGCTCGCTCGACTATGGGGGCTGGGGCTTGGTGGCCAAGCTGGACGAGGCCGAGGCTTACGCGCCGATCGTTCGGGCGTCGCAATACGGCCTCGGTCTTGCCACCTTCATTGCCCTGCTCGGCCTGGCGTCGGCTTACGGCTTGGCTCGGCACGGGTTGCGCGAGCCCGCCGACAGCGCCCGGCCCGAGCGTGATCCAGACAGGCTGACGCGCGCCCTGGCGCTGGCTGTGCTGCTCATCGGCCTGCTCGTGCTCGCGGGCTGGGCGTTGAAACTCGAGGTGCTGCAGAGCCTGTTGCCGGGCGTGGCGTCGATGCGTCCCCTCAGCGCGCTTTGTTTCGTTCTCGCCGGTGTGGCCCTTGCGCTGCGGCGAAAGCGCGCTGTGCGGCTGGTTTGCGCGGTGCCGATCATCGTGCTCGGCGTACTTTCGCTGGTGCAGGACTCCACCGGCGCGAACTTCGGCAGCGATCAACTGCTGTTCTCCGAGATGCTGATGGCGCAGCAGACGGGCCAGCCTGGACGAATGTCCGTCATCACCGCCATCAATTTCATCCTGCTCGGCTCTGCGCTGCTGCTGCTCGACGCCCGCTGGCCGGTGCTGCGCAGGACCATGGAAGCTCTGGCCTTGCTCGCCGGCCTGGCGGCCCTGCTGTCCCTGATCGTCTTTGTCCACGGTGCCGAAACGCCTTACCAGCTCCCGCCCTACCGCAGCATGGCCCCGAACTCGGCACTGGCGTTCGTGCTGTTCGCTGCGGCGATTCTCTGGGCACGCGGTGACGGGCTGGCCGCCATGTTGGCCAGTCCCGGCCTGGGCGGCCAGGTCGCGCGGCGTTTCCTGCCCCTGGCCATCATCGCGCCGGTGGTGCTGGGCTGGCTGGTGCAGTCAGGCGAGGAAGCAGGGCTGTTCAATTCGTCCCAGGACACGGCGCTGCTCGACTTTTTGATGGTCCTCGTGCTGGGATCGTTCGTCTGGTGGAACGCCCAGTCGCTGGAGACCGCCGATACAGAGCGCACGCGCGCCGAGACCCGACTGCGCGAGCGCGAGGCGGACGAGCGGGCGCGGCGCTCGGAGCTCGAGACGTTGATGGCTGCCATTCCCGCCGCGGTCTTGATCGCCCACGATCCGGCCTGCGAGCAGATGGCCGGAAACCCGGCGGCCATCGAGCTGTTGCGCGGGTTGCGCGGACTCACCGGTTCGGCAGGCACCGCCGAAAGTGTGCAGGGCGACTTCCAGGCATGGTCGCAGGGCCGGCGCCTTGCGGTGCAGGAGCTGCCGATGCAGCGAGCCGCGGCGAGCGGGCAGGCCGTGACGGGCGCGGAATTCGACATCGTCTTCCCGGACGGAGCGACACGCCACCTGCTGGGCAGCGCGCTGCCGCTGTTCGACGAAGCCGGCGTGGTGCGAGGCTGTGTCGGCGCCTTCATGGATATCACCCAGCGCGAGCGCAGGGAACGCAACCTCGCCTTCCTCGCCGAGATGCAAAAGCTCCTGGCCCCACTCACCTCAGCCGAAGACATCATGCGCCGTGCCAGCGAACGCATTGCAGCGCATTTGAACCTACAACACTGCCTGCTGGCCGAGGTCGACGAAGCCGCGGAACAGCTCACGATCCTGCACGATCATCACGCAGCGGACGCGAGCAGCCTGGTGGGGGTCTATCGCATTGCCGACTTCCGACCGGAGACGGAGCGGCGCGAATTGGCGGCGGGGAAGACGCTCGTCATCGACGACGTGCGCGGCGCAGCGCGCTCGGCGGCGCAGGTGAAACGGTTCGAGGCGCTGGGCATAGGCGCACTCGTGAACGCTCCTTACGTGGCGGAGGGGCGCTGGAAGTTCCTGCTCAGCGCGCTGCACAGCGAGCCGCATGCCTGGCTGCCGGAAGACGCCGAGCTCATGACCGAGTTGGCGGCGCGCCTGTATCTGCGCATCGAACGCGCCCGCGCCGAGGCCGAGCTGGGCGTCGGTCGGCAGCGCCTTGCCGGAATCGTCGATTCGGCCCTGGACGCCATCATCACCATCAGCGCCGACCAGCGCATCGTGCTTTTCAACGCAGCCGCGGAGCACATGTTCCGTTGCCCGGCGGCGCAGGCGCTGGGCACCGAGATCGACCGCTTCGTCCCGCTGCGCTTGCGCGCGGCACACCACGCGCACATCCAGCGCTTCGGCGAAAGCGATGTGACCAGCGTGGCGATGGACCGGCGCGGCGGGTCGCTCAGCGGGCTGCGCTCAGACGGCGAAGAATTCCCGATCGAGGCCTCGATTTCCAAGCTCGAGGCCGGCGGCGAGCGGCTCTTCACCGTGATTCTGCGCGACATCACCGAGCGCAAGAACGCCGAGGCGCTGGCGCGCATGCGCGATCAGGAGTTGCGTGTTGCCGCCGAGGTGGCGCTCGCATCGAAATACAAGTCCGAATTCCTCGCCAACATGTCGCACGAGCTGCGCACACCGCTGAACAGCCTGCTCATCCTGTCCCGGCTTCTGGCCGACAACGCCGAGCGCAACCTCTCGCCCAAGCAGGTCGAATTCGCCGAAATCATGCACCAGTCGGGCTCCGACCTGCTGCGTTTGATCAACGAGATCCTCGACCTGTCCCGGATCGAGGCCGGCCAGATGAACGTCTACGTCGAGGCCGTCACGCTGGCGAACCTGGGCAAGAACATCGAGCGCAACTTCCGCCATGTCGCGCAATCGAGGAGTCTCGAATTCAGCGTGCACGTGGACCCCGATTTGCCTGCCGCCATCCGCACCGACGCGAACCGGCTCGAACAAGTGCTGAAGAACCTGCTCGCCAACAGCTTCAAGTTCACCGAAAGCGGAAACGTGACCCTGACCATGAGTCGGGCGACACAGGGCTGGACTCGGCCCCACCCCAGCCTGGACACGGTCGAAGGGGTGGTCGGATTTGCCGTCAGCGATACCGGGATCGGCATCGCGCCGCAGAAGCGGCAACTCATCTTCGAAGCGTTTGCACAGGCCGACGGAACGACCAGCCGCAAGTACGGCGGCACCGGCTTGGGCTTGTCGATCAGCCGCGAGATCGCGGGCCTGCTCGGCGGCCAGATCGCTTTGACCAGTGAAGCGGGCCAGGGCAGCACCTTCACGCTTTACTTGCCCTTCGCTTTCGTTCCCAAGGCGCCCGCGTCGAAGTCCGCCGCCGAACTCGAGCTCGAACCGAGTCGGCGCCAAGTCGAGTACAGCCACGCTCCTGGTGCGGCTTCCAGCGCAGTCCAGGACGATCGGGAAGCGATCAAGTCCGGCGACGACGTGCTGTTGATGGTCGAGAACGACCCCATCTTCGCCAGGCTGCTGCTCGACATCGCGCATCGCCATGCCTTCAAGGGATTGGTGGCGACCAGCGCGGCCGCAGCGCTGCAGCTTGCACGATCGCACCGGCCCGCGGCCATCACACTGAGCGTGACCTTGCCGGACATGGACGGCTGGAAGCTGCTGCAGTGCGTGAACGACGACCTGGCCATCCGCCATATCCCGGTGCACATCGTTTCGGGCGAAGACGAGCGGCCGCGCGGGCTGCGCCAGGGCGCGTCGAGCTACCTGCAAAAACCGGTCAGCGAAGCCGCGCTGGGCGAGCTCTTCGACCGCATCCGGGCCGCCGATGCCCGCGGGCACTCGATGCAGTTATTGATCATCGAAGACGACCCCGCGACTCAGAGCCAGATCCTGCAGGTGCTGGGCGCTGCCGAAGCCATCGAAACCATCCTCGTGCCGAGCGCCGAGCAGGGCCTGGCGCTGCTGCGCAGCAAGCGCTTCGACTGCGTCGTGCTCGACCTGCGGCTGCCGGGATTGTCGGGCTTCCAGTTCCTGGAAGCGGTGCGCGATGAAATGTGCATCGACGACCTGCCGATCGTCGTCTACACCGGCATGGACCTCTCGCTGGAACAGCAATCGAGGCTGAACCAGTTGGCCGAATCGGTTCTGCTCAAGGATGCTCGCTCGCTCGACCGGCTGCTCGACCAGGCGTCGCGCTATCTTCGCTGCCCGCTGAGCGCCTTGCCTGCGCCGGCGCGTGCGACGCTCGAGCGGTTGCACGGCAGCGCCGCGGAGCTGGTCGGTGCGAAGGTGCTGGTGGTGGACGACGATATGCGCAATGTCTATGCGCTGTTTGCCATTCTGGAAAACGCGCGCATCGAGGCCGACTACGCCGGAAACGGCAGGCAGTGCCTGGAGATGCTGGGGGCGAACCTGGAGGTCAGGCGCCGCTTCGACGCCGTCCTGATGGACATCATGATGCCCGAGATGGACGGCTACGAGACGATGCGCCGCATCCGCGAAATAAGAGGGATGGAAACCCTGCCGGTGATCGCGCTGACTGCCAAGGCGATGAAGGGCGACCGCGAGAAATGCATCGCCGCCGGCGCCAGCGACTACCTTGCCAAACCAGTGGACGCGCAGCTGCTGCTCGCGCAATTGCGGTTTTGGATCCATCGGTGAGGCCGGCACGCCAAAGGGCGTCCTGAACGCCAGAAGCTCGGGTTCTCGCAGGGCGGCGAAGCTCCGGTGTGACGGATCGGCAAGCGAGTGGCCTGGTTGCGCCGAGCTGCCGTGCAGTCTTTCACGCGAACGCCCACCTGAACACGCGCTTGCAATTGCAACATTGCGCTGCGTCGATCAGACTGAATCGGTGCGTCAGCCGCCGCATGGCGTCTGACAGCGGGCCTCGCCCCAGCGGCTAAGGAAGCGCGCTGGGGGCTGGTTCGTGGCTCAGTTCGAGATGCGCGCGCTCGAGCAGCCTTCACGGTCAGTGATCCGGCGGCGAAGAGCGGCAAAGGAAGATCCGTGGTTGAAAACCAGTGGTGGAAACAGTCCAAGGCACCGGTTCTGCTGGTGCGCCGCAACATCGATCGGCGCCTGGCCTGGCAGGCCAACGAAGCCGCATTGCAATGGGCACGCCAGCACGAGTTCGACGACTCGGAACTCGATCGCCTGGCCACCGATGTCGGCGAGCTCGGGGCGAATCACCTGGACGGTGCCTTGGGGCATACGCCGGCGCGCCGTGGCGAAATGCACTGGCACGCCGTGCCCTGGGACGATGGTTGGCTGGCCTGGTGCCTGCCGCATTCGATGTTCGCTCCCACGCCGCAGGAAAAACTCGAGCGCCTGGACATCCTGCACCACTTCGGTCGCATCGGCATGATCGGCGGCGATCCCGGCACGGGCATGGCACTGTGGGACGCCAACGCCTACCGGCTCTGGGGCTTCGATGCCGACGGCGCGCGCCCGTCCTTGCAACAACTCGTCGACAGCATTCACGCCGATGACCGCCAGCGTGTGGCCGACCTGCTCAACCCGCGCTCGCAACCGCTGGGCTATACCAATGAGAGGTTCCGCGTCTGCCTGAGAAACGGCCGCGTGCGCCATCTGCACGCGATGCTGAAGGTCGTGCAGGGGGGTGCCGGGCAGGGCGTCGATCTCTCCGGCGTGATCGTCGATGACACCAAGACCATCGAGCGCTACCTCGCGCAGCGCAAGGTGGCCGAGGAAGCCTTGAACGCCCTCGAACTGGCGGGTGTGGGCGTCTGGCGGCAAAACCTGAGCGGCGGCAAAGTCATCGGCGACAGCGTCTTTCACGCGCGCATGCAGGTGCCGAGCGACAGCGCCGAGATCGACCACGAATGGGTGATGGCACAACACCACCCCGACGATCGCGACGCCGCGCGCGAAGCCAACGCCCGCGCGCTGCAGACCAAGGAAGTGGTCGACGCGGTGCTGCGCGTTTCGGGCGGGGACGAGTTTTCGCATCGCACCTTGCTGACGCGCCGGGTGGCGCGGCGCGACGCCAAGGGCATACCGGTGGAGCTGGTGGGGGTGTCGATGGACATCAGCGCCCTGGTTCGCGTCAACGAGCAGGCGCAGGCCTGGGAGCGGCGCGCCGAACTCGCGGCCGCCGCTTCAGGAGTGGGGTTTTGGTATCTCGACCCCCTCACCGGCCAAGGCGAATGGGATCGGCTGATGTTCCAGCTGCACGGGCGCAGCGCTGAGCAGGGCACACCGGAGTGGAGCGCGTGGCTCGAAGACTACGTGGAAGTCTCGGATCGGGCCGAGTGGAACGCGCAAAAGCGCTTCGGACCTGATGCCGTGCCTTACCGCGGCCGTTGCCGCATCAACCGCGCCGACGGCGAACAGCGCTGGGTCGAAATCACACTGCAACCCGAATCGAACCCGGACGCGCGGCGCTGGATCGCGATGATCGGGGACATCACCGACAGAATCGCCAGCAGTGCGCTGCTGCGCATCGAGCAACAGCGCGCCCGCTTCGCCGCCGATGCGGCGAGCCTGGGCGTCTGGGAATGCTCGCTCGACGGTATGCCGCTGCACTGGAGCGAGCAGATGTATGCCCTGCTGGGCATCAAGTCCAAGTTGCAACACCGGTCGCTGCGCGAATGGTGGTATGCATTGCGGCCGGTGTCGGCCCGGCACCAGCTGGAGCGCCTGATCCCCCTGCACGCGAAGCGCCGCGACACGCTCGAGCACGAATTGCAGATCATCTGGCACGACGGCACGGTGCACTGGCTGGCACTGCGCGCGCGCGTCCTTCCGGGGCCGTCAGGGCAGAGCGAGCGCATGCACGGCGTGTGCTGGGACGTCACGCAGCGCCGTCTGGCCGAACTCGAGGTTCGCAAGACCGAGGTCGCCCTGGCCGACGCGCGCGCCCGCGAGAACGTCACCGCGCAGCTCGGCCACCAGCTGCGCACCTCGCTCAACACCATGCTCGGTTTCAGCGAGCTCGCCGCGGCCACCTCCGAGGTGCCCACGCAAGTGCGCGAATGGCTGGACAAGGTTCGAAGTGCCGGCGTCGGCCTGATGCGCCAACTCGAGGCCTTGGCCACTGAGCCGGCCCCGGGCCCGGCCAAGGCAGAACTGTCGCCCGCGCCTGCGGTCGACCTGGCCTTGCCAAAGGGCGCCTCGACGATGCTGCCGCTCACCGTGGTGTGCATCGAGGACAACTCGCTCAACCTGCTCTTGGTCGAAAACCTCATCGCCACGCGCCGCCACATCACGCTCAAGTCTGCCGAGAACGGCAGGTCCGGTGTGCAGGCCGTTCGCGAGCTCCGCCCGGACCTCGTGCTCATCGATGTGCGCCTGCCCGACATCGATGGCCTCGAAGTGCTGCGCCAAATTCGCAGCGACCCGCTGCTCGCCTCGACCCGTTGCATCGCCTTGTCGGCCGACAACGCCCCGGCTGAAATCGAGCGCGCCCTGGAGGGCGGCTTCGACGACTACTGGACCAAGCCGATCGACACCGCCCAGTTTCTCGGTGGCCTGGACGCGCTCGCGCAGGGCAAGACCATGCCCAAGGTGGCGCTACGAGGTGTGCTGTACTGAATCCGGCCGCCGACCTGGGGCAGCTCAGAGTCCCGACTGGCCGCTCGGCGCCGAGGTCGACGCCGAGGTCGACGCGATAGCCTGTGCCACTTGCCGCGCCTGGGCGGCGATGGTCCGCAGCAGCCCGCCGGGCTGGCGGATGTCGAAACCGACGAAGTAGGCGCCACGCAGTGCGCCTTCACCGGCCACGCTGAGTGGCATGCCATTGCTGTCGAGCGCCGGCTTGGGACCGGGAAAGAGTTTCTCGACCTGAGCCTGGTAGCCCGTCGCCAGGATCAGGCAATCGAAGTCGTGTTCGCTGCCGCTGACGAAGCGAACCCCCGTGCGCGTGAGGTTTTCGATTCCCGGGTGAACCAGGATCTCGCCGCGCTGGATGCGCGACAGCGTCCCCACATCGATCACCGGTGTCTTGCCTTGTTCACGCAATTGGCGCAGCGGTGATATCGCCGCGGTCTGCAGGCCCCAGCGGCTCAGGTCACCCACTGTCAAGTCGCGCAACCACGTCGCCGCCTGGTCGCCCCAGGCCGTGGGCAATTTCGATAACATGATCGACGACACCTGCGTCGGCCGGCCGAGCACGTCGCGGCGCACCAGGTTCAGGGCTGAGCGCACCGAAAGCGCCGTTCGCACGCCATGCTCGGCGAGATCGAGCGCGATCTCGGCACCGGTGTTGCCCATACCGACCACCAGCACGCGCTGCCCGGCAAACGGTGCGGCGTTGCGGTAGGCCTGGCTGTGCATGACCTGGCCGCGGTACAGCGCCTGGCCGGCAATGACCGGTACACGCGGCACCCGGTTCGCGCCGCTGGCGAGCACCACGGTGCGCGAGACAAAGCGCCGCCCCGCCGCCGTACCGGTCTGCCAACCCGTGGCGCAGGGCGTGATGGCGATGGCCTCTTCGCCGAACAAAGGCGTGACGGCGTGTTGCTGGGCGTAGCGGCTCAAATAGTCGACGACGCCTTGTCTGGATACATAACGCGGTGCATCTTCCGCGAACGCCATGCCGGGCAGCGCCGACAGCGCTTTCACCGTGTGCAGATGCAGCCGTTCGTAGTGCGCGTGCCACGACGCAGCCACTTGTCCGCACCTCTCGATCACCAGCGGGCGCAGGCCTCGCTGCGCCAGGCAACCGGCCACGGCCAGGCCGGCTGGGCCGGCACCGATGATGAGGATATCGGCGACTTCAGCCATCGTCCTTGCGCCAAGACTCAACGTGCATCGCTACCGATCCTTGGCAGTCGCGTAAGCTGTTCCGGCGCTCCGGCCGCACTCGACGCGCGTGCAGGCAGAATAGCGCAGCGCGACGGACTGGATACACCGCGATGAATCTGGCTGACGATTGGAATGGCCTCGAGCTGCGTCGGCGTGCGCAGCGCAGGGCGCGCGTTGCCTGGCTCGCGCTGCTCTCGTTGAGCGCCATCTCAGGTCCACAAGCCGCGCCGGCCGAGGCCTGGCAGGTCGCCGGTGAACAGGGCCTGGTGCGATTGATCATCGTGCCGCGCGAGCAGGTGCGTGACGTCGCGGCCTATGCGCGGCAGGTCAAGATCTTGTGCGAACCACAGCGCAGCTGTTTCCTCAACTTTTATGCCAATCCGACGAATGCGCCCCTCGTGATGCCACTGCCCGAAGCCATCTCCAACGAGGCCACGGCGACGTTTCGGCGCTCGCTCAAACAAGGCGCGGAGCGCTTCATGTGGAGCTGCCGCTTGCAGATCGCACCCGAGAACTGTTTCTGACCGCAGCGCTGCGGGCGGTCGTGCTCACCACTGGGCCCGCTGCACGGCCCACCGCGGCCGTGCCCGCTGGTGCCGGCGAGAAGAGTCGAACTCCAGGTGGAAGCGACCCGCGTCATCCCACTGACGCCGTACCTGGCATGGCTGCTTTCCGCACTGCCTCGGGCCAAGCTGTCCAATGGCAAACCGAATCCCTATGTCTTCGCTTCGCCGCTGAACGCAACGGGGCGCATCACCGAACCCCGCGCACCGCATTGCGACGTGCTCGCCGATGCTGGCATCCCGCATGTGTCGATTCCCGGCCTGCGCCGCACCTTCTCGCTGCTGGGTGAAGCCGCAGGCGCCCCGGCCGGTGCGATTGCGCAAGTGATGGGCCACAAGCCGAGCGCCATCGCCGAGGGCTACCGGCCGCGCTCGATTGATGCGCTGCGCCCCTACCTTGCGCTGATCGAGAAGTTCATTCTCGACAAGGCCGGCGTGACGTTCGACCCAGCGAGGGCTGCGTCTGGGGGCTTGCGCGTAGTGAAGGGTTGAACAGATTGCCGTGCATCCGTAGCGTTGCGCGATACAATGCGCCGTGATCAAGACGTTCCGGCACAAGGGCCTGAAAGCGTTCTTCGAGAAGGGAAGCATGGCCGGCATTCAAGCCGCCCACGCGCCGCGATTGGGACGCATGCTTCGGGTGTTGGACGCCGCAGCGCAGCCACAGGACATGAATCAGCCCGGATGGCGATTGCACCCGTTGAAAGGGCGTGAGCTCAAGGGCCACTTTTCGGTTTGGGTGAGCGGCAATTGGCGGCTGACCTTCGTCTTCCGTGGCGTGGATGTCGAACTTGTGGATTACCTGGACTATCACTGACGAAGGGGCAACATGACTTCTGCACTGAATCATCCGCATCCCGCTGCCGTGCTGCGCGACGATGTCCTTCCCGCGTTGGGACTGAGCGTGACGCAGGCTGCCGCGCAGCTTGGGGTATCGCGCGTCACCTTGTCCCGCACCCTCAACGGCCGTGCCGCAATTTCGCCGGAAATGGCACTGCGCTTGCAAGCCTGGCTTGGCAAAGACCGGGGCGGGGACGCCGGGTTGTGGCTGCGCATGCAAGCCAACTACGACTTGTGGCAGGCCGAGCAGAAGTTCAAGGCTGCACCGATGCGTGTACGGCGCGCGCCGATGGCCACCTGATCGCTTTCACGCATCATGAAGGCATCGCGCCCGCTCGATGAAACGGTGGTCGACCTGTTGAAGGCCGACCCCGAATTCGCCGCCGTTTATCTGGCCGCTGCACTCGACGAAGCCGACCAGCCCGGCGGGCAATTCGCCCTGCTGGCTGCCCTGCGCCAGATTGCCGAGGCGCAAGGCATGGCGAGCGTTGCCGCGCGCGCCGGCATCCCGCGCGAAAGCCTGTATCGCGCGTTGTCGCCGCGTGGCAACCCGACATTGAAAACGCTGCTGGCGTTGTTGAACGCGACCGGCTTGCGGCTGGGTGTGAACGCGTGACTGGGGGAAGCAGCAGTCCCATGACGACACCGATGCAGGTTCAACGCGCGCCGATGGCGACCTGAACGTTTCGCCCCAGCTAGGCCGCAAGGCCGAACACCACGGCCCCCGACCTGGCCCGCTGGGGCACCTTCCAATGGGGTGCATCGGGGGGTATCGGGGGGTGTATGCAGAAGAAAAGAATTCGCAACCTGCCGCTCAAGACAACCGACACGTCCACCTCTCTACTCCCCGGTGCGCTTACCTGGATTGATGAGGCCTACGACGAACGCAGGGCGGAAGTACCGCCCGCGCCCGCAGCTGACTGGGCGCTGTGGGGTGCAATCCCCAAGGCGGAGGCATGGCAGGCGGTTGCGCTATCGCTCGACCGTGAGCCGGGCGAATGGAGGGACGCCTTTGACGAGTATGAATTCGACGAATGGAGTACCAAGCATCTGTTCGGCAGTGACTTCTGGCGTAGGTGGCTCATCGCCCGCGGCCACCTCAACACGAGCGGGCCACTGCAACCTGCCGAGATGTTTGAACCGCCCCGGCTTTCGTGGAGGCCGATTGGTGTGAGTCGGATCGACTCGGTTTGCTGACTTCGGCTGTTGGCTGTTCTGTCTTTCTTTACCAGCCCCCCGCAGGGGCCGCCGGAGGCCCCCCGGTTGCCCCCTGCGCCCCTGTTGGCTGCCGTGCCACAGCACCGAGCCGCCCGTGCGCCCGCGGCACTTCGCGCCGGCGAGTTCCTGGGCCGAAAGCACCAGCAACTGCTCGACCATGCCGATGGCGGCCTCGTTCATCAACTCGCCGACGCTGGCCTGCGCTCCTTCGAGCAACTCCAGCATGGGCAACAGCGCCTGGCCGTTGCCTTCGACCCAACGCCTCACGGCAGCCTTGTCCTGGCGGTGCACAACGCGCACAGCCGCACTTGCCTTACGATCTTTCATGGCGGTTTCCTCTTCGATGGTTTCAGGTTGGCAAGCTCGATTCTGTCGAACTCACCAGGAAACCGCCGCCTCAAGTTCCAACTGTCCGGGGGACATCACCTCCTGCCTCCCCCCACTCACCCAACCACCACGCCGGGGTTGTTGCTGGCGGGGCGGATTTGGAGGCTTTGCCTACAGATTGCCTACAGGCGCTGCATAAGAGACGAAGGGTCTAGCAGTCACAAACCTGCTAATCCACGTTCTATTTGGTGCCGGCGAGAAGAGTCGAACTCCCGACCTTCGCATTACGAATGCGCTGCTCTACCAACTGAGCTACGCCGGCCTTGCGCGAGAGCGCGAATTATAGCGACGGCCTTGCTCGCACGCGACGCGAGGCCGGGTGCTACTTCATCTCGAAAGCACGCAGCTTCTTTGCCACCGCGACGTTTTTCAAGGTGGTGTAGACCGGCAAACCGCCTCTGTACTTGGGGAAATCTTCGCCCTGAATCAAGGGCCTGAGGTAGCGCTTGCACTTGGCTGTGATGCCAAAACCGTCGGGCGTGATGAAGTCGCGCGGCATGAACTTTTCGACGTTGGCCACGCTGGCCAGGGGCGCCACTCCGATGCGGTATTTGTAGGGCGCATCAGAGATGCGCTCGATCGTGGGCATCACGGCGTTGTGGCCTTTGAGCGCGAGTTCGACGGCGCGCTTGCCGAGTTCATAGGCCTGCTTTACATCGGTTTTCGAAGCGACGTGGCGCGCCGCGCGCTGCAAATAATCGGCCACCGCCCAATGGAATTTCACACCGAGCGCGTCTTTCACCATGCCCGCGACCACGGGTGCCGCGCCACCGAGCTGGGCGTGCCCGAAGGCGTCGCGCGTGCCCTGTTCGGCCAGGAACGTGCCGTCGGCGTGATGGCAGCCTTCCGAAACGACGACGCTGCAGTAGCCGTGCTGCTTGACCAACTCGTCGACACGCGCGATGAACTTCTTCTGGTCGAACTCGATCTCGGGAAACAGGATGACGACCGGAATGCCATGGTCTTCGACGAGCCCGCCTGCCGCGGCGATCCAACCGGCATGGCGCCCCATCACTTCGATGACGAAAACCTTGGTCGAGGTCTTGCACATGGAACGCACGTCGAACGAGGCTTCGAGCGTGGACACGGCGACGTACTTCGCGACCGAGCCGAAGCCGGGGCAGCAGTCGGTGATGGGCAAATCGTTGTCCACCGTCTTGGGCACGTGGATCGCCTGCAGCGCATAGCCCAGCGCCTGCGAGAGCTGGCTGATCTTGAAACAGGTGTCGGCCGAATCGCCGCCGCCGTTGTAGAAAAAGTAGCCGATGCCGTGCGCCTTGAACACTTCGATCAGGCGCTCGTACTCGCGCCGGTTTGCCTCCAGGGATTTCAGTTTGTAGCGGCACGAGCCGAACGCGCCCGAGGGCGTGGAGCGCAAACCTTCGATCGCCGCGGCGCTCTCCTTGCTCGTGTCGATCAAGTCTTCGGTGAGCGCGCCGATGATGCCGTTGCGCCCGGCGAAAACCTTGCCGATGCGGTCTTTGCGCGCGCGTGCCGTCTGGATCACGGCGCAAGCCGAGGCGTTGATGACGGCGGTGACGCCGCCGCTTTGGGCATAGAACGCGTTTGCAATGGCCATCTTCATGCTCTCCTTCAATGAGACTGCAATGCGTGCGTGACGATCTCTCGCACGTCGGCCGAGAGGTCGCCACGCGCCGCGACGCGGCTGATCGCTTCACGGGCTGCGCCACGGTAGGCCGGCGCGAGGCGGCTCCAGCGGTCCATCACGCGGGCCAGGCGTGCGGCGATTTGCGGGTTGATCGCGTCCAGGGCCAGCACCTGTTCGCACCAGAAGACATAACCCGCTGCGTCCGCGCGGTGAAACGCAGCCGGGTTGAAATTGCAGAACGCCGAGACGAGACTGCGCACCCGGTTCGGATTGAGCAGCGAAAAGTCGGGGTGTTGCAGCAAGGCTCGCACGCGTGCGAACACGAGGCCATCGCGTTCGGGCGCGAGGGCATGCATCGTGAACCACTTGTCGATCGCCAGGGGCTCGCTTCGGAAGCGCTCGTAGAAGCTGCGCAGGGCGTGCCCAGCCCTGTCGCTGTGGCCGTCGATGAGGGCGGCGAGCGCGCCTTGGCAATCCGTCATATTGCCCGCGGCATGGAAGCGCGCTTCGGCGCACTCTGGCCAGTGGGTTTCGGCGCGGGCGCGCGAATCCAGACACAGCATGGCCAGCGCAAGGTGGGCGAGGCTGCGCCGGCCCGCCGAATTCGCGTCGGGCGAATACGCGCCGTTCGCTTCGTGCGATTCGAATGCCCAGACCCAGTCGTCGCGCAGGCCCTGGGCGATCTGCAACTTGTAGGCTTCGCGCACCGCATGCACGCGCTGCGGATCGACGCTCTCGAGCTGTTCGGCGACGTACGACTCGGAGGGTGGTGTCAGGACGCGTTCCTTGAACGCTGCATCCAGCGATGCATGGCGCAGCACGCTGCGCAAGGCGAGGATGAAACCCGGGTCGAGCTGCAGCCCGCCCTCACTGCTGATGGCGGCGAGCAAACGCCGCATCGCCAGGCGCTGGGCGGCTTCCCAGCGGTTGAAGGGGTCGCTGTCGTGTTCCAGCAGTACCAGCAGTTCGGCGTCGTCCAGGCCATCGTCGAGCATCACCGGTGCGCAGAATCCGCGCAGCAGGGAGGCAATGGGTTCGCTGTCGATATCGACAAAGCTGAAACTCGCGCGCGCTTGGTCGAGCACGAGCAGGCGCTGCGTCGGCGCCGCGTCGTCGGCGCCGGCCATGCGAAGCGGCAGGGCGTGGCCGTCGCGGCTGAGCAGGCCCATCTCCAGCGGAATGACTTGCGGCAAGGCGGCGGCGCTGGAACTCACAACTTGCTGTTCGAAGTCGAGCGTATAGCTGCGCGCCGCGGCGTCGTAGCGGCCGCGCGCCGTGACTCTGGGCGTGCCGCTTTGCGAATACCAGCGTTTGAACGCTTCCAGGCGCGTCGCCAGGGCACTGCCCGGATTGGCGTCGGCGATGGCCTGGGCAAAGTCGTCGCAGGTGACGGCTTGCGCGTCGAAACGTTCGAAGTACAGGCGCATTCCCGCTGCGAAACCGTCGCGGCCGACCAGGGTGTACATCATGCGCACGACTTCGGCGCCTTTTTCATACACCGTCTTGGTGTAGAAATTGTTGATCGACACATAGCTGTCGGGCCGCACGGGGTGCGCCATTGGACCGGCGTCTTCGGAGAACTGGTGTTCGCGCAACAGGCTCACGTCGTCGATGCGCTTGACGGCGCGCGCACTCGCCGAGCCTGCCATGTCCATGCTGAATTCCTGATCGCGAAACACGGTCAGGCCTTCTTTGAGGCTGAGCTGAAACCAGTCGCGGCAGGTGACGCGGTTGCCTGTCCAGTTGTGGAAATACTCGTGGCCCACCACGGACTCGATCGCCGCAAAATCGCTGTCGGTGGCCGTGGCCGGGCTGGCCAGCACGAAACGGGTGTTGAAGATGTTCAGGCCCTTGTTTTCCATGGCGCCGCTGTTGAAGTCGCTGACCGCGACAATCATGAAGCGCTCCAGATCGAGAGCCAGGTTGAAGCGTGCTTCGTCCCAGGCCAGGGCCGCGACCAGCGAATTCATCGCGTGCTGGGTCTTCTCCAGGTCGCCGCGGCGCACATAGACCTGGAGCAGATGCTCCTTGCCGGATCGGCTGCGCACGCGCTGTTCGCGCGCCACCAGGTCGGCGCCGACCAGGGCGAACAGGTAACTCGGCTTGGGGAAAGGGTCGTGCCATTTGGCGAAGTGGCGCCCGCCATCCAGATCGCCCGCCTCGACAAGATTGCCATTGCTCAGCAGCACCGGATAGCTCGACTTGTTGGCGCGCAGCAGCACGGTGTAAACCGCCATCACGTCGGGCCGGTCCAGGAAGAACGTGATGCGGCGAAAGCCTTCGGCTTCGCATTGGGTGAAAAAGCCTCCGCCCGAGGTGTACAAGCCGCTGAGCCGCGTGTTCTTCTCGGGCGCGCAGGTGTTGCGGATTTCGAGCGTGAACTCGTCCTGCGGCAGGTCGTCGATCGCCAACTCGCCGGCTTCGTGGCGGAAAGACACCGATTCGCCATTCACGAGCACGCGCGACAGGTTCAGCTCTTCGCCGTGCAGCCTCAGCGCTTGTGCGGGAAGGTCGCGGTTGCGCACGATGCGCATGCGATTGATGACGAGGGTTTTGGCCGGCTCGAGATCGAAACTCAAGTCGACGGCTCGGATCCAGTACGCCGGTGCGGTGTAGTCCTCGCGGCGCACCAAGGGGGAGTTGCCTTCACGCATGGTGTTGTGCTTTCGTCAGAACGGTCATCTCAAACCCCTTGCTTCAAACTCGCTTCGATGAGCATGTCCAGATCGCCGTCGAGCACCTTCTGGGTGTTGCTGATCTCCACGTTCGTTCGTAAGTCCTTGATGCGGCTCTGGTCGAGCACGTAGCTGCGGATCTGGTGGCCCCAGCCGACGTCGGTCTTGCTGTCCTCGAGCTTTTGCTGCGCCGCCTTCTGAATCCGCATCTCGTGTTCGTACAAACGCGAGCGCAGCATCTGCCAGGCTTCATCGCGATTGCGGTGCTGGCTGCGGTCGTTCTGGCACTGCACGACGATGCCGGTCGGGATGTGGGTCAGGCGAACCGCCGAATCCGTCTTGTTGATGTGCTGGCCGCCCGCGCCGCTGGCGCGGAAGGTGTCGGTGCGAACGTCGGCCGGATTGATGTCGATCTCGATCGAGTCATCGACCTCGGGGTAGACGAAGACCGAGGCGAACGAAGTGTGGCGCCCGCCGGCTGAATCGAAAGGGCTCTTGCGAACCAGGCGATGCACGCCGGTCTCGGTGCGCAGCAGGCCGAACGCATAGTCGCCTTCGATCTTGATCGTCGCGCTGCGGATGCCGGCGACGTCGCCCTCGCTCATTTCCATCACCTCGGCCTTGAAGCCCTTGCGCTCGCAGTAGCGCAGGTATTGGCGCAGCAGCATCTGCGCCCAGTCGCAGGCCTCGGTCCCGCCTGCGCCGGCTTGCAGATCCAGAAAACAATTGCTCGGGTCGGCGGGGTTGTTGAACATGCGCCGAAATTCCATTTGTGCCACCGTCACTTCCAGCTTGGCCGCTTCGCCTTCGATGGATTGCAGGCCGCTGAGGTCGTCGTCGGCCTTGGACATCTCGAACAGCTCGGTGTTGTCGGCTAAGTTGCTCGTGAGGTGGTCGATCGTCTGAACCACGGTCTCGAGTACGCGCTTCTCGCGCCCCAACTCCTGCGCGCGTTTCGGTTCGTCCCAGACCTTGGGGTTCTCCAGCGCGGCGTTGACTTCGTTCAGGCGCAGTGTTTTGCGGTCGTAGTCAAAGATACCCCCGAAGGGCCAGCGTGCGCTGCGTCAGGTCGGCCAGCGAGCTGGCGATGGCATTGATGCGTTCGATGTCCATGGGGTAGGCCGGTGCGTTAGGCGGCGATTTTGACATGGGCTCGACCTGGGGCGGTCTCAGGCGCCGAGAAATCCGATCAGGCGTCGTGCCAGCTCCTGCGGCTGGTCGTGGTGCAACATGTGCCCGGCCTGCGCCAGGCGGTGCTGCTCGACCTTGGCCACCAGGCCCAATCGTGCCTGGAACTCCTCGTGCGTGTAGCGCCCGCCCCACCACTTGGCGATGTCGGTGTGCTCTCCTTCGACCCACAGCAGGGGCGCGGTGATGCGTTTCCAGCACTCGAGCGTCTCGTCCACCTGGTGCAGGACCGGGTTGGTGCGTTTGTGCGCCGGGTCTCCGAGGATTTCCCATCGACCGTCGGCGCGCTGGCGCGCCCAGTGCTGGGCGAGCCAGGCGGCGCGTTGCTCGCTGAGCAAAGTATTCGTCTTGCGCAGGCGCTGCGCCACGGCGTCCAGGCTGTCGTAAGTGCGCAGCTCGGCGGGTTCGCGCAATTCGTCCATCCACTTGGCGTAGCGCTTCGGTGCAAATCGAGGCTCGCTGCGCGGCATGCCGAAGCCCTCCAGGTTGATGAGTTTTCGAATGCGCTGCGGGCGAACGCCGGCATAGGTCATGACGATATTGCCGCCCATGCTGTGGCCGAGCAGGTCGACCGCGCTGCCGGGCGAAACAACTTCGAGCACAGCATCGAGATCACCCAGGTAGTCGGGGAACCAGTAGCAATCGGCGGCCGGTGCCTGTGTGAGGCCGAAGCCGCGCCAGTCGAGCGCAATCACCCAGCGCGTCGGGCCTTCGAGAGCCGACAGGGCATCGACGACGAACTGGAACGACGCCGCCACGTCCATCCAACCGTGCAACAAAACCAGAGGCGGTCGCGATGGCGTGGCCAGTTTCGCGTCGCCCCAATGCAGCATGTGGTAGCGCAGGCCGCGGATCTGTTCGAAGTGCGAAGTCGGCGCCCGGGTCACTTGATAGGCTTGGTCCATGCCTTCACTGTAGGGCCGAAACGAATTCTGCGTCGGCAGGGTCGCGCTGGCGCTGCCGCGCGCGTGCATTCGCGAAGCGATAGGCTCGCCTTGGCGCCTGCCACAATCCAAGCATGAGTCCTGCCCGCCCCTTCAACCTGCGCCCGGCCAAGCTGGGAGATGTGGAGGCGATCGTCGAATTGATCCGCGAACTCGCTGATTTCGAGCGTCTCACCCACCTCTTGCAGGTCACCCCCGAAAGGCTGCGCCCACACTTGTTCGGGGAGAAGCCGGCGGCAGAATGCATGGTCGCCGAGTTGTCCAACGAGCCGGGCCAGCGTGGCGGCACGGTCGTCGCATTTGCCTTGTTCTTCACCAACTTCTCGACCTTCCTCGCCCAGCCGGGCCTGTACCTCGAAGACCTCTACGTCAAGCCGGCTTGCCGCGGCCAAGGCATCGGCGAGGCCTTGCTGACACGCCTGGCGCGCCTTGCCGTCGAACGCAACCACGGCCGCTTCGAGTGGAGCGTGCTCGACTGGAACGAAGACGCCCTCCGCTTTTACCGGCGGTTCGGCGCGACCGTGATGCCCGACTGGCGCATTTGCCGCATCACGGGCGACGCCTTGCAGGCCTTCGGGCCGTCCGCCGACACCGCGCCCAAGCTACGCGCTTGACCCGATGGGCAGGCGCTGCTCCTGCGGCTAGGCTGCGGGCATGACGCACGACATTCACGCCCAACTGCACAGCGGCTTTCGCTGGCAGGTTCCCGCGAACTTCAACATCGCCGAAGTCTGCTGTGCACGCTGGGCGCGCGAGACGCCCGAGGCCGTGGCGATCCACTACGAACACGAGGACGGCCGCGTCGGGCGCTTCAGCTACGCCGATCTTCAGCACAACGCCAACCGCCTCGCCAACGCACTGGTCGGGCTGGGCGTACAGCGCGGCGACCGCGTCGCCATCGTCATGCCGCAGCGCTTCGAGACGGCGGTGGCGCATATGGCGGTTTACCAGCTCGGCGCCGTCGCGATGCCGCTGACGATGTTGTTCGGCCCCGAGGCGCTCGAATACCGCCTGAATCACAGCCAGGCCATGGTGGCCATCGCCGACGAGGGCTCGATCGCCAACGTGATGGCGGTGCGCGCCTTGTGTCCGGCGCTGCGCCACGTCATCGCCGCAGGGGATGCCGGAAGTGCTGCCGTGGGCCGCGGCGACGCCGATTGGAACGAGCTTCTGGCGCATGCGAGTTCGAGATTCACGAGCGTGGCCACGCACGCCGACGACGCAGCCGCGCTGATCTATACGAGCGGCACGACCGGTCCGCCGAAAGGGGCGCTGATCGCGCATCGCGCGCTGATCGGCAACCTCAGCGGCTTCGTGTGCAGCCAGAACTGGTTTCCAAGCGGCGCCAACACCTTCTGGTCACCCGCCGATTGGGCCTGGACCGGCGGTTTGATGGACGCGCTGCTCCCCACGCTCTATTTCGGCCGTTCCATCGTCGGCTACCAGGGCCGCTTCGCGCCCGAGCGCGCGTTCGAGTTGTTGCAGCGCTATGGCGTGACGCACACCTTTCTGTTTCCCACGGCGCTGAAGGTGATGATGAAGGCCGTGCCGCATCCGCGCACTCTGTACCAGCTGCGCTTGCGCGCCATCATGAGCGCCGGCGAGGCGGTCGGCGACGCGGTGTTCGCCTATTGCCGGGACGAACTCTGCGTCACCGTCAACGAGATGTTTGGCCAGACCGAAATCAACTACGTCGTCGGCAACTGTGGTTCCTATGTCGATGCAAACGGACGCCGCCACATGGGTTGGCCGGCACGCGCCGGCAGCATGGGCCGCCCCTACCCGGGGCATCGCGTCGCCGTCATCGACGACGCCGGCAATCAGTGCGCGCCGGGCGTGGCCGGCGACGTGGCCG
>JBAQUQ010000443.1:0-7398 GCA_049297615.1 Burkholderiaceae bacterium
ACCTGGTGGTGCGAGCGCGCGATGTGGACGAGGTGCTGCGCGTGGCGCAGGCCTGCGTGCGGCAGCGCGCGCCGCTCACGGTGCGCGGCGGCGGCACCGGCAACTACCGGCAGTGCGTTCCCCTGCACGGTGGCGTTAGCCTGGACATCACGGCGCTGAACCGGGTGCTGCGCATCGATTCCGGCTGGGCCAGCGTCCAGGCCGGCGTGCTGATCCACGACCTGAACCGTGCCGCACGCGCGATGGGGCAGCAACTGTGCATGTATCCGTCGACCGAGCGGCTCGCCACGCTCGGCGGTTTCATCGCCGGCGGGCATTCGGGAATCGGCTCGATGCGCCACGGCATCCTGGCCGACCCGGGCAATGTGCGGCGCCTGCGTGTCGTGACCCTGCAAGACCCGCCACGCCTGCTCGACCTGCACGCCGCCGACATCCAGAAAGTGCATCACGCCTACGGCAGCAATGGCATCATCGTCGAGGTCGACGTGGCGCTCACCCCGGCGCTCGACTGGCAGCACACCATCGCGCTCTTCGACGGCTACGACGCGGTGCTGCACTTCGGCCTGGCCGCCGCTGCCCTATCGCTCGAGGGCACCCCAAGGCCGGCCGAGCCGGCCGTCCCCCGCGGGGATCTGCGCAACCCGGCAAAGCCGGATCTACTCAGGAGCGCGCGCGAGCTCGATATCTTCCAGCTCAGCGCCGTCGAGCGCCGCATCACGCCGTATTACCAAGGTCTGCGCGATCGCCTCGAAGACGCCGACGCGATGTTCGCCCAGGTTTCACCGCAGACCCTGCCGCGCTACGAGGCCCTGGTGGGCGCGCTGGGCGGGCGCGTCGTCGTGCGCGGCAGCGAGGACGAGCTCATCGCCGCCGGACTGCCTTCAGTCACCGAGTGCGCCTACAACCACACCACGCTCGAAGCTTTGAAGTCCGACCGCGGCGTCACCTACCTCCAGGTGGCCTACCCGGCGCCGCTCGACCCGGCCCTGGTCGCGCGGCAGATGCAGCGCTTCGGCGACGAGGTGCTGATGCACCACGAGTTCAGCCGCAGCGGCGGCGCCCTGGTCGCCTTCGCCCTGCCCCTGGTGATGTACTTCGACGCGAGCCAGCTCGACTCGCTCAAGCGCAGCTTCGAGCTCGACGGCTGTTCGATCTTCGATCCGCACACCTGGGTCGTCGAAGACGGCGGGATGAAGCAGGTCGACGCAGCGCAACTGGCTTTCAAGAAGCAGGCCGACCCGCTGGGCCTGATGAACCCCGGCAAGCTGCGCGCCTGGGACGAGCACGTCCTGGGCCGCCCCGGTGGCCAGCTGTAGCCGCGTACGATCCGACCGACCGGCGCTCACCCCTCGAACCCAAGGAGACTTCTCGATGACGATTGCACAACCCCTGGCGCGCTACTCGGCGTGGCGCCGCGCCGGTGACCTGGTCTTCCTGTCGGGCGTGATCGCCGTCGACCCGAGCAGCGCGACCATCGTCAAAGCTTATGCCGACATCCCGATCGAGGCGCGCCGCCTGCTCGGCGAGACCGGCGAGTTCTCGACCGACATCAAGGAGGGCCCGATCCTGGCGCAAAGCTGGTTCGTTCTGGACCGCATTCGCAGCACAGTCGAGGCGGCCGGCGGGCGCATGGACGACGTGTTCAAGCTGGTGCAGTACCTGCGCAATCTGGACCACTTTCCCTACTACTCGCGGGTGCGCAAGCTGTTCTTCAGCGGCGAGCCGCCGGCCTCCACCGTGGTCGAGGTGAGCGCGATGCTGCCCACGGCCGACATCCTGATCGAAGTCGAGGCCACCGCGTATATCCCACTGCCGCGCTAGACAGGGCTGGCTACCATCGGATTCGTTCCAACTCGAGGTGCAAGCCTGATGGCGCAGCAGAGCGCGGCGGCAGTCGCCGCTGTCGAAATCGTGTCGGTCGACAAGACCTACCCGAATGGCACGCATGCGCTGGCGCCGGTGGACTTGGCCGTTCCCGAGGGCGAATTCGTCACCCTGCTCGGCCCCTCGGGTTGCGGCAAGAGCACGCTGCTGAAGATGGTCGCCGGCCTGCTCGCGCCGAGCGCCGGGCAGATCCAGCTGTGGGGCAAGTCCGTCGCCCAGGTCGAGGAGACCGGGCATCGCTTGAGCTTCGTTTTCCAGGACGCGACCCTCATGCCCTGGGCGCGCGTCCAGGCCAACGTGCGCCTGCCGCTGGACTTGGCCGGCGTGCCGCGCGAGCAGGCCGAGGCGCGCGTGCACGAGGCGCTGACGATGGTCGGCCTGAGCAAGTTTGCCCACGCCTTGCCGCGCGAGCTCTCAGGGGGAATGCAGATGCGCGTCTCGATCGCGCGCGGCCTGGTCACGCGGCCGACCCTGCTCTTGATGGACGAGCCCTTCGGCGCCCTCGACGAGATCACCCGGCATCGCCTGGACGGCGAGTTGCTCGACCTGTGGCGCGCGAACAAGCTCACCGTGCTCTTCGTCACGCACTCGATCTACGAGGCGGTTTATCTGTCGACGCGCGTGGTCGTGATGGGCGCCAGGCCGGGACGCGTGATCGACGACGTCGGCGTGGACGAACCCTACCCGCGCGCCGCGTCGTTTCGCGTGTCCACGGCGTTTACCGGTTATGCGCGGCGCCTGCAGGAGAGTCTGCAGCGCGCCAGCGCCGCCTTGCCCGACCCCGAACTGAGCTGACTCCTGCGCGCATCGCATGACCGCCGTGACGCCGTCTTCCCCCAGCGCGCCAGAGGCCGCCGCGACGCCGAAAGCGGCATCGAAAGCGGTACCGAAAGCGGTACCGAAAGCGATACCGAAAGCGATACCGAAAGCGATACCGAAAGCGACGCCCGGCACGAACTGGCTGCGCCGTCCGCAGGCGCAGCGCGTGGTCTGGCCTGCCGGTGTGGCCGTGGTCCTGATCGCGCTGTGGCAGGCGCTGGTGGTGGGCCTGGACGTGCCGCCCTTCCTCGTTCCCAGCCCGCTGCGCGTCGCCCAAGTGATGTTCATCGACGCTGCCCTGCTCTTGGGCGCCCTGCTCAACACGCTGAAGATCACCCTCTTCGCCTTCCTCTGCGCCACCCTGCTCGGCGTGCTCGTCGCCTTCGCCTTCGTGCAGAGCCGCACGATCGAGACCGCGCTCTTCCCTTACGCCGTGCTTTTGCAGGTGACACCCATCGTCGCCATCGCGCCCCTCATCATCATCTGGGTCAGGAACCCCACCGCCTCGCTCGTCATCTGCGCCACCCTGGTGGCGCTGTTCCCGATCATCGCCAACACCACGCTCGGCCTGCGCAGCGTGAACCCGGGGCTGATGAGCTATTTCAAGCTGAACCGCGCGACGCGCTTGCAGACCCTGCTGCGGCTGCGCATTCCATCGGCCCTGCCCTACTTCTTCGGCGGCTTGCGCATCAGCTCGGGGTTGGCCCTCATCGGCGCCGTGGTCGCCGAATTCGTCGCCGGCACCGGCGGCACCGGCACCGGCCTGGCCTACCAGATCCTGCTGTCGGGTTACCAGTTGAACATCCCGCGCATGTTCGCCGCCCTGCTCCTCATCACCCTCACCGGCGTGCTGCTGTTCGCCCTGATGTCGGTGCTGTCGCGCTGGGCGCTGGGCAGCTGGCACGAGAGCGAGGCGCACCATGACTGAGCTGCTCGTGCGTGGCGCCGCGCACCTGTGGACCGGCCTGCGCGGCGCGGCGATGCGCGCCAGCAATGGCACCGACGTGCGCGTGCGCGGTGGGCGCATCGCGGCGATCGGCACTCTCGAGCCCGAACCCGGCGAGCGCGTGATCGACGCCGCCGGCTGCGTCGTCTATCCGGGCTGGGTCAATACCCACCATCACCTCTTCCAGAGCCTGCTCAAGGGAATCCCCGCCGGAATCAACCTGCCTCTCGTGCCCTGGCTGGCGGCAGTGCCCGTGCCGTACCGGCGCCACTTCGACGCCGAAGCCGGACTGCGCCTGGCGGCGCGAATCGGCCTCGTCGAGCTCTTGCTGTCGGGCTGCACAACAGTGGCCGACCATCAATACCACTACTGGCCCGGCATGCCTTTCGACGCCTCGGCCGCGGTATTCGACGAAGCCCAGCGATTGGGGATGCGCTTCGTGCTGTGCCGCGGCGGCCAGACCCAGCCGCGCGCGCTGACCGACGCGCTGGCCCCGCCCCAGGCGGCGCCCGAGACGCTCGAGCAGTTTCTCGGCGCCGTGGAGCGCGACGTGCAGCGCTATCACGATCCGTCGCCGATGGCCATGCGCCGTGTCGTCAGCGCCATCACCACGCCGAACTGGAGCTGTCGCGCCGAAGACCTCGAGCCGATGGCGCGCCAGGCGCGCCGGCTCGGCATCCGCCTGCACAGCCACCTCTGCGAGACCTATGACTATGTGCGTTGGGCACGCGAAGTGCATGGCTGTACGCCCATGCAGTTCGTCGCCGAACACGAATGGCTCGGGAGCGACGTCTGGTTCGCGCACATGGTGCATCTCGACGACGCCGCACTGCAACTGTGCGCGGCCACCGGCACCGGCATCGCGCATTGCCCGCAGAGCAACGCGCGCCTGGGTTCGGGAATCGCGCGCATCCCCGAGGCGCTTGCGCTGGGAATACCGGTGGGCCTGGCGGTGGACGGCGCGGCGTCGAACGAAGCCGCCGACATGGCCAGCGAGGCGCACGCCTGCTGGTTGATGCATCGCGCCGATCCGCGCGCGGGAGTGCGTGGCAGCCAGCCAGGCGGCTTGGCCGGTGCGATGACGGTGGAAGACGTGGTCCACATCGGCAGCGCCGGCGGCGCAAAGCTGCTCGGCCTGGACGGCGTGGGGACGCTCGAAGTCGGCAAGGCGGCAGACCTGGCCGTCTACGACCTCGATCAGCCGCGCTACTTCGGCCTGCACGACCCGGCCATCGGCCCCGTCGTCAGCGGTGGCCGGCCTACACTGCGAGCCTTGCTGGTACAGGGGCGCATCGTCGTGGAGAACGACACCGTTCCAGGATTGGACCTGGCGCAGTTGCGGCGCGACGCGTCGGCCTTCGTCGAGCCCCTGCTCGCTGCGCGCTAGGAGACTCCATGATTCACGGCTACAACCCACCCGAGCGCTTTTTGCCCTATCTGAGCTGGACCGAGATCGCCCAGCTGCCCGATCGCGACAACACCGTCATCGTCCTGCCCACCGGTTCGATCGAGCAGCACGGGCCGCATCTGCCCTGCGCGGTCGACACCGTGATCTGCGCCGGCGTCGTCGGCCACGCGCTGCGCCGCCTGAGCAAAGACGTGCCGGCCTATGCGCTGCCGCCGGTGACTTACGGCAAGAGCGAAGAACACCTGCACTTTCCGGGCACCTTCACGATCGACGGCGAAACCCTGTACGCGACCGTGGTGCAGATCGGCGAATCGGTGTACCGCTCGGGATTTCGCAAGCTCCTCATCGTCAACGGCCACGGCGGCCAGCCCCAAGTGATGGAGATGGCCGCGCGCGAAATGCGCCTGCGCCATGGCGACTTCATCGTCGTGCCCCAGCACACCTGGCGCCTGCCCCACGTCGCCGGGCGCTATCTGAGCGAGCGCGAGAAAAAACTCGCCATGCACGCCGGCCACGCCGAGACGGCCATCATGATGGCGCTGGCGCCCGACACCGTGCACATGGAGCGCGCCGTGGCCAACTACCCGCCCGAGTTTCCCTCCAGGCTGCTCTCGCCCGACGGCCGCCCGGCCTGCGCCTGGACGGCACGCGACTTCGGCCCCAGCGGCGTGATCGGCGATCCGCTGCCCGCCACGCTCGAGCAGGGCGAAGCGATCCTCGAATCGCTGGCCATCAGTTGGGCGCAGGCGATCACCGAGCTGCACGCCCTGAGCTGGCCGGCGCGCAGCGAAGCCACCTGGGGCCGGGCCCAGCACGCCGGCCACATCGAAGGCCCCTGGGGCTGAAACGCAGGCCACGAACCCAGGCACATCGTCAAACACTTCAATGAAGGAGACATCCATGCGTCGAAACTTCGTCCGCTTTGTCCGCCGCTTTGGTGCCGCCGGCCTTGCCCTGGCCGCTGCCGCGAGCGCCACGGCGCAGGAGAGCTTCACCTATATCACCAACTGGTACGCCCAGGCCGAACACGGCGGCTACTACCAGGCGCTGGCCACGGGTATCTACAAGAAGCACGGCCTGGACGTGACGATCCGCATGGGCGGCCCCCAGGTCAATATCTACCAGATCATGGGCGCAGGCCAGGCCGACTGCGTGATGGGCTCGAGCGACCTGCAGGCGATCCAGATGCGCGAGAGTGGGCTGCCGGTGGTCACCGTCGCGGCGAGTTTCCAGAAAGACCCGCAGGTGCTGATCGCCCACGACGGCGTGAAGGGTTTCGAGGACATGAAGGACAAAACCATCCTCATCTCCTCGCTCGCGCACCGCGGCTATTGGCCCTGGCTGAAGGCCAAGTACGGCTTCACCGACGCACAGACGCGGCCCTACACCTTCAACATCCAGCCCTTCATGGCCGACAAGAACATCGTCCAGCAGGGCTATCTGACGAGCGAGCCCTTCGCCATCCAGCGCGCCGGCGGCAAAGCCAATGCCTTCATGTTCAGCGACTTCGGCTTCCCCGCCTACGCCAACACGGTGGCGTGTCTGGAGAAGACCGTCAAGGAGCGCAACAAGGCCGTCGCGGCCTTCGTGCGCGGCACTGCCGAGGGTTGGAAGAGCTACTTCGAGAACCCCGCGCCGGGCAATGCAGCGATCAAGAAAGACAACCCGAACATGACCGACGAGCAACTCGCCTACAGCCTCGTCAAGCTCAAGGAGATGGGCATCGTCACCAGCGGCGACGCGGCGCGCCAGGGAATCGGCGTCATCACCGACGCGCGCGCCAAGGCGAGCTGGGACTTTCTGGTGTCGGCGAAACTGGTCGACCCGGCCAAGGTCGACCTCGCCAAGAGCTATAGCACCGACTTCGTTCGCGACCTGAAAATCCTGCCCTGACGGCTCGACTTCAGCAGCGGGCATGCCCACCGACAGCGCCACGCTCGGCGCCTTGCAGCAGGAGCTGCCCGAGCTGGACTGGACCCGCGACGCAGCGCGCCTGGCGCAGTTGTCGCAGGACTACTCCTGGTTCAGCCCGGTGCTCAAGCGCCAATTGCTGGGCAAACGCGCCGACCTCGCGGTGCGGCCGCGCAGCGAAGATGAAATCAGGCTCGTCGTGGCGGCCTGCGCACGCCACAGCGTGCCGATCACGGTGCGCGGCGCGGCGACGGGCAACTACGGGCAAATCGTTCCCTTGCACGGTGGTGTTTTGCTCGACATGGGCAGCCTCAATGCCTTCTCCTGGGCGCGTGGCGGCGTCGGGCGTGCCCAGGCCGGCATCCGTTTGGCCGAGTTCGACCGCCAGGCCCAGCCGCTGGGCTGGGAGCTGCGCTGGTTGCCTTCCACC
>JBAQUQ010000444.1:0-2381 GCA_049297615.1 Burkholderiaceae bacterium
GTCTTGATCGTCGACGACGAGGCGCCGGCGCGGGCGCGCTTGCGCCGTTTGCTGGCCGCGGCCGCCGACGTCGACGTGGTCGGCGAGGCAGCGGACGCCGACGCGGCCTTGCGCATGTGCGCCGAACTGACACCCGAGGCGCTCTTCCTCGACGTGCAGATGCCCGGCGCGAGCGGCCTGGACGTGGCGGCTTCGCTGCCCGACCCGGCGCCCGCAGTCGTCTTCGTCACCGCATTCGATCATTACGCCCTGCAGGCCTTCGACGCGGCTGCCGTCGACTACCTGCTCAAGCCTGTCGAGCCCGACCGCCTGGCGCGCGCTCTGCAAAGGCTGCGCGAGCGGCGCAGCAGCGCGGCTGCATCAGTCGCTGCGGCGCGGCCGGCGCCGGCACAACTGCTGATCCCGGATCGCGGCCGCACCCATGTGGTGGCGCTGCCCGACATCGTCTGGCTGGAGGCCGCCGACAACTATGTGATCGTGCACACGGTGCAGCACGCGCCCCTGCTGCGCCGCACACTCGCGGGTCTGCTGCACGACCTGGGCAGCGGCTTCATGCGCACGCACCGCAGCGCGGCGGTGGCGCTGGCGCACGTGAACGCCGTTGCGCCCCAGGGCAAGGGCGACGCGATGCTGAGCGTGCGCGGCGGCGCCAGCGTGCCCTGCAGCCGGCAGTACCGCGCGGCGCTGATGGCCCGTTTGCGCGAGACGCGGCTGGCCGGTTGAATCACTGCCGCGCCGCGCGCCGCAACTTGCGTTCGCCACAGCCCGGGGGCGGTTCGTCCCACAGCGCTGGAGTTGCCGCGCGGTCTTGCCTAGGCTGGGCGCCTTGCAACTCAAAACGCACCAGCCATGCCCTCCAGTCATCGATCGCCCAGCGTGCCGGCGCTGAATTCGCGTCTGGTCTTCCTCGACTTCGTTCGCATCCTCGCCTTCGGTCTGCTCGTGCTGTACCACGTGGGCATGTATTACGTGGGCTGGGATTGGCACATCAAGAGTCCGCACGCGAGCGCTGCGCTCGAGCCCTGGATGCGCCTGGTGTCGCCGTGGCGCATGGACCTGCTGTTCCTGGTGTCGGGCGCCGCCACGTCGTTCATGCTGGCGCGCAGCGGCGCCGACGCGGCTCTGCTCACGGCGCGCGCCAAGCGCCTGCTCGTGCCCCTGCTGTTCGGCGTCTTGGTCATCGTGCCGCCGCAGTCTTATCTCGAGGTCGCGCAAAAGTACAGCTATGCCAGCAACGCCTTCGACTTCATGCAGCTCTATCTCGGCGCCTATGGCGGGTTCTGCGGTAGCTCCGGGCGCTGCCTCATCCTGCCGACCTGGAACCATTTATGGTTCCTGCCCTACCTGTTCAGCTACACCCTGGTCTTGTGGTCAGTGTTGCGTCTGGCGCCGTCCCTGCTGACGCGTCTGGCAGCGCGCAGCGCCGCTGTCCTCGTGGGAGCGCGCCTGTTCGTACTGCCGGTGCTGCTGCTCGCGCTGACGCGATTCGCATTGCGCGAGAAGTTTCCGGTCACGCACGCGCTGGTCGACGACTGGTTCGCCCACACCCAGTACTTCGTGATATTCGTGCTCGGCGCCGTGCTGGCGCGCGCACCCGAGGTGTGGGAGCGCTTCTCGGACGCGCGCTGGATCGCACTCGTACTGGGTCTGAGCGCCTGGGCAGGCCTGGTTTGGCCCGGCACCGCGGCGCCCGGCGTCGCTGGGTCGGCGTCTTGGCTGCTGCCGGTCCCATTCAGCGTGCAGCAGTGGTGCGGCGTCGTCACGGTGCTGGGCTTTGCGCGGCGCCACCTGAATCGCGACGGGGCGCTGCGCCGCTACTTCACCGACGCCGTGTTCCCGGTCTACATCGTGCATCAGAGCGCGACCATCGTTTTCGCCCATGCGCTCGCGCCGGCACAGCTCAGCGCCACAACCGAGGGTGCGCTGCTGGTGATCGGCACCTTCGCAGCGAGCTTCCTGGCTTACGAATGCGTGCGGCGCGTGGCCTGGGCGAGACCCTTGTTTGGTCTGGGGCGTGCGCCGCCGAAGCCACTGCGCTACGCTGAGGCCCATGCGCAGCAGCAGCATTGACTCTGAGTCTGTCCTGCGACTCGAGATCCGCGGCATGGTCCAGGGTGTGGGCTACCGATGGGCCATGGTCGAGGAGGCTCGACGCCTCGGACTGCGCGGCTGGGTGCGAAACCGGCGCGACGGATCGGTCGAAGCCATGGTGACAGGCCCGGCGCAGGCGGTCGACAGCATCGTGAGCTGGGCGCGCAGGGGCCCACGCTCGGCAAGCGTCACTGTCGGCGGAATTCCGCCGGATACGGGGGTTTCGGTGTTGGCATTTCGGACTCCTTCTTCCATAAGGATGAGGTGTCCGCGAAAACGGGTCAACTCCA
>JBAQUQ010000445.1:0-8185 GCA_049297615.1 Burkholderiaceae bacterium
GTGGGCTGACGGCGCAGGCCGCGACGCTGCAGCTTGACGCGGCGCTGCGCGGAATCGCCGGCGCCGCGCAGTACCAGGAGCCGCCGCGCAGCGTGATCGACGAAATCCTCGCCGCGGTGAAGCGCGCGCGCGCCGAGTTGATGGTGGTGCAATGAGGCTCGCTGCCCACGCGCCGCCGCGCCGGTTTCCATTGTTGGAGGGAATGACGATGGCAAGGGTTTTTCGATCGACGCTGGCGCGCGGCACCCTGCTCGCCGCCCTGCTCGGCGCGATTGCGCCAGCGGGCTTCGCGCAGAAGGCCACCGAAATGTTCATTCCCCTGGGCCAGTCGGCGGGCCTGTCGGGCAAACACACGATGCTCGCGCGCGTCCAGTCGGTGAATCAGGCTCAGCGCAGCCTGACACTGGTCCAGGACGGCAGCGTGACGACCGTTCGGCTCGGCGCCCAGACGCCTGTATGGTTCGACCGCAGCAAACTGAGCCAGACCAACTCCCTGGGTACCCTGGCCGAGGTGAAACCCGGCATGGCCGCCGAAATCAAATTCCAGAAGAACAACCGCAGTGGCGGCGAGGCCGAGTGGGTCAAGGTGCAGATCGAACCATAGCCTCGGCCGCAACGCCGTCCGCGTCGTCCGCGTCGTCATCGTCCAGCGCGTCGGCCAGGAACCCGCCGCTCTGGTGCGCCCAGAGCCGTGCGTAAAGACCGCCGCGCGCGAGCAGGCTGCGGTGGTCGCCTTCTTCGACGATGCGCCCCTTGTCCAGGACGATGAGCCTGTCCATCGCGGCGATCGTCGACAAGCGGTGCGCGATCGCGACGACGGTCTTGCCTTCCATCAGCCGGTACAGGCTGGCCTGGATAGCGGCTTCGACTTCCGAGTCGAGCGCGCTCGTCGCTTCGTCGAGCAGCAGGATCGGCGCGTCTTTGAGCATCACGCGGGCGATCGCGATGCGCTGGCGCTGCCCGCCCGAGAGCTTGACGCCGCGTTCGCCGACATGGGCATCGTAGCCGGTGCGGCCCTTGGCGTCGGCCAGGCCGAGGATGAACTCATGCGCCTCGGCGCGCTTGGCGGCGACAAGCATCTGCGCGTCGGTCGCGTCGGGCCGGCCGTACAGGATGTTGTCGCGCACCGAACGGTGCAGCAGGGACGTATCCTGCGTCACCATGCCGATCTGGGCGCGCAGGCTGTCCTGGGTGGCCAGGGCGATGTTCTGGCCGTCGATCAGGACACGGCCGCTTGGCACGTCGAAGAAGCGCAGCAGCAAGTTCACGATCGTCGACTTGCCCGCGCCGGAGCGCCCGACCAGGCCGATCTTTTCGCCGGGGCGGATGTGCAGGGTCAGGTTGTCGATCACCGCTGCCGCGCCGGCACGCGCAGCGCCGTAGCTGAAGCTGACCGCCTCGAAGCGAATGTCGCCGCGCCTCACTTCGATGAGCCGCGCGTCGGGCCGATCGACCACGGCGTGCGGCCGGGCCAGAGTATTCATACCGTCCTGCACCGTTCCCACGTGCTCGAACAGCGACGCCGTCTCCCACATGATCCAGTGCGAGATGCCGTTCAGCCGCAGCGCCATTGCCGTGGCCGCGGCGACCGCGCCGACACCGACCTCGCCGCGGCTCCACAGCCACAGCGTGGCGCCGGTCGTCGCGACGATGAGCAGAACGTTCAAGGTGTGATTGACGACCTCCACGCCGCTGATCAGGCGCATCTGGGCGTGCACCGACTGCATGAATTCCTGCATCGCCGAGCGGGCGTAGCCGGCTTCGCGGCGCGCGTGCGAAAACAGTTTCACCGTCGCGATATTCGTGTAGGCGTCGGTGATTCGCCCGGTCATCAGCGAACGCGCGTCGGCCTGCATCGTCGCCACCCGGGCCAGGCGCGGCACGAAGTGCGCCAGCGCCGAAACGTACATCGCCAGCCAGCCGAGAAAGGGCAGCAACAAGGCGATGTCGAAACTGCCGACCACGGCGACCATGGTGACGAAATAGATCACCGCAAACACCATGATGTCGCAGGCGATCAGCACCGTGTCGCGCGTCGCCAGCGCGGTCTGCATCACCTTGGCTGCGACGCGGCCGGCAAATTCGTCCTGGTAGAAACTCATGCTCTGGTCGAGCATGCGGCGATGAAAGTTCCAGCGCAGCAGCATCGGAAAGTTTCCCGACAGGCTCTGGTGCTTGAGCAAGGCGTAAGCCGCCACGGCGATCGGGCTGAGCAGCAATGCTGCGGTCAGCAGCAGCAGATACGCGCCTCCCTCCTCCCACAATCGAGCGGGTTGAACCTGTGCCAACCAATCGACGATGCGTCCGAGCACGGCGAACAGCAGGGCCTCGAACGCACCGATCGCCGCGGCGAGCAGGGTCATGCCGGCGATAAAGGGGCGCAGACCCGCTGTGCACGACCAGACAAAGGCGAAGAAGCCGCGCGCCGGAGCCGGCGCCGCGCCATCGGGATAGGGGTGAACGAGTTTTTCGAAGAAACCGAACACTTGGGCCTCCACTGCACCGGTCGCCTTGCGCAGCACGGCGCTGGCCCCGCAGCGTAGCCCATCGGCGCGCGCGCGGCATCGCGAGGCCCTTTAGCGGCAGCACATCGCAGGCACAATGGCACCGGGCTTCTGGGGCAGACCATGGGAATCGGGTTGCAGACAGTGCCGATGCAAGCAGTGAGCCCGGCGCAGCGCCGCACGGCAAGGCAGTGCCGATGAAGGTCGACCTCAGCGGCCGCGTCGCCATCGTCACCGGCGCCTTCAGCGGCCTGGGGCTGCACTTCTCGAAAGTCTTGGCAAGCCAAGGCGCGCGCGTCGCGATGTTGGGTCGGCGCGTCGAGCTGGGTCGCACGCTGGCCGGCGAGATCAACGCGAGCCTGGCCCGCGCCGACGCCGCCACGGCGATCGGCGTCGACGTTCGTTCGGCGACAAGCGTCAGCACAGCGCTGCAGCAAATCGTCGCCACGCTCGGCGTTCCCGACGTGCTGATCAACAACGCCGGAATCGCGCTGCGCTCACCCGCGCTGGAGACGCCCGAGGCGGACTGGATGGAGATGCTCGACGTCAACCTCAGCGGCGTGATGCGCATGGCGCAGGCCACCGCGCGCGAGATGGTTCGCGCCGGCCGCCCGGGTTCTATCGTCGTAGTTCAGCCGCCCGCGGAGGGCGCAGCCCGGAGCGGGTCGGCTGGAACGTAGGGTTCGGCCCCATTCACGGCTGGCGTGAGCGACGCGACACGTATTGGCGTAGCACGCCGTCCATTCGCGTTTGCCACCCCTCTCCGGTTGCCTTGAAGTACTCCAAGACCTCGGGGCTATAACGTACCGAGACCAATTGCTTCGGGTTCGGTGATTTGGGGCGGCCACGTAACGCTCGCAGTGGGACCATTGCCTTCAGCTGCCTGGCCGTAAGGGGCTGGGCGTCAGGGTCCGCCTTCGCGGCCGCCACAATGAGCTTGTTCTCCCTTTCGGTTGGCATGACCACCGCAGGGCGCTTAGAAACTTTGGACATAGTGCGCCACCTCTCGACGTGTAGCCCGGCGCAAGCCAATAATTCTGCGCACCTCGCCACGTTCAACAAAAGCTACGTAGTACAGGATCGAAGTCTTTGGCGCGAGCGCGATCATTCTCAGCTCGTCGTATTCAAAGCGGTCATCGACCCAAACAAGCGCAGCATCCCAATCGAGTGTTTCCGCCACCGCCAGCGACACGCCATGACTTGCGCGGTTCGCCGCGTCCTTGGCCGGGTCGAACTCGATTCGCATGCATTACTGTAGCTACATGACGAGTGATTGTCAAACGAGCGGCCGCGGGAGTGGTTGTGGGGCCGAACGTTTGAGGTAAGCCGCGCGCGGAGGGCGTAGCCCGGAGCGCGTCGGCTTGACCGAATGATTAGGCATCAGTGGAAGTACGCAGACGCATTGGCAGAAATGATATGCCATGGATCGATGTTACTTCGGCAAATGGCTCGAAACCAAAGCTGCGGTACACCGGGATTGCGTTCAGACTGGAATTGACAGTGAAAACTCCGGAGTTGCCCAAGGTGAGGGCTTCGTCGCGAACCTCCTGCCAGAGACGAAACGCTAGGCCTTGCCGTTGATACCGGAAGTCTACGAACAGGTGGAAGAGATGGCCGTTGTCTCGCAGCGCGATGAAGCCGGCAAAGAACTGCCCGTCCTCGGCAATGAGATAGCGGTAGCGGGGAGATTCGAGGTACTCGCGCTCCGCGTGTTCGGAAACGGACTTGAGGTACTGCTCGGCACCTGCTCCAGATGGTTCGATCGTGAGCAGAGGTTGAAAGGACAAAATGAGGGATGCGATATTCCGCGCGTCCGATGGACGACCAGCCCGGTATTTCATGATGCCTAACCGTTTAACTTCAGCGGCCGCCGAAGGCGGTCCGGTGGAATGAAGGGTTCGGCCACATTCTTCGACTACGCACGGCCCTCTTTTCGACCAAGGCCCTGGGCGATGAACGTGAGTACGAGCGTGTTGAGGGAAACTCCTTCCGCTTTGGCGCGCGTGGTGAGCTGCGCATGCACTGTCTTTGGGACACGAGCTACGAATTTCCCAGACGCCACGCCGCCCGCATTTGCCGCAGGGACCGGGTGGCCCGTGACCTTGAGCGCGGCAATGGTGGCTTTCAGCGCTTCTCGCCCATGCTTCAGCGCTTCCTCGACTGTTGCTCCGTCGGAGATGCATTCGGCGAAGTCTGGAAAGGAAATGAGAAACCCCCCTCCTTCCTCGGCCGAGAGTGGGCGAATTTCGAATGGGTAGTCAGCGAGCTTGCTCATGCTTCATGCTCCGTCCACGAGTTCGACAAACTTCTTCACGTAGATTGGCTTGATCGGGCGATGGGCTGGCACCGGCAGCGTTTTGCCATCATTCCGGACAAACACACAGTGACTGCCTCCATCGTGCCGCCAATCAATGCCGTGTTGCTTTGCCACGGTTTGAAGCTGGGCGATTTGCCAGTCAAGCGGGCTACGCCGCATGGTGACGAGCAGCTTCGTTGCCGTGTTCATGCCCAGTATGATACTGCCGGCAACATCGCCGCGCAAGCGTGACTGGGCGTTCTTCTATGGGGCCGAACGTCAACATCGCCTCGATCGTCGGACTTCGCGTGCGCGCCGGCGTGTCGGCGTACGCCACCACCAAGGCGGGCGTGGTTCAGATGACGAAGGCCCTGGCGCTCGAATGGGCCGAGCACGGCCTGCGCGTGAACGCCTTGGCACCGGGCTACTTCGTCACCGAGCTGAACCGCGAGATGCTCGCGTCAAAGGCCGGGCAGGCCATCATTGCGCGCATCCCGCAGCGCCGCACCGGCGAACTTTCCGAACTGGACGGCCCCTTGCTGCTCTTGGCGAGCGACGCATCGAGCTACATGACGGGCGCCGTGATCCCCGTGGACGGCGGGCACCTGGTGAGCAGCTTGTAACTCTGCGCCCTCGGCGAGCGCCGCCTCACGGAGTCTCGATCCGAGCCGCCAGGAGTCGCTCGAGGCACTGGCTGCGAATGCCGTAGAACTGTTTGACTTGCGCGGCTTGTTCGAGCCAGGGCTGGGCCGAGCCGGGCATCGCCCGCTTCACTGCGAGGATCATCTTGTTCTTCGCCGTGTGCTCGAGCGAGACGAACTCGAATACTTGCGTCGCATAGCCGCTCGCCTCGAGCAGCAGTGCGCGCAGGCCGTCGGTCACCATTTCGGCCTCCTGGCCCAGATGCACGCCATGCTGCAGGATCGCGCGGATCGGATGCGGGCTCAGCAGTTGCGGGCGCAGTTCCTTGTGGCAACACGGGGCACACATGATGATCGCTGCGCCGGCGTGAATGCCCAGGGCGATCGCGTGGTCGGTGGCGGTGTCGCAGGCGTGCAGGGCGATCATCACGTCGATCGGCTGCGGCGCGTAGCTCGTCACGTCGCCCTGTTCGAAATCCAAGCCCTCGACGCCCAGGCGCTGCGCCGCATCATTGCAGAGTTGCACCATGTCGTTGCGCAATTCAACGCCGGTGACGCGTGCCTGCAGCCCCAGCGTTTGACGAAGGTGGTCGTGGATCGCAAAGCTCAAGTAGCCCTTGCCTGCGCCGAAGTCCATGACTCGCAGCTGGCGCGAGTGCGCCAGCGTCGACGCCGCCAAAGCGCCGGCAAAGACTTCGACGAACTTGTCGATCTGCCTGTATTTGCGCGACATCGCCGGGATCAAGCGCCCTTGCGGCTCGGTCACCCCCAAGGCCGTCAGGAACGGCCGGTCGAGCTCGACAAGGCGTCGCTTCGCACGGTCGTGTTCGAGCGCATCAGCCGCCTGATGTTGTGCCACGTTGCGCCGCAGCGTGCACCGGCCGCGCTGGCTGATCGCCAGATCGATGGTCTGCGCCGTGGTCAGCAAATGGGCATTGCGAAACGTCGCACCGAGCAGGTCGGCGATGTTTTGCAGGCCTTCGGCCAGCGCGAGGTTCTTCGTAATGTCCTTGGTCGGGTAGCGGTACACGAAGGACAAGTGCGCAGCGCCGCGCAGCATGAGCCGGCGCACCGCGACCTGCTGCAACTGCGGGTCGGCGCCGACGCTCTTGGCAAGCACCAGCTTGACGAAACACGCGCGCGCCAGGCTGTCCTGCAGCAGTGCAAAGAACTCGTCGCGCCGCGCGTCGGCACCGCCTGGCGCCGTAGCGTTCGGGATAGAAAAGTTTTGCGCGGACGTCATGGCTGGGGCGTCTGATCGATGGCGTTCGGGATCGCCGGTGCAGCAGGTCCGCGATCATGCCAGCCGCGCAGCGGATGCGGATGCGGATGCGGATGCGGCCGATATCATCGCGCGTCTTGAAGGCGCTGGCTTTGTCGAGTGCGCGGCGCGCATGAGCCAACATTAAGAACATCATGATGATTCGCCACCGTCCTCGCTGCGGCTTCGATGTCCTGGACCTTGCCGCGATTGCGGCGGCTTGCGCGGCCACGCCAGGCCAGGCCCAGCCGGCGCTGAGCGAATTGCCGCCGGTGGTGGTGATCGGCACGACGCCATTGCCCGGCCTGGGTACGCCGCTTCGCGACGTGCCGGCGAACGTGCAGACCTACGGCGCCCGCGATCTGGCCAGGCAGCGCCAGGGCAATGTCACCGAGTTCCTCGAACAGAACCCGACGAGCGTGAACGTCAACGCGGCTCAGGGCAATCCCTACCAGCTCGACGTGAGCTTTCGCGGCTTCACTGCGTCGCCGCTGGTCGGTGTGCCGCAGGGCTTGTCGGTGTTCCAGGACGGCGTGCGCACCAACGAGCCCTTCGGCGACGTGGTGAACTGGGACCTGCTGCCGCAGTCGGCGATTTCCAGCATCACGTTGATCCCCGGGTCGAACCCCCTCTTCGGCCTGAACACGCTCGGCGGCGCGCTGGCCATCGCCACGCGCAGCGGCCGTGACAGCCCGGGCGGCGCAGTCGAATTGTCGGGAGGGTCGTTCGGGCGCAAGACCTTGCAGTTCGAACAAGGCGGCGTCGTCGACGCGTGGGATTATTTTCTGACCGGCAATCTGTCCAAGGACCACGGCTGGGCGCAGCACAACCCGAGCCGCGTCGAACAGCTTTTCGGCAAACTCGGCTACAAGCACGGCGACAGCGAAGCCGATCTGAGCCTGACCGCAGCGAACAACCGGCTCGAGGGAACGCAGACGCTGCCGGTTTCGTTCTTCGACGACATCCGCCAGGCCTACACCTACCCCGACATCAACACGAACAAACTGACCATGCTCGCGCTCAAGGGCCGCCACTTCCTGAGTACCGACACCTTGATCAGCGCCAACCTCTACCTGCGCAACTTGCGCAACGTCAACCTGAGCAGCAATGTCAACGCCGACTTCGGGGTGGTCGACCCGCTCACCGGCTTGCCCGACACCGTCGAGGCGCTGAACGACCGCGCGGCGATCGATCAGACGAGTTCGGGCTTGGGCTTGCAGCTGACCTTCAATCGCGAGTTCGGCACTTGGAAAAATCAGCTCGTGCTGGGCAGCAGCGGCGATTTCGGCCGCGCCAGCTACACCCAGGAAGCCCAGCCTGCCGATTTGACGCCCGCGCGCGGCGCCGTCGCCACCGGCGACTTCGCCCTGGCAACGCATGCCCGAACGGGCAATCGCAACCTGGCGCTGTACCTGCTCGACAGCCTGGCGCTGACGCCGCAATGGACGCTGACGGCCAGCGGCCGCTACGACGCCGCACGCGT
>JBAQUQ010000446.1:0-2752 GCA_049297615.1 Burkholderiaceae bacterium
GGCCGGCGCACCCGGCAGTTCATTCAGCTCGCTTGGCGCGACGGCCCGGGCCATGCGCTCGCCTCGGTCGCGCCCCGCTCAGGCGCCGCTCAGCACGCGCAGATGTGCTGCCACGCTGCGCGCCAACGCGCTCAGGTTGTAGCCGCCCTCGAGACAGGAGACGATCCGGCCCTTGCCGTGGTGATCGGCGACTTGTTTGACTCGCTGCGTGATCCATTCATAGTCGGCTTCCACCAGACCGAGCTGGCCCAGGCCGTCTTCGCGGTGCGCGTCGAAGCCGGCCGAGATGAAAATCATCTGTGGGCGAAAGGTCTCGAGCCGCGGCATCCAGTGCTGCTCGATCATGGCGCGGATCGCCGGGCCCTTGGTATACGGGGGAACCGGCAGGTTCACCATATTGGTGCCCAGAGGCGGCACGCCGCTGCCCGGGTACAGCGGGTGCTGGAAAAAACTCACCATCAACATACGCTCGTCGTTGGCGACGATGTCTTCGGTGCCGTTGCCGTGGTGCACGTCGAAATCCACCACGGCCACACGCGCGAGGCCGCCGACGTCAAGCGCATAACGCGCGGCGATCGCGACATTGTTGAGAAAGCAAAATCCCATGGCGCGGCCGCGCGTGGCGTGGTGGCCGGGCGGGCGCACCGCGCAAAAGGCGTTGTCGAATTCGCCGGCCAGCACGGCCTGGGTTGCCGCCACCGCGGCGCCCGCGCCGCGGCGTACCGCGTTCCAGGTGCCGGCGCTGGCCGAGGTATCGGGGTCGAGCGCACGCGGCACCCCGCTGCCTGCCACTTCTTCGAGCAGGTCGCGCAATTCGTTCACATAACCTGAGTTGTGGGCGAACGCGACGTGCTCGAGGTCGACCAGGGGAGCCTCTTGCCGGCTCAACGTGGACTCCAGCCCGATCGCCAGCAAATGGTCGTCGATCGCCGCCAGGCGCTGCGGGCTTTCGGGGTGACCGCGGCCCATGTCGTGACCGCGACACTCGAGGTGTGTGAAAAAGGCAGTGGACATCGCGCTTTCGGAGTGGGGGTTTTCAGGTAACGTGACCGGATGAGCACATTGGCCGCGCAGATTTCACAATTGATCACCCAGGTTAGCACGATCATCGTGGGCAAACGCTCCCAGATCGAAGACTGCGTCGCCTGCTTGCTCGCGGGGGGCCACTTGCTGATCGAGGACGTTCCGGGCGTGGGCAAGACCACGCTGGCGCATGCCCTGGCAGTGTCGCTGGGCCTGCGTTTTTCGCGCACCCAGTTCACCGCCGACCTGATGCCGGCCGACCTGACCGGCGTGAGCATTTACGAACGCGGCAAGGAAGCCTTCGTGTTCCATCCCGGGCCGGTGTTCGCCCAGGTGCTGCTCGCCGACGAAATCAACCGCGCCGGCCCGAAAACACAAAGCGCCTTGTTGGAGGCGATGGAAGAACACCAAGTCACGGTCGAAGGCGAGACGCGCGCACTGCCCAAGCCGTTCTTCGTCATCGCTACGCAGAACCCGAGCGACCAACTGGGGACTTATCCCCTGCCCGAGTCGCAACTCGATCGCTTCCTGATGTGCATCACCCTGGGCTACCCCGATCAGGCCAGCGAACGCGCCCTGCTCGCCGGGCAGGACCGGCGCGAGGCGATCCATGCGCTGCCGAGCGTGATGTCGCCCGAGCAAATGCTCGCTGCGCAGAAGGCCGTGCACGCGGTGCACGCGTCGAACGCCTTGCTCGACTATTTGCAGGCCTTGATCGGCGCGACACGCTCGGGACGCTGGTTCGTCGCCGGCTTGAGCCCGCGTGCGGGAATCGGCGTGCTGCGCGCGGCGCGCGCTCGCGCCCTGCTCGACCAGCGCGACTATGTCGCGCCCGATGACGTTCAGGCGATCCTGCCGCAGACGATTGCGCACCGCTTGCAGCCGGTTGCCGGTGCCGGGCGCGGCCGAGTCGAGCAGGTGCGCGCGATGATCGAAGCGGTGGCCCTGCCTTGATCAGCATCGCGCGCGTGCCGGCGCAAGCCCCACTGCCGCGCCGCTTCGGCCGGCTGTGCAGGTCGGCATGACCCAGGTCGACGCAACGACGGTGGACGCACTGCGCGACCGGCGCGTGCAGCCCGAACCGCCGCGCTCGCCCCTGGGTCTGCCGGCGCATTGGGTGCGGCTGCGCTTTCGGGCCTGGTCGCAAAGCCGCCAGCCGCCTTCGGATACCCAGGTGCTGACGCAGCGCAATGTGTACATCCTGCCCACGCGCGCGGGCTTCATGTTCGCGGCCACCTTGCTCGTGCTGCTCGTGGCCTCGCTCAACTATCAGCTCAACCTGGGCTATGTGCTGACCTTCCTGCTGGCGGGCAGCGGTGTGGTCTCTCTGCATATTACGCATGGCACCTTGCGCGGCCTGACCCTGCATTTGCGGCCCGTCGCGCCGGTGTTCGCCGGCGATGCGGCCTTGCTCGACTGTGTGCTGACAAGCCACGACCGCGCGCGCTTCGGCATCGGTTTGAAAGTGCTGTCTGCGCCGGCACGCAGCGTGAGCTGGACCAATGTGCCCGCAGGTGGCCAGGCCAGTACGACGGTGAGTTTCGTTCCCGGGCAACGCGGCGCGCATCCGCTGCCGGCCTTGACGATCGAAACACGTTTTCCCTTGGGCCTGTTTCGTGCCTGGACGTTCTGGCGGCCGGCCTCGCGCCTGCTCGTTTATCCGCGGCCCGAGCCGGATGCGCCGCCCCTGCCGATGGCCCGCCCCGTGCCCGGCAGCGGGCTCGAACAG
>JBAQUQ010000447.1:0-4000 GCA_049297615.1 Burkholderiaceae bacterium
GGCCGGCTACGGGCGGCGTCAAGCCAGCCACGGCAGCGGCTCCAGCAGGCGTGGGCAGCGCCTGCACACCAGCTGCTGCGCTGGACGCATTGGCGAGGCTGCCCGGGGGCGCGACGGCCTTGCTGCGCAGAGCGCTGTTGGGGTCCCAATTCTTGTTCTTCTCGGCCTCCGCGCTGTCTTGCTCGGCTGTGCGCTGCGGCACTTTGTTCACGAAGGGAATGGGCACCTTGTTCACGTAAATTGCTACGCCCAGGGCGAGAGACAGGCCGACCAGCAGGCCCACGACCAGGCCAAGGGAAAAACCACTGCCCTGCAGCTTCATGCAATCTCCGTTCCTCGGGCCGAGCTTGCCATGCGCTGGGGCGCTTGCACGCCGAGCAGAGCAAGCGCGTTCGCGATCGTTTGACGTGTCGCCATCAGCAAGGCAAGTCGCGCCGCGCTCAACGCGGCGTCGTCGACGACAAAGCGTTCAGCGGCATAGTAGCTGTGGAAAGTCCCTGCCAGGGCGCGCAGATAAAACGCCACGTCGTGCGGCGCCAGTTCCCGCGCCGCGCCGGCCAGCACGTCGGGATATTCGGCGAGTTTGAGCATCAGGGCCGCCTCACTCGGTGCGACGAGCAGTGTCAGATCGGCCCGGCTCACGCTTTCCCGTTTTCCCCCGCGCTCGAGGTATTGCTGCAGGACCGAGCAGATGCGTGCGTGCGCGTACTGCACGTAATACACCGGGTTCTCGTCGTTTTGTTTGAGTGCAAGGTCGATGTCGAAGACGAACTCGGTGTCGGCCTTGCGGCTGATCATGAAAAACCGCACGGCGTCCTTGCCGGTCCACTCGATCAGGTCGCGCAAGGTGACGTAGCCGCCGGTGCGCTTGGAGATCTTGACCTCGGCGCCGCCGCGCATCACGGTCACCATCTTGTGCAGCAGGTAGTCGGGAAAGCCTGGAGGCGCGCCCGGATTTGCCGCCCTGACACCGGCTCGCACCCGGGCAATCGTGCCGTGGTGGTCGCTGCCCTGGATATTGATCGCCTTCGTGAACCCGCGTTCCAGTTTGTTCACATGGTAGGCGACGTCCGGGACGAAATAGGTGTATTGCGCCGCCCGCGCGGCTATCGAGCCCGCCGCGCCCGGCCCCGGCGGACTCTCCTGGGGAGTCGACTTGCGCATCACGCGGTCTTTGTCGTCGCCGAAATCGGTGCTGCGCAACCACAACGCGCCGCTGTCCTCGAAGGTCTTGCCCGAGGCGATGAGGCGCTGCACGATGGCATCGACCCGGCCTGTTGCGTACAGGCTGGACTCGAGGTAGTAGTTGTCGAAACGAACGCCGAAAGCGCGCAGGTCCAGGTCTTGTTCGTGGCGCAGATAGGCCACCGCGAACTGGCGAATGCCGTCGAAGTCGTTCGGGTCGCCTGAGGCGGTGAATTGCCGGTCATCGGCGTGCACGGTCCGCCCAGCCAGGAACTCGGTGGCGATATCGCCGATGTAGTCGCCGTTGTAGGCGTCGGCGGGCCAGGCCGGATCGCCCGGCGCGAGGCCGCGCAGTCGCGCCTGCACCGAGCGCGCCAGGTTCTCGATCTGCACACCGGAGTCGTTGTAATAGAACTCGCGCGTGACACTCCAGCCCTGCGTCTCGAACAGATTGCAGATCGCATCGCCCAATGCGGCCTGGCGGCCATGCCCGACGTGCAGCGGCCCTGTCGGATTGGCAGAGACGAACTCGACCAGCACCTTGCGTTCGGTGCGAGTGCTATCCGTCAGCGATTTCCGGCCGTACTCGGCGCCTTGCTCCAGCACTTCGGCCACCACGGCCTGGCGCGCCGCGGCGGCCAAGCGCAGGTTGATGAAGCCCGGCCCGGCAATTTCGAGTGCGGCGACGAAGCGCTGCACTGCCGGCTGGCGCCTCAGCGCGGTCAACAAAGCCTGGGCCACGTCGCGCGGCGGCTTGCCCATTGACTTGGACAGTTGCAGCGCCGCCGTGCAGGCCAAGTCGCCGTGCGCAGCGAGTTTGGGGGACTCGAAACCCGCGCTGAGCGCCGCCTCGGGGCTGACTTCGCGAATCGCCACTGCCAGCGCCGCGAGCAGCTCCTGTTTCGCTTGGATCATGGCGCGATTCTACGTTTGCTCTGTCGGGCGGCCTGTCGGGCTGCAAGGTCGCCGGGACCCATGAAGCCATTGCAGATGCACGATTCGTGTCGATTTGTGCGCACCCCGCCGGACAGGCGGCCAGCCCGACGTGCAATCATCGATCTGCGCTTGCGCCCGCGACGCCACTCCATGTCTATCGAACTTCACCTCAAGGCCCACGCCGTCGAGTCCGTGCAGCAGCCGGAAAAGATCGGCAAGTACCGGGTGCTGGGCAAACTCGGCGAAGGCGCGACGGCCCAGGTCTTCATGTGCCGCGACGACTTCGCCGGTCGCGACGTTGCCGTCAAGCTGGTGCGCGCGGCAGTCGTCGGTGACGGCCTGGACAGCCGCTACATCGAGCGCTTCTTCGCCGCCGAAGCCGCCCTCGTGGGACGTTTGCAGCACCCCAACGTGGTGCAAATCTACGACGCCGTCGCTGACCCGATTCAACCCTATCTGGTGATGGAATATGTGGCTGGCAGCACGCTGCGCCCTTACTGTCGAGCCGATCAGCTGCTGCCGCTCGAGTTGATCGTGGAGATCGGCTTCAAGTGCGCCATGGCGCTGGGCTATGTCTATCGGCAAGGTGTCGTGCACCGCGACGTCAAGCCCGCAAACTTGTTGGTGCAGATGACGAACGGCGCGATCAGCGGCGTCAAGATCAGCGACTTCGGAAGCGCCTTGAACATCGATTCGGACCTCACCCAGATCCACCGCATCGGCTCGCTCGCCTACGTCTCGCCCGAGCAACTCGAGGGCGAACGACTCGATTGCCGCTCCGACATGTACTCGATGGGTGCGGTGCTCTACCACCTGATCGCCGGCCGGGCGCCGCTGGACGCAGCGGCCCCCTCGGCGATGATGCAGCAAATTTTGCACCAGCGTCCCGCGCCGCTGGCCCCGCTGCGAGCCGGCGTCGATCCGGCGCTCGACGCCGTGATCCAGCGCGCCCTGGCCAAGCGTCCGCAGGATCGCTACCCCGATTGGGAAACGTTTGCGCAGGCGCTGGCCGCACTCGTGTCGAGCCAATTGGTGCCGCGCGGTGAACTGCAAAGCGTGCTGGACTCGGAACGCTTCACGCTGTTGCGCCAGCTTGAATTTTTTGACGAATTCGGCGATGTCGACCTTTGGGAAGTGGTGCACCGCGCGACGTGGGAGCGTTTCCAGGTCGGCCGCTCGCTCTACTTGAAGGGCGACGAAGGAAGCAATTTTCACATCATCGCTCAGGGCGAGGTCGAAGTCTTTCGCGACGGCGAGAAAGTGGCCCAACTCGGTCCCGGGACGTCGGTTGGAGAAATGGCATACCTCGCGCCGAACCCGGCCCTGCGCAAGCACAGTGCCGACGTTCTCGTTTCCAAGCCCAGTGCCAGCGTGTCGTTCACGCCCGAATCGCTGGCCCGGCTCAGTCCGACGACGCGCCATGCCTTCGACCAGGCATTCATCCGCGTGCTGGTGCGCCGCCTGCATGCCGCGCACGAGGCTTTGGCGCACCCACGCCGGGTTTTCTAGAGACGGCTCGCGATGGGAACCCGGCGGCCATGTTCCAATCGCGGTCGGCGATAGACGCCAAGTCCAATCTTTCAAGAGATCGAATGAAAAAATTGACGACGATACTGGCCGTATGCCTGGCCTGTCTGACGACCAGCGCTTTCGCCGCCGACCCACCCAAGGCGTCCTGCGAAGCCCAAGTCACCGAGAAAAAGCTCGCCGGCGCGGCGAAAAACAGCTTCATCAAGAAGTGCAATGCCGACGCGAAACCCGCCGCCGCCAGCGCAACCACTCCGGAATGTGAAAAGTCCGCGGCGGACAAGAAGCTTGCCGCAGCGGCCAAGGCCAGCCACCTAAAGAAGTGCATGGCCGACGCCAAGAAGTAAGTCGC
>JBAQUQ010000448.1:0-4640 GCA_049297615.1 Burkholderiaceae bacterium
GAACGTGATGCCCTCGCCGTAGGGCAGGCAGCGGCCGCGCAATACGCGCGCCTGGCTGCCGCGCCGCTCGACGAACTCGGCAAGCAAGCGCGACTTGCCGGTGCCGGCGTCGCCGAGCACGGTCACCAGGCGCGGCACCGCCGCTTCACGGGCCTCGCGGTACACCGCCTCCAGGGCAGCGAGTTCAGCCTCGCGGCCGACCAAGGGCGTGTCGTGGCGGCGCAGGTTGCCCTCCAGGCCCAGGGCTGCGACGAGGCGGTAGGCCGTCAAGCGCTGCGTCTTGCCTTTCACTTCCAGGGGCTCGACCGGTTCGACCTCGACGGCGTCGCGCACCAGGCGATAGGTCAATTCGCCGAGGTAGATCTGGCCCACCGGCGCGGCCTGCTCGAGACGCGCCGCGACGTTGACGGCGTCGCCGGTGGCGAGTTTCTGGTCGGCGCCGGGGTTGTCGTTGGCGACAACTTCGCCGGTGTTGATGCCGCAGCGATTGCCCAGCGCCACACCGTAACGCGCCTGCAGTTCGGTGTTGACTCGCGAGAGCGCCTCGCGCATGCCGGCCGCGGCGCGCACCGCGCGCAGCGCGTCGTCTTCATGCGCGCGCGGCAGACCGAACACGGCCATGATGGCGTCGCCGATGTACTTCTCGATCTTGCCGCCGTGGCGCACGATCTCGGCAGCCATGGCATCGAAGTAGCGCTCCTTGACTTCATGAAGCGCCTCGGCGTCGAGGCGTTCACCCATCGACGTGGAGTCTTTCAGGTCCGCGAAAACGATCGTCACCGTCTTGCGTACATAGACGGGTATCGCGGCCGCTGCGGCCAACAAGGTGCCGCAGTAGCCGCATAAACGAAATTTCGGTGGATTCTCTTCGCCGCAGCTCGGGCAGTTGATCATGGCGCGCAAGTCTAATGCCGGCGCTGCGCCGTCATGGCGCACAACGGGAGCGACCCCTTGCCGGGCGCCTCAGGTCCACCCGGCTTCGCGCTCAGCCCGGCGCGGCGCGCCGCGCGACCTCCTTGCGCTTCATCTCCAGGTATTCGCTCTGGCTCATCTCGTGCAACTGGAGCGCATAACGCTCGGTCGCGGCGAACCAGTCCTGCAAGCGCTTTTCCACCTGCTGCGCGGCGGGAACGGTCAGGGCGCCCAGGTAAGCGTCGATCGCCAGGTAATAACGCATCGTATTGCGCTCGACGACGCCGCGCACACTGCCCACGTAGACCGGCCCGTCGGCGCGCCGCTCGACCACGGAAAACCCCACTTTGTCGCTGCCCAGGGTGGACAGGTAGGCCTGCATGGCCAGTCGGGCGGCAAAACCATAGCCATAGGAATACGACAGGTGCATGAAGCTGCGCCCACCGTCCAGCGGCACGGCTTGCAGCGCGATCCGGTAGTCCCGCGTGCCCATCGGCCCGCTGTCCGCGCGCAGGCTCGCGTGCATGTATTCGGGTGTCGAGGCGAGGCTGCGAAAAGCGAACTCGACGCGGTAGGTATCTTCGATCGGCTGGTCGAACTTGCGTCCGATGTGTACCACCAGGGTGCTGCTGCCCGGGGCAGAGGTGCTCGGCACGACGCGGCAATTCTTGACGTTGAGGTGCAGGATCAGCACGTCGCACCAGGGCTCGGCCTTGCCCAGCGAAGCGCTGAGCGCGGCGAAGGGGTGGTCGACGACAGCGTGGATGTCGCCGCGCAGGTCGCCCGAGTTCTGCACCGAGTCCAGATGCAGGGCGCGGCCAAAAGCGTTGTTGCGCAGCGGCTCTTGCAAAGCGGCGTAGCGTTCGCGCAGCGCCAGCGCACTGTCGGGGGCTGCGGTCTGCGCTGCAACGCCGGCACCGAAACACAGCAGTGCCGCCGCGGCGCAGAACCGCAAGCCGCTGCGCGCGGCCCTGCACAAGCCCGCATCGGTGCCCGCACCCCAACCTGGTCTGCCACTCATAGTCTGCACTCCTCGCCCGCCCGGTTCGCGGCACCGGTGATTGTGGTCCTGCGCGCCACGGCGCGCCAGCCGGGGGGATGCTATCGTCCCTAGGGTTTCCCGGGTCTGAGCACAGCCCGGCACGTGCTGGAATCCATGGATGAAACAGCCGCCGCGCTCAGTTCCTTCAACGCCATCGGGCCTGCACGTCGGGTGGCCCCAGCAGGGGCCGATTCGTGTCGAGTGCGGCGCCTCAGCACCTCGGGCCAGCCAGGCGGCACCGACATGATTTCGGCCAGCAACCGCCTCGCTCAAGGCTACACCTCGATGCTGGTGCACGCCTTCGCGCACCGCGACCTGCTGGCCCACCGCGCCGTGCGCGACGCGCTGTGGCGTCAGATCCATTTCACGGGCGTGCGCGCCCTGCCCTACGCCGCCCTGGTGGCGTGGCTGTTCGGCGCCGTGGTGGTGACGCGCGTACTTGCATTGATCGGCGACGACAACGAGGCCGTGCTCAAGACGATCGTCGGCGGCGGCCTGCGCGAACTCGGGCCGCTGATGACGGCGCTGATCGTGATCGTTCGCAGCAGCGTCGCGATTGCCGCCGAGGTGGCATTGACGCAGTTGCGCGGCGAACTGAGCGAGGAGCTGCGCTCCGGGGCGACGCATGAAGACGAAGTGGTGCTGCCGCGCGTGCTGGGCGTGGCCATCGGCTCGGCACTGCTCGTGGCGTGTTTTCAATTCGTCGCGGTCGCCTCGGCCCTGCTCACGACTGTGTTCACGCTCGACTCGACACTGGCCGCCGAACTCGACGACTTCCTGATCGCCGCGGCATGGTGGCAGGTGCCGCTGTCGCTGGGCAAGGGCGCGATGTATGGCGCGGGCATCGCGGCGATTTCTTGTTATCACGGCCTGCAGGTCGAGCGCGAGATCGGCGAGATTCCAAAGGCCGTGGTCTCGGCGTGCGCGGGCAGCTTGACCTTCGTGATCGGCGTCGATGTCGCTGCGTTTCTCCTGAAACTGGTCTGATCGCCTCGCTCGAATCCATCCTGAATTAACCTTGGCACCATGGCTGATTCCACCCTCCCCACCGTTCCCACCGCCAAGCGCGAATCGATCCGGCGCCAGGTGCTTGCCCTGCTGAGCCTGGGCGCCCTGCTGGCGATCGTGCTGGCGGGCGCGATCGCGCAGCGCCATGGTTTGTTCGCCCGCACCGCCGAGGTCTACTTCCTCGCCGACAGCGCGGCGGGCATCGCGCCGGGCATCAGCGTGCGCTTGAGCGGGTTTCGCGTCGGCTCGGTCAACGACGTCGTGCTGCAACCCGATCTCAAGGTGAGGGTGACGATGACGATTGACGCGGACCGTGCCGCGGCACTGCACAGTGACGCGCATGCCGAGTGGTTCAAGGAACAATTGCAAGCCGCCGTGATCGATCTACAGCCTGGCAGCGCGGCCCAGCCGCTGTCGCGCAGCGACCCACGCGTCACGCACAGCCGGCGCCGCACGCTCACTGAAGTCGCGAACGACCTGAGAACGCGGCTCGCACCGATTCTGGACGACGTGAAACAACTCTCGGGCAGCGCCGCGAGCCGCAAGGACGACATCGCGGCGGTGCTGGCCAATGCCAACGCGGCGTCGCAAGATCTCGCCGGCACGGCCCAGCAATTGCGCGCGCTCACCGGCGAGGCCAGGAACCGCGTCGCGACGCTCGGCGGCCAGACGCAGGGCGCAATGGGGCAGGTGCAAGCTGCGCTGGGCCAGGTGCAGGGGGCGCTGGGCCAGATGCAAGGCGCGTTGACGCAAGCGAACCAGACCCTGCTGCGCGTCGACAACCTCGTTGGCCGGGCCGACCAGGGCCTGGCCGGCATCAACGACAAACTGCCCGCGCTGCTGGCGAGCACGGGCGACACGCTCGAGCAACTCAACCGCGTGGCGCGCGATGTGCGTGCCGTCTCGGGGGCGGCCTCGGCCACCGTGCCGACCCTGCTGCGAGGTACCTTGCCGCTGCTGGACGATACGCGCGAGATGGTCACGGGCGTCAAGACCTCGTGGCCGGTGCGCAATATGCTCGCCGCGCCGCCTTCGGCATTGCTGCCGATCGACAGCCACGATGCGGCGGCGCTGCGTGAACCCGCCAAGCGCTGAGCCTGTGCGCGAGGGCCTCGCAGCGACGCTCCTCGCCGTCGTGCTGCTGGCAGCCTGCTCGAGCCCGCCCGCGCGGCCACCCAACAATGCGCAGGCAAGCGCGCAGGCGCTCAGCATGAACGGCGCGCGCGCGTTGCGGCGCGGCGACCTGAACGCAGCGCTGGCCAGCTACAACGAGGCGCTGGCGGCGTCGGACTCGGTGGAAGACTTCGAAGCCGGCGGCACGACCCTGCTCAACCTCGCCCTGGTGCATGCGAAGCTCGGGCAACTGGACGCCGCGCATGCGCGCGCGCACCTGGACGCCGCGCATGCGCGCGTCGATCGCATCCTCAACGCGCCGCAGCGCTACAGCGAAACGCTGCGCGGCCAGGCCGCGACGCGCAAGGCCCTGCTCTATCTGGACAGCCGATCGCATGGCCTGGCCCTGCACTGGGCCGACCAGGCGCGCGCGGTTTGCACCGACCCGTGCCCGCTGGCGCCGACGCTGGCCAACCTGCGCGCCTTCGTCGCGCTCGAACGCGGCGAGGCCGATCGTGCCATCGACCAGGCGACACGTGCCGCGCAACTCGCCGCCGCTCTGGGC
>JBAQUQ010000449.1:0-2381 GCA_049297615.1 Burkholderiaceae bacterium
CTGCGTGACGGAGGCTTTCATGCCGAGGAAAATGGCTTACACACTGTGATGCTCAGCGCGGGCGCGGTCAGAACCGCCTTGCGCGTCAGTTCGCTGCGCGCGCAGCGCGATGCCGGCGTCGTCAAGCAGCGCCAGGACTACTCATGCGGGTCGGCAGCGCTGGCGACCCTGCTGACCTATGGGCTGAACGACCCGGTCGGCGAAGACGCCTTGTTGCGTGCCCTGCTCGCGCCGCTGTCGCCCGAAGAACTCGCCGTGCTGCAGAAAAAGGGCTTGTCGCTGTTCGATCTGCAGCGCCTGGCACAACAACGCGGCCACAAGGCGCTGGGATTTCGCGTCCATCAGTCGCAACTCGCCAAGTTGTCGCGGCCCGTGATCGTCTTCATCAAGCCCGGCGGCTACGAGCACTTCGCCGTGTTCAAGGGCTTGCGCGGCGACCGCGTGCACCTGGCCGATCCGTCGCTGGGCAATGTGCGCATGCCGCTGTATCGCTTCCTCGACATGTGGGCCGACGCTTCCGGGCGCGGCGTGATCTTTGCGGTGGAAAAAACCGCCGGCGCCTGGCCGCAGCGCTACGCCTTGCAGCTCGACGAGCAGGCCGGCACTGCGCTCGAAGTGCTGAGCGCCCAGCACCTGATGGCGATCGCAACGCCCCTGCCCTTGCTCAACCCGAACCGCTGACGCCATGGCCTGCTGCACGCCGGATCGCTTGGCCGCCCTCGTTCTTCTGGGTTTGCCGGGCGCCTTGGCGGCCGGCTTCTGCATGGCCGCGACCCAGGCCGCATCCGAGCCGCAGCGGCTCGAGCCCGGGCAGTTCAGCGCCACGCCGAGCACCCAGGGCGTCGTACCGGAGTCCTCGATTCGCCTCGCGCAAGTCGCTGCGCCGCCCAGACCCCAGACGAGCACTGCGCCGCCGGCGACGATCGGCGAACGCCCCGCGACGCCCACCGCCGACGAGATCGCCCTGCGGGATCAGCGCGTACTCCTCAAGCGCGGCGCCGCGACGGTCGACGTCGGCGTCGCGTATTCCTACAGCGAACAGGTGCCGTTGCTGGGCCTGCGGGTCGAGCAGCGCAGCGCGAGCGCCACCGCGGCGCTGCGCTACGGCCTGCTCGACGACGTGCAGATCACCGCGCGCGTGCCCCGGACCTGGCAGCGCACTTCGGTCTTTGTCGACCAGACTCCCAACCCGAATTCGAGCGCCGCGCTTCCGCCGCCGCTGACCGTGACGCGCGGGAGCTTCACCGGCGATGCGTCGATGGCCCTGCTGGGCGTCGCATTGCGCGAAGCGGTGGGCCGGCCCAATGTCATCCTCAGCCTCGACGCCGTGCTCCCCAGCGGGCCCGGCGACCGGGGCCTGGGCGCAGGCCTGGTGCTGTCCAAGAGCTATGACCCCGCGGTCGTCTTCGCCGGGCTCAGTTACCTGCGCGGCCGCTCGATCGACCCGGCGAACGCGCGTCGGTCGCTGGCCAGGCACAACCTCGGCATGAGCCTGGGCTATACCTATGCCGTGAACGACTCGCTGGCGCTGAATACGGTATTCGTCGCCACCTACCGCAACTCGCAGTCGCCCGACGGCGTCTCGATTCCCTCGCCGCGCGAGCGCCACCAGCTCCAGCTGGGAATGACCTGGATGGTCGCGCGCGGGCTGTTCGTTGAACCTGCCGTGGCGATGCGGCTCGGCGGCGTGAGCCCGGACATGAGCTTCTCGCTGAACGTCCCGTATTCGTTTTAGCGGGGCAGCACGATCGCGACGCACAGCAGGGCCGAAAACAGCAGTTGGAACCTGGCGGTGCGCGCCAGCAGGGCATTGAACGCAGGGCCGGGCGTCTCGCGCCAGAAACGCCGCACCAGGGCGACGGCCATCGGCAGGCACAACAACGGGATGAGCATGCTGAAAACCCTTCCCGTGGCCAGCGCCAGTGCGCCCAGCAGGACGAAGGGCGCGAGCATCAGCACGGCGTATTCCCAGCGGCTGAAGCTCCGGCCCAGGCACACGGCGAGCGTGCGCTTGCCGACCTGGGCGTCGGGGTCGAGGTCGCGGTAGTTGTTGACCACGAGCACGGCAGTCGCGGGCAGACCGACCATCGCCGCCGCGACCAGGGCGCCCGCGCTCAGGGTGAGCGTCTGGAGGTAGTAGCTGCCGCTGACAGCGACCAGGCCGAAGAACAGCCAGACGACGAAGTCGCCCCAGGGGGTGTACGAGATCGGCCGCGGCCCGCCGGAATAGGCCATCGCCGCAGCCGCTGCGGCGATGCCAGCGATCAGGATCGGCCAGCCGCCACGCCCAACCAGGATCAAGCCGACGCCTGCGGCCAGGGCAAAGCAAGCGCGCGAGGCGCCGCGCACCTGGCGCGGCCTCAGCAGGCCCAGGGCGGTGG
>JBAQUQ010000450.1:0-7074 GCA_049297615.1 Burkholderiaceae bacterium
GCCATGCTGGGCACGCTCGACGCCCTGCTTCCCGCCACCTGGTCGCGCGCCAACCCGATCGACATCATCGGCGACGCACCGGTGCAGCGCTACACCGCGGCGCTGGCGGCACTGCTTGCCGAACCGAGCGCCGGCGCGGTGCTGTTCATGCACGCGCCGACGGCGATCGTGGCAAGCGCCGACATCGCACGCGCCTGCGCCCCTCTCGCAGCCGCGGCACCTGACCGCGTGATGGGCTGCTGGCTCGGCGACGCAGCGGTGGCGCAGGCTCGCGAAATCTTTCAGCGCTGCGGCATCGCCGACTACGCAACGCCCGAAGAGGCGGTGCGCGCCTTCTCGATGCTCGTCACCTACCGGCGCAACCAGGAGCAACTGCTCGAGGCGCCACCCGCTGCACCAGCGCGTCAGGCCTTCGATGTCGCTGCCGCGCGCGACATCGTCGCCGGCGCAGCAGCGCAGGCGCAGGAATGGCTGAGCGAAGCGCAGGTGAAAGCCCTGCTGCAGGCTTATGCCATCCCGGTGACGCGCAGCCTGGTCGTGGCGTCGAACGAAGACGCCGCGCTGAGCGCGGCGTGCAGACTCGGCTACCCGGTGGCGCTGAAAATCGTCTCGCCCGACATCACGCACAAGAGTGACGTCGGCGGTGTTCAGTTGAATCTGCGCGACGACGCCGAGCTGCGCCACGCGGCGCGCGCGATGCTCGAGCGCGTTCGCAGTTCGCGGCCCGACGCCCGCATCACCGCCTTCACGGTGCAGGAATTCGTGCGGCGACCGCAGGCCCAGGAATTGATCGTCGGCACCAGCATCGACCCGGTGTTCGGCCCGGTGCTGCTGTTCGGCCAAGGCGGCGTGGCAGTCGAGGTGGTGGGCGACCGCGCCGTGGCCTTGCCGCCCCTGAACGACGTGCTGGCGCGCGAGATGATCTCGCGAACCCGGGTCGCCAGGCTGCTTGCCGGGTATCGCGATCGGGCACCGGCCAAGCTCGAAGCCGTGGTCGACGTGCTGAGCGCGTGCTCGTGCATGCTCGCCGACCTGCCCGAGCTGGCCGAACTCGACATCAACCCGCTGCTCGCCGACGAGCAGGGCGTGATCGCACTCGACGCGCGGGTGCGCATCGGCGCCGCGCGACCCGCCGGCACCCGCAACTTCGCGATCCTGCCGTATCCGGCCGAGCTGGCCGAGACGCTCACCTGGCGCGGCGAGCCGATCACGCTGCGGCCGATTCGCCCCGAGGACGAAGACCAGCATCGCGCCTTTCTCGAGCAGCTCGAGCCCGAGGACATCCGCATGCGGATCTTTTACACGCGGCGCGAGTTGCCGCGCAGCGAACTCGCGCGGCTGACCCAGATCGACTACGCACGCGAGATGGCCTTCGTCGCCGAGCGCGCGCTTGGCGATGGCCGGCGCGAGACCATCGGAACCGTACGTGCCGTGTCCGACCCCGACAACATCGAAGCCGAGTTCGCGATGATCGTGCGCTCCGACCTGAAGCGCCGCGGCCTGGGCAGGCTGCTGCTGGACAAGATCGTGCGCTACGCGCGCAGCCGAGGCCTGGAGCGGCTGGTCGGCGTGGTGCTGCGCGAGAACACCGGCATGCTCGATCTGGCCAAACATTGCGGGTTCGCGGTCGATCCGAGCAAAGCCGGCGAGAACGGTGTCGTGCACCTGATATTGCCGCTGACAGGGTCTTGAGGCGAGGCTCGCCGCGCACGCCTCTTCGGGCGCTTATGACCTCGTCGCGATGCGATCGCACGGACAGTCGGCCCTGGCCCCTGTCGTGCTCGGATCGGTGCTGAGCGCCGTCCTGGCGCAACGCGCAACACCGGTCCTGGTGGCGCGCTGAGCTGCGCCCGCGCTGCGCTTGCGCCAAGTCAAGCCGGTGGCCGCGACGCATGCTATATCGGCACGGTGCGGGTGCGAACGCCGCGCGAACCCCTTCGACCAGAAGCGAGGAATCGATGAAAGCGATGAAAGTCTTGTTGCCCGTGGACGGCAGTGTCTACACGAAGCGCATGCTCGCGTGGCTGGCGGCGCACGATGAAATGTTCGACGCGCAGAACGAATACACCGTGCTGACGGCAGTTCCCGAGCTCCCGCCGCACGCCGGCTTCTTCGAACTCGGCGACCTCAAAGGTTATTACGAATCTCGCGCCGAAGAGGTGTTGAAACCGGTGCGCGCCTTCATGGCGCAGCAGGCGCGGCACGCCAGCTTCGAGCACCGCGTCGGCCCGGCGGCCGAGATCATCGCCGCAGCAGCGACGCAGGGCGAATTCGATTTGATCGTGCTCGGCTCGCACGGCCATTCGGCTCTCGCGAACCTCGCACTCGGGTCGGTCGCGACCGGCGTGCTGGCGCGCTGCAAGACGCCGGTGCTGCTGATTCGTTGAGCGCAAACACGGGCCCGCAGGGCCCGTGTTGACTAGCGTTTTGGCGGAGTGGACGGGGCTCGAACCCGCGACCCCCGGCGTGACAGGCCGGTATTCTAACCAACTGAACTACCACTCCTCTTCTGTGCGATGCTCTCTCGAATCATGGGCCGAAAATTGAAAAGCGCCCGCCTGCGTTGGCGTCCCCTAGGGGATTCGAACCCCTGTAATCACCGTGAAAGGGTGGTGTCCTAGGCCTCTAGACGAAGGGGACAGGAAATCATTGCCTCTGCGCTGCATCAACCGAGCTTGTTGGTGGAGGTAAGCGGGATCGAACCGCTGACCTCTTGCATGCCATGCAAGCGCTCTCCCAGCTGAGCTATACCCCCGTCAAACACGAAACGCAGCCTTTGCAATTCGGGAAAGAGGGGAATTATAGCGAGCCAATCTAGACGCCCTGCAAACGCGCGAGCACGAGGTTTCGGTCGAAAAGCTCGAGCACGCCGTCGATGGAAGGCGTCTGCGCCCGCCCGCACACCAGCACGCGCAGTGCATGGGCCAGTTGGGGCATCTTCAGACCATGTGCCGCGACGGTTGCCGCAATCGTCGCGGCGATGGCAGCCCTGTTCCAGGCGACAGCAGCCAGGCGATCGCGCAGCGATTGAAGCGCCGGTCGCACCGCGTCGGTGACGTGTGCGGCAAGCAATTCCGCGGCCGGCCTCACGTCGACGAAGTACATCGACAGCCATTCGGCCAATTCGGCGGTCGTTGCACAGCGCTCACGGAACAATGCACACATGCCCTCCAGCGGCGTGCCGGTTTCGACCCGCCAGCCGCGGCGTTCCAATTGTTCGGCCACCAGGGGCATGAGCCTGTCGATGGCCATGCTCTTGATGGCCTGTGCATTGACCCAATTGAGTTTTGCCACGTCCCATTGCGCGGGGCTTCGAGCGAGGTGCTTGCCGTCGAACCATTGAACCAGTTGTTCTCGACTGAAAAGTTCGTCGTTGCCATGGCTCCAGCCCAGGCGCGCGAGATAGTTGACCATTGCGTCGGCAAGATAGCCGGCGTTCTCGTATTCGGTGACGCTCACCGCACCGTGTCGCTTCGAGAGCTTGTCGCCGTCGGGGCCCAGGATCATCGGCACGTGGCCGTACGCGGGCAGTTCGGCGCCCAGGGCGCGCAGGATATTGATCTGGCGCGGCGTGTTGTTCACATGGTCGTCGCCGCGAATGACGTGGCTGATCTGCATGTCCCAGTCGTCGACGACGACGCAGAAGTTGTAGGTCGGCGTTCCCACCGCCTGCGGGTTTGATGCGCCGTCCGTTGCCGGACGGGCGATGATCAAGTCGTCGAGCTCGTCGTTGCCGATGGCAATCGGGCCTTTGACCATGTCGACCCAGCTCACGACACCCGAGGGCGGATTCTTGAACCGCACCACAGGGGCGACGCCGCTCGGCGCTTCGGGCAGGCGTTTACCCGGCTCGGGACGCCAGCGCCCGTCGTAGCGCGGTTTTTCGCCGCGCGCGCGCTGCGCCTCGCGCATCGCCTCGAGTTCCTTCGGCGAGCAGTAACAGCGGTACGCCGTTCCCTGCGCGAGCATCTCGGTGATGACTTCGCGGTAGCGCGCCAGGCGCTGCATCTGGAAGAGCGGCCCTTCGTCGACGTCCAGGCGCAACCACTTCAGCGCGGCGACGATCTGATCCACCGCCTCCTGCGTCGAGCGCGCTTCGTCGGTGTCTTCGATGCGAAGGATGAAATCTCCGCCGTGGTGGCGCGCGAAGGCCCATGAAAACAAGGCTGTGCGCGCCGTCCCCAGATGCAGGAGGCCGGTGGGCGAAGGCGCGATGCGGGTGCGGACCCGGCGCATCACCACCGACTCTGCTCCGTCGCACTTTGCAGCACCAGGCGGGAACGGTCGGCGCCGTCTTCTTCGTCGCCCTGGGTGCTGCGCTGCGCGGCCATCGTCGCAAAGTCGTCGGCCGTCACGTCGCCCGTGACATAAACGCCGTCGAAGCAAGACGCATCGAAGCCGCGAATCGCCGGGTTCAGCGCCGCCACGATCTTCTTCATCGCCGCAACGTCCTGGTAGATCAAGGCGTCGGCGCCGATGAACTGGCGTATCTCTTCGACGCTGCGATTGTGCGCGATCAACTCGCCGTGCGTGGGCATGTCGATGCCGTACACATTGGGGTAGCGCACGGGCGGCGCGGCCGAAGCCATATAGACCTTGCGCGCGCCGGCGTCGCGCGCCATCTGGATGATTTCCTTGGACGTCGTGCCGCGCACGATGGAGTCGTCGACGAGCAGGACATTGCGCCCCTTGAACTCGACGCCGATGGCATTGAGTTTTTGCCGCACCGACTTGGCACGCACGCCTTGGCCGGGCATGATGAAGGTACGCCCGACGTAGCGATTCTTGACGAAGCCTTCGCGATACGGCTTGCCGATGCGCTGCGCCAACTGCATCGCCGATGGGCGGCTCGATTCCGGGATCGGGATGACGACGTCGATGTCGCTCGGCGGCATCGCCGAGATGACGCGCTGCGCCAAGGTTTCGCCCAGGTTCAGGCGTGCCTGGTAGACCGACACGCCGTCCATCACGGAGTCGGGCCGCGCGAGGTAAACGAATTCGAACATGCAGGGGTTCAGGGTCGGGTTGGTGGCGCATTGGCGCGCCTGCAGCCGGCCCTGCAGATCGACGAAGATCGCTTCGCCCGGCGCCACGTCACGAATCAGCTTGTGGCCGGTTCCTTCGATCGCCACCGACTCGCTGGCCACGATCAGCTCGTGCCCCGTCGCGCCGACGCCCTCGCCGAAACACAGGGGGCGAATTCCGAACGGATCGCGAAACGCCAGCAAGCCGTGGCCGGCAATCAATGCGACCACGGCGTAGGACCCCTTGAGACGCTTGTGCACGGCGCCCACCGCCTGGAACACGGCGTCGGGCGTGAGCGTGATGCCCTGCGCAGCGGTTTGCAACTCGTGCGCGAGGACATTGATCAATACCTCGGTATCGCTTTCGGTGTTGATGTGGCGCCGATCGACGCTGATCAGTTCGCGCTTCAGCGCCGTCGCATTCGTCAGGTTTCCGTTGTGCACGAGCACGATGCCGAACGGCGCATTCACATAAAACGGCTGCGCCTCCTCTTCGCTATAGGCATTGCCTGCCGTGGGGTAGCGCACCTGGCCCAGGCCCACGCCGCCGAACAGACTGCGCATATTGCGCGTGCGGAACACGTCGCGCACCATGCCACGCGCCTTGTGCATGAAGCACCGGGTGCCTTGCATCGTCACGATGCCCGCGGCGTCCTGGCCGCGGTGCTGCAATAGCAGCAAGGCGTCGTAGATCAACTGGTTGACCGGATCCTTGGCAATGACGCCGACGATGCCACACATGGTGTTGGAACCCGGCTCTAGTCCGGCAGATGCTGCGAAATGCCACTCGGCAGAATCGGCTTGAGCCCGCGCAGCGCCGACTCGAGCCAAGCTGCCCCGGTGGATTGTCGCCACGCCCCGGCTTCGGACAGCGGCGTGAGCCGGATCACGGTCGCCAGGGCCAGCAAGAGCACGACGCCGCGCGCCAGGCCGAATCCTGCGCCGAGCATTCGGTCGGTCGAGCTCGGCGGTGTGCTGCGAATCAACGCGCGAAGCGCGCGCGACACCAGGCTCCAAATCAACAGGACCGCGATGAATATTGCCGCAAAGGCCATCGCCTGGCGCGTGCCGGCGCCCGACACGGCCGCAGGAATATAGGTCGCCAGGCCGGGAGCGAGCCACTGCGCGCAGAAATAGGCGACGAACCAGCCGACGACGGACAGCATCTCGAAGACCAAGCCGCGCATGATGCCCACGACCATCGAGATCGCCAGGACCGCGCCAAGCACGATGTCGAGCCAGGCTGGCAGCAGGTTCACGTTGCGACCTTCACGGCATTTCCTTCACAGGCTCAGCACGACGGCGCTCAGTCCACCGGCCTTGGCCTTGGCCGCGGCCTGCTCGGCGGCTTCGCGGCTGGCGAAGGGACCGATGCGCACACGGACCCGATTGCCAGCCACGGTCTCGGTCAGCTGGGTGTAGGTCTTCAAGCCGAGCTTTTCCGCCCTGGCCCGGATTGTCTGCGCGGCCCCGGCGTCGGCAAATGCGCCGACCTGGACGACAAAGCGCCCCGCTTCCGCCTGCGGCTCGGTGCTGGCCGTTGTCGTTGTAGCGGGCTTGGGTGGTGGTGGCGCGGCGGCTGGCACCGGCTGGGCGGGCGCAGCAGGGTTGACCGCTGCGCTCGTCTCGTCGCGTTGCGCCGCGGCGGAACCCGCAGCGCTGGGCGAGGCCGAACTCGCCGCCGGCGCGGCGCGCGGCGCAGGCAACTGCAGCGCCGGTGCCGTGTCTTTGCTCGGGATGGATATCGAAACATCCACGGGAATCGGCCGCGGCTGCGTTTCGAACACAAGGGGGAAACCGATGATGCCCATGAGCACGAGCACGACGGCGCCGATCAAGCGCTGTCTCGCCTTGGTTCGCGCCTGCTGCACGGTGTCGAGCGAAGCCGGTTTCGATTGGGGCATCGAGGCGATACGAGTCGTGGGCAGAAGTTGAATGCAGCTGCATTCGGTGCGTGCCGACCGGCCGATCAGCCCAGATGTGGTGCGCTCAGCCGGGGCAGACCGTTCTTCAACACGCCACCCACGGTATAGAACGATCCAAAGACGAC
>JBAQUQ010000451.1:0-4125 GCA_049297615.1 Burkholderiaceae bacterium
CCACCGCCCTGCGGCACCCGAGGTGGCGTGCCACGTCTTCGCCCACTTCCCCAGTGCCCGGGGCAGGTGGCTTGGGGTACGGGCGCAGGCCCGATTCGCGGTGTCCTCGACCTTCGGGTGAAAACTCCGGTGATGACCGAGACACGCTCGTGCACTCCAGCTGTTGCCCCGCGAGCGTGGGCCGGAGAACGTGCCCCAGGCCACCTGCCCCTGCTCCACAGCCGCACACGGCGCAAGGTGAAGGTCAGCAACGGCGCGAAGGCAGTCGCTCGCAAAGCGTTTCATCCGTCGCGGGTGGCGCGCAGCGCAATGGACCACTGACATGAGCGCGATCTCTTCGATGATGAAGACGCAGGTCTGGTCCGTGGGCATGGACGACACGGTCCACGAGGTCGAGGAGTTCATGAACAGCCACGGCCTGTCGTGGGTGCCGGTGTGCGAACCCGGCGGTGCCGTCGTCGGCGTGGTCAGCGTGGCCGACCTGCTTCAGTTTCACGTTCGAAGGCAAGACCCGGCTGCGACTCGAACCTGGCAAGTGTGCACCTACAAACCGATTTCCGTGGCTCCCGACACGAGCGTCAGCGAAGTGGCTCGGCTGATGCTGCGCAACAGGAGTCATCACGTCGTCGTGATGGATCAAGGGCGCATCGTCGGTGTTGTGTCCTCGCTCGATTTCGTTCGCCAACTCGCCTAGCTGCCTGGCGACATGGCCTCAGCCAAGCGAGTCGCTGCCACTCGAGGTCAATCGAACAGCTTGCGGCCTTGCGCGGCGTGCTCGACCACAGCGATGAGATTGGCCTTTTCCACCGGCTTGACCAGGTAGTCGACCACGCCCTTGTTCTTCATGAAGTTCACAGCGAGCGTGACGTCCGGATAACCGGTCAGGACGATCACTGGCGTGTTCGGATACTCGCGCTGAAAGTAAGCGACCCCCTCGACTCCGCTGACCCCGGGCATTCGCACGTCGCAGATGATGACGTCGATGCTGATTGCGTTGTCGTCCAACAAACCGATGGCCTGCTGGACGTTTTCAGCCTCCAAGATCTCGAATCGCGTGTCCTTGAGTTGCAGGCGAATTGCGGCACGCACGTCCGCCTCGTCATCCAACACCAGGAGATGGTGTTTCATGGCTACCTCCGTTGGGGGTTTTCGGGTCGGCCGACGGAAACCGCAGCAAGAATCGGGCTCCGCCATGGACGGCGTTCTCAGCATCGATCGTGCCCCCATAGCGGGTGACGATCTGGCGCACGATGTAAAGGCCGAGCCCTTCGCCTTCGTCGGGCCCCTTGGTCGTGAAAAACGGGTCGAAGATTCGCTGCAGGTGTTCCCTGGGGATGCCTTTGCCGGTATCTCGGATGTGCACCGTGACCCAATCGCCTTCGCGTGCGCTGTGGATGTCGATCAGACCCTCGTCGCCGATGGCCTGGATGGCATTGCGAACGATGTTGAACACGAGCTGTTGAATCTCCTCGGGCCTGGCCAGAATGTCCAGCCCGGCGCCCGGCGTGGTCTTGATCTCGACCCGGTCCCCGCGCAGTGAGCGCTTGGCGAGGTGCACGGCGGCGTCGATCGACGCGTTGATGTCCACGCGTTGAATGTCGTGCCGAGCACCTGGCTGCGCATAGCGCGACAGGTTCTTCACGGTTTCGCCGATGTGCTTCGCCTGCTTGAGGATTTCGCGGCCATGGGCGCGACATTGGGCGACATCCGGCTCGTCGGCGAGCGCCTCGGCCGCGGCCAGGACCACGTACAGCGGATTGTTGATTTCGTGGCCGATGCCGCTCACCAAGGTCCCCACTGCCGCCATTTTCTCCGCCTGAACGAGGTGCTCGAGGACGCGTTCCTTGTCCTGCTGCGCGGCGCGCAACTCGCGCGTGCGTTCCGCAACCAGTTCCTCGAGATGTTCTTCGTGCCTGTGCAATCGCTCTTCGATGGCCTTTCGCCCAGTGATATCGATCACCGTCGCGACGACGATCGATCCCCCATCGGTGCGTGCCGGCCGCAATCCGATTTCGACGGGAAAGCGCCGGCCGCCTTTGCGGGCGCCCTCCAGGTCTTTGCCAACGCCCATGGCCCGCGGCTGCGGACTGCGCGCATAGTCTTGCAGATGCCGCCGGTGCGCGCTGACATGTTGCTGCGGCAACAAGACTTCGACCGGTTCGCCCAGAAGCTCTTCCAGGGAGTAGTCGAACATATCGGCAAGCGTCTGATTCGCAAACCGAATATCGCCGCGATCACCGACGACCATGATGCCGCACGGAGCAGCGTGCAAGGCCAAGCGGAAGATCTCGGCATCGGAGTGGGCTGCTGGCGTCATGCGCGGTGGCTCGTATTGGCAGGCCGAACATTCTCGACTTCGATGGCCCGCCGGTGCAAGGCCTATTTGGATTGAGGCCGGCCCCGTGTGTCACCACAGTGTCACTGCCTCCCGTTAAATGGCAATAGTTCTGCACATTCCAAAGGCTTCAAGTTGTGAGTTCAGGTGAGCGAGCATGCCCGCGGCCAGCCTCAAACCCGAGTCGCGCGTACGCTTTAGCGGCTTCGACCGCTTTGTTCTCGCGGGCGCAGCCGTGAACCTGCTGGTCGTCGCCTACCTGGTCGGCTATTGGTTGTTCGCGGGCTAGGCGCAGGCCGGGACGGATGTGGCGTGGAGTCCGCGATGAACATGTACGCACAGCAAGCCCCGATAAGCCTCGCGCCGCTGCCGCGCTACGCTGAGATTTTGCTTGCGGTCGATTCCTCGGACCACGCCAACCGCGGCGTCGAAGACGGCATCGCGCTCGCGCGGCTGTGGGGCGCGCGGGTGAGCGCAGCGCATGTCTATGCGGCGAAGATGCACGACCTGCGCTTCCGCCAGATGGAGGGCGGGCTGCCCGAGAAGTTTCGCGAGGAGGAGGAACTCGAACGCCAACGCGGCGTGCACGATGACCTGATCACGCGTGGACTGTCGGTGATCGCCGACTGCTATATGGACCAAGCGGACCGCGCCTGCAGCGAGGCCGGTTTGCGCTTTTCGCGCCTCGCGCTGGAAGGCAAGAACTATCGTGAGCTGACCACGCAGGCCAATAGCGGCGAGCACGATCTCCTGGTCCTGGGTGCGTTGGGCGTGGGCGCGGTCGCCCAATCCCGGCTGGGCACTGTGTGTGAGCGGGTCGTTCGCAGAACGAACATCGATACGCTGGTGATCAGATCTCCGCAGCAGCGTATCGCCGAAGGACCGATCGCGGTCGCCGTCGACGGATCTGCGCGAGCCTACGGCGGCTTGCTCAGCGCACTGTCACTCGCAAAAGAGTGGAGTGTGCCCTTGCACGTCGTCTCCGCCTTCGATCCCTACTACCACTATGTGGCCTTCAATCGAATCGCCGGCGTGCTCTCCGAAGCCGCGGGCAAGGTGTTTCGCTTCCGGGAACAGGAACGACTCCATGAGGAGATCATCGATTCCGGGCTGGCGAAAATTTACGCGGGCCATCTGCAGATCGCCCGCGACATCGCCGCCGACTACGCAGTCGACATCCAGACCAGGCTGCTCGATGGCAAACCCCACGACGTCATCGCGCGCTACCTGCATGAGCTGCGCCCGTCGCTCCTGGTCATCGGCAAGCTCGGCATTCACGCCGACGCCGAACTCGACATCGGCGGCAATGCAGAGAACTTGTTGCGCAGCGCGCCTTGCGCCGTGCTGCTCAGTCAGCGCGAGTTCCGCCCGCAGGTGGAACGAATCGCCGAGGTCACGACAACCTGGACGCGCGAGGCGCAAGAGCGCATGCGACGCGTACCCGGTTTTGTGCAAAACATGGCGCGCTTGGCGATTCTGCGTTATGCCCAGGAGCACGGCCACACGGTGATCACCGAAAGCATCGTCGATGAGGCCACGGCCGCCTTGATGCCCGGGCGCGCGGAAAAGGCGATGGCGGAAATCGTCGCCACGCGCGGCTCGGGCCGGCTCGGCCAGGCTGATGTTTCAGCCGCGCTGGAATGGTCCGAAACCGCCTCGGCGCAACTCGAAGCGATCGGCGACGCCTCGCTGCGCGACAACGTGCGGCTGCGCGCGCAAAAGAGGGCGCGCAGCGAGCGCGCGACCCTGGTATTGCCTGCCCATGTCGTCGGCTCGAGCGGCAGCAGCGC
>JBAQUQ010000452.1:0-13323 GCA_049297615.1 Burkholderiaceae bacterium
GTGAAGCGCGCGCGACGCGAAAAAAGCCGATGTCGACGCCGTAGAGGTGTTTCAATCCACGCGCGCGCTGTGAAGCGCGCGCGACCAGGTGACGGCAGTGTGCAAAACCTATCCCGAGCTGTTTCAATCCACGCGCGCGCTGTGAAGCGCGCGCGACAGCGCATGGGTCGCGGTGCTGGGTGGCGCACGAAGTTTCAATCCACGCGCGCGCTGTGAAGCGCGCGCGACTCCGCGCGGCCAACTTGACGGCGGGTAAGCGGTCTTTCATCGAATAGCGCGAACCCGGCTCTGTAATCCGACACGGACAGGCGATCAACATGTTCGATTGGAAATTCCACAGAGCCCTCAATGACTTGCGCGGAGCGCGAACCTGCGGCGACGCCGGCGGTCACTCCAGGTCCGCGCCAGCCATCATAGAACCAGTGGCGCGTCGAAGTCCGTCGCTTTGAACTTGCCGTGTTCCCGAACCTCGCAGCCCTTGGTGTCGGGCAGCCGATAAAGGCGCAGACAGTCCTGCTGCAGATTCACCTCACCGAGCAGACGGCGCTCGAGATCGTCCAGTTGCATCAGCGTCACCTGGCATTCGAACACCGACTTCTGCACGCGCTGCCCGGTGCCTTCACACACCTTCGCAACGCGGCGCAGGCGGCGCCGGCCCTGCTTGGTCTCAGTGTTGACGTCATAGCAAACGATGACCAACATGGTGTCACCGCACCGCGAAAGGCAGATACCCCTCGGCCTCGCCGCGCACATGCCGTGCCAGCAGGCGGGCCTGTACCAGCGGCACCACACCCAACGGTACGGTCTCGGCCAGCAGCGGGTGCGTCAGCTCCTCTTGCTTGCGTTCCTGGTACGCCACCACGACGGCCTTACGCGCGTCGCCTTGCAACAGCACGGCGCCGCCTTCACGCAGGTCGAAGGCGTCGGCGCCGATTTGCCCGCGGTTGACCAGCGTCAGCGCCAAGCGGTCGGCCCAGGGCCGAAATTCTTCGACGAGATCGAGCGCCAGCGCGGCGCGCCCTGGCCGCACGGCATGCAGAAAACCGAGCTGCGGGTCGAGCCCGGCGGCTTCACAGGCCGAACGGCAGTCGTTCGTCCACATCGAATACAAAAACGACAGCAGCGCGTTCATCCGATCGCGCGGCGGGCGCCGGCTGCGCCCGTCCATGCTGAACTGTTGGCGCAGGTCGGAGCGCACCAGCACGTTGAGCGCGGCGAAGAAGGTGCGCGCCGCTTCGCCTTCCACACCGCGCAGGGTGTCGAGGTCGGGCGCGGCGGGCAGCGCGCGCAGGCTGGCGGCGAGGTCTTGTGCGGCCCGGGTAAGCTTGGCTTCGTCGTCAGCTTGTTTGGTTTCACGGGCGCCACGCTGCAACACCTGGCGCTGGTTCTTGATCTTGCCGGCAACAATGGCGCGCGCCAATTCCAGCGTGAACGCGGGGTTGTCGACGGCGCGGTGCTGGGCTTGGCGCAGCAGCACATTGCCGGTGACAGCACCTTCGAGCCTGGCTTTGAAACGGCCGTTCGCGTCGAGCAGCACGAGGGCGATGCCGTCCTCGGCCAGCCGGTGCATCAGCGGCGCGCTCAAGCCCACATGACCGAAGCAGACCACGGCTTGCAGGTGGTGCAGCGGCACGCGCAGGCGCGTCTCGTCTTCCACCTGCACGCGCAGGGTGTCGTTGTCCAGCCTCAAGTAGCTCTCGGGCGTCGTGACGTAGAGCGTGTTCAGAAGCTGCATCGTGCACCTGCCTTGCAATTCTGCTCACGTGTCCGGGTCGAACGGCACGTGTTCGAAATCCGCCGCGTGCAGGCGGCGCAGCGCCTCAGGCTGGCAGCGCTCGCGCAGCGAGCAACCCTTGCAGCGGCGCACGTCCAGCGTCGGCGCGGGCAGCGTGGCGCCGGCGAGCATCGTGCGAACGGCATGCGCCGTCTCGCGTACTTGCGCGCGCAGCGCCGGCGTAATGGGTACCGCCCGGCGCCGACGCGAGCTGGCGTAGTACAACGCACCCTCGCTCACGGCGCGGCCTGTCATTTCTTCCAGGCACAGGGCCTGGGCCGCGAGTTGAACATCGTCGCACGCCGCGATGTCGGCCGCTTTGTGGCGCGAACCGTGTTTGTATTCCACCGGGTAGGGCGTGCCGTCGGGCTCGAACTCCACCACATCGGCCTTGCCGATCAGGCCCAGCGCATCGCTCCACAGCGGCAGCGCGCGCTCGATGCGCAGGCCCTTGCGTTCCTGGACACCCGGCTTGTCCACCTGCGCATGCACCGCCTGCCCACGCTGCGTGCTCAGGTTGTCGTCGAACGCCTGTTCGAGGTGGATCAGCCCGCACTGGCGCGGGCAATAGGCCCAGTGTTGCAGGGCGGAGAGGGTGATGGGTTCGGGGTCGTCGGTCATGCGTGGATCGAGTTCAGTGTGATGGCCGACGCACTAAAACCCCTGTACTTACGCCCAGGAATGCCCACCATGCCCATGCCGCTGCAAATCATCGAAGCTGAGGCGCTGCGGTTGCCGCGCGATGAACGCGGCCGGCTCGCGGGTCGCTTGCTCGAAAGTCTGGAGCCAGACGCCCAAGACACACCCGAAAACATTGCCAAAGCCTGGAATGACGAAATCGCGCGCCGCATCGAAGCGATGGATGCTGGGCGCACCGATGCCATCCCGTATGAGCAAGTGCGCGCCGAGCTGCGGGCACTGATCGACGCACGTCGCACGCTGTGAACGTGCAATACGAGCCCGCCGCGTATGCAGAGGTGCTCGAGGCGGTGCCGTGGTATGCCGACGTGGCGGGCCCGAAAATCGCCGACGCATTCGAGACGAGGCGCGACGAGGCAGTACAGCTTCTGGTGCGCTTTACAGAGCTTGGATCGCCCGGCCCGAAGACGAGCCGCAAACTGCGACTGGATGGCTTTCCGTACACCTTGCACTATCGGCTCGATGCAGACCTGATCCGGATTCTGGCGGTGGCGAACCAGAGGCGCAGGCCGGGGTATTGGTTGGGGAGGTAGGCCTTCAGGCTCGCAATGTTCACGCTGGCCCTTTCGTTCATCGACCCCAGGTCGGATTCGTCCACGGTGAATCGGCGTACCGAATCGACGCTGCGCGAACAGCGCCAACTTGCTATCCTCGGCATCACGCTGATTCTCGCGGAGACTTGCCGTGGCCGACATCGTGCTGCGAAACCTCGACGACGACCTCAAGGAGAAGCTGCGCCTGCGTGCCGCAAGCAACCAACGCTCCATGAACGCCGAGCTGCTCGAGATTGTGAGGGCCGCGCTGGCGCAACCCAGCAGCCGCCGCGCCGAGCTGAAGAAGCTGGCCGCCGACATCCGCGCGCTGAGCGCGGGGCGCCGGCAGACACCTTCTGAAGACCTGCTGCGCGAGAGCCGCGACCAGCGATGAAATGCGTGGTCGACGCCAGCATGGTCCCGAAGTGGCTCGCCCCCGAGACCGATTCGCCCCGCGCCGAAGCTCTGCTCGACGAAGTCGTCGAAGCCGAAGCGATGAAGCTCGCGCCGACAGAGCGAGCCGATCTGGCCGACGAGCTTTCGCTAGGCGTGAACTCGAAAGAGGAAGTCGATGCCGCCTGGGAGGCTGAGATCGCGCGGCGCATCCAGCAGATCGATTCCGGCGAGGTCGAGTGCATTCCCTGGGAGGCCGTGATGACGGAAATGCGCGGCAAGCTCGGTTGATGCAAATCATCGTTCGCCCCGCCGTGCGGGGCGAACTTGAGTAAGAAAAGTTTGGTATCAAACAAAGAACCCCCCAGAGATTCGCGCTTCTTGTAGATCGAACCAGCCCGCCATGTAGCCGTAGCAAAGCGGGTCGTACCGCCAGCCTTCTGGCAACGCGAACAAGTCGTCGGATCCCTGAATGACAGGCTCCAATCCAAGGTTGATGATCTTCGTGTGATAGAGCTGAACACTGTGCATGATCAGTTCTTGGTGCTTGACTCTCGCGCCGAAGCGATGCTCCGTCCGAACACGGTCTACGATCTGCCGATCTACAAGTACGAGCCGCGTGTCACTTTGAATGACGCGGCATTTCTCTGCAACGGATGGGTAGTCAAGCTGCATTTCGGCTGCGATGGCTTCATACGCCAACCCTTGTTGGCGAGCTTTGAATTCCATCCGAAGGGCCTCAATACAGACCCGCGCGAGATTGGGAGTCCCTTCGGGCGAAATCACACCGGCGTCGAAAAGAACGCCAAGCGCTTCTTTGGATGAACGGACGTACGGGTTGTCGGGAAACGTTGTGGCGTCGGCAAACTCGAAATCCCAGACGCGGCCGATGTCTGGCCTGTCGGCCCCGCGATTTACTCGGCCACCTGTCTGTATCAGGCTGGCGGCCGAACAGCGCTGGCGAAATCCGGTAGCAAATGAGAAGTTCATCCCTGCCTCGACCAGGCTCGTAGCCACAAGCGTCCAATTCGACTCGCTATTTAGTCGGGCCTCGATCTGCTGTATCAGTACGTTGCGGTCAATTGGCGTCAGGGCTGTAGACAGATGCATCACCGTCTGTTTTGATCGATCAGCCATGTATTTGGCCACCACGGCAGCCGACTGAACCGTGTTGACAATCAGGAGGCGTGGCCCTGGGGAAGCTTCCACCCACTCGCACAGTTCGTCGGCTGATACGGGTTCGCGGCGGGCGTCGAAGCGGATGCGCAGGTGCTCGGTTGCCCGCATCTTCTCGCGCAGGTTTTCGGCCAACGCGGTCACCTTCGCTTGTGCGTCTTGCGGCGCTTGGCCTGCATCCCTGCCCTCGGCAATTGCGCGAAACTCATCCAGCCGCCAGAACTCTGCAAGCGATCCGGACGCCAGTACCAAGTGGCCGTTCCATTCGTCAATCCACTCACGCAGCCAGTTCCAGCATATCGGCCACAGTTGTGCGGGTAAGGCGGCATGCGCTTCGTCCAGAAACACCGCGGACCCAGGGAGTTCGTGCAACTTGCGCAATTTCCCCGTGTGGTTGGCGGCCAGCGTTTCGAAGAATTGCACCGCCGTCGTGACAATGATCGGAGCACGCCACAGCGTCGTCAGTCCGCGCAGGGCCATGTCCTTGAAGCTGGCTTGGTGATGGTGTTCGGCCACCACCGTTTCGGGATCTTCGCCCGGCAGGCACAACGCTTGTCGATAGATGTTTACCGACTGCCGGATGATGTTCGTATAGGGAAGGACGACGAAGATGTGGCGCAAGCGCCGATCAGCGGCAGCCTTGAGCAGGTGGGCCATCACGGCTGTTGTTTTGCCCGCTCCGACCACGGCATCGCAGCTTCGCAGTCGTTCAGATGTGTCGGCGCTCAGGCAAGTGATGAACAACTCGTCGCGGAGTTGCTGCCGCAACTGTGCTGGCTCATTGCCAGCATCCGTTGGCTTGGGTAGCCCGCTGACATATTGGGTCAAGGCCGCGAGCCGTTCGGCCCAGCGACCTTCCTGCGCTTCATTTTCGGCGTGTTGTCGATAGTGGCGTGCCGTATCGGTGTGGTCCGAATCAACAAGCGCGGAAAGAAGCAAGCGTCGAGCAAAGCCAGTGCATCGACTTTGCCCATTTTCCACATCGGGCCGACGCCGCCCAAGCAATGCTTCGTGGCGGTCTCGGTACTGTTGCAAGTGGATGCCGGTCGCCTGTTGGGTCAGCGCGTCGTCAATCCGAAACGGCGTTGCACTCAACCGTTGCGGTTGGGTTGACGCGCGCGAGCGCACAGAGCGCGACTTTTGGGGCTCGAATTTGTAGCAAACCAATCCCTGGTGATGCGAGCTGACAAGGCCCGCAGCTTCCATCGCGCCATACAGACTCAAGACTGCAACGCCAGCGTCCTCATGCCGCACATGCATCGGTGAATAACGGTTGGTCCGAAGTGTTTCCTGAAAGCCGTCATCAAGCTTGCCGAAGTCGTGAAAGCTCGCACCGTCGCCAAGAATCGCCAACAGCTCACGCTTGTCTGGGCGTTTCACTTCTCGTGGTGGTGCGTAGTGCCGCAGCATGGCTCGCGCTCGATGCACGGCGCCAAGGGTCACATGCCGTATGTGCTCTTCATACGGCTGCGCCGGGCAACCGTATCGGGCACTGTGCGCCAGCAGATCAAGCACCGCGATGGCCGAACGCCTCGTCAACGAACGCAGGATTGGTCAAGTCACCGAAGTGTTCAAACTTGCCCGCGTACGCCTGCCGCAGGCTCGCCAGAAGTATTTCGCCGTCGTAGCCGTACTCTTCCCAAGAGGTGGACGGCTCTTCGGGTTTCGCCTTTGCGGGTGTCAGAGAGTCGATGATGGCGAAGTCGGAACAGGAGCCAAGCGCACTGGCATGCTGAAAGTACCAGGCATGACGCACCTCCACCAGCGGACGAATGCGGGACGGATTGTGCGCATAGGCATACGGGATCAATCGGCACAGCAGCTCGATGTCTTGCAGCGTGCAGCCGCTCTTGGCGGCAGCCGTCGGGTTGATCAAGAAGGGCATTGCATACACCCCGTGTTCGACGATGCGGAAGCCCAACGGCGCCATGCCGCGGTCTGCTTTCTTGCTCGCGTCCACATTGGCCTTCACTGTGTTCGTGTCGCGCTGGATGCGAACCTTGGCAGCCGACACCGCAATCGAGAACTGGGCAACACCAGTCCGAATGAAGCCTTTGTCGTCCTTTTCAAGGTCGGTGCTTCCGAAGACACGCACATCCCAATGGCCGCCTGACAAGGTCTTCTTCTGATCACCTCTAGCCGCCTTCTCACGGTCACGCGTGTCTTGGTCAACATGGATGCCGAATGAATCATCGTCGAGCGACAGACTTCTCTTCAACTGCTCCCAAACGGGCCCGGTCTTTGCAAGCACCAATTCCCTGAGCTTGCGCTTGAACGACACGTCGCTGATCATCCCCCGACCATCGTGTGCCCTGGTGCGCGGATCGCTCTCGCGGTCAGGGTCGCCGTTGGGGTTGGAGTTGCGTACTTCGATCACCAACAGGCCGGTGACGCGTGGGATATTTGTAGTCATGCGAAACCTCTTCGTTTGAAATCAAGGGGCGATGGCGGGGGCCGGCACTTTGGGGACGGACTCGTCGTCATTTGTCTCCGGCGGTACGTCATCGCCCAGTACCGGTGATAGATAGCCGAGGAACAGGTGAGCCTTCTGGACCGGAGTCAGTTCTCTCTCTAGCGAGGCTTCCGCGTGCAGCGTTTCGCAAAGAGGCTGTGCCAAGCGAAGCAGCTTGCGAGCCGAGTAAGTCGCTATCCTGATTCCGTCGGACGTCTTCGTATCAACACTGGCGCTTCGCGCCCACCCGATGTAGATGCGACTGCGCTCGCTCAGTTCTTCCAATGCTCTTGCAGGTGATTCCGATGCACGACCGAGCAGGCCATTGCCGATCAACGCATGCGGGATGTCACCGTCCCTCACCACTTCGCAATAGCGCTTGTGCAGCTCATCCATCATGGCGAGCAGCTTGCCGACGAGATACGGTGATTCATTCATATAGATGTGGGCTTTTGAGTTCATGGCGAAAAGCAAGCTCCCAATGAGGCTGACGGTTTGAGCGAGGGCGTAGTCCGGTTTGCGGGGGTCGCGGACTGCCTTCGCCGAATTGACGAAATCGATCCACATCACGAGTGAGCGGCGGTTGTCTTTGTGGAGTACGTGTCCGGCGTGAATGAGCAGTGCGCTGGTTCTCGTCAAAGTGATGTCGAGCAACTGTTCGGCGATGCCTCGCCAGACACCCGGCTTGCGCAAGAACAGATCAAGCACCATGCCAACCGACGGTGCTTCCACACGAGCGCTTTCTGCACCACCGCGTATCCATTGATGCGACAGCAGGCGGGCGATCTGTTCGGGGAAAAGCAGCGCCGGGCGAAACCAGTTGAACCCTATTGATGATTTCTTGGACGGCAGTGGAATCCGTAGGCGCGGCGGGAGATTGCTTCCGGAAGCAATCCAGTCCTGTACCGCGCTGATGAAGTACTTGAGGGTCGGCGTGCCGGAGTACGCCAGTTGAATCTGACCGGGAGATATCTGGCGGATCAGAAGAATGGTCAGGTACGGGTCAAACGACTGCCGGTCCACAGCGGCGAAAAACGCCCTGCATACTGGTTCTGCCACCTCCTTGAAGTTCTTGGCTGCGAACTGTTCTTCTTGAGGTGTTCTGGCGAAGTTTCCCGGGGCGAACAGGTCAACTGCGGCGAGTTCATCGAGCGTGCAAGATGGATACGCGATCAGCACATCCTGGGCCTCAATCTTCTTCTTGTTCCGCTCTTCCAGCCGTCCATTGCGAATCGGCCGCCAGGCGGTGCCGGCAAAACGGTCCGTCAACGTCTGTAGTCCGGCGACGAGACGATTCGAGGTCTCTGTCCCTATGGGGATCGCCTGGCTGTCGGCGCGGTGGTAGCGGAAATTGCAGCGCGCGTCGGAAAATTTGGAGAACGGCGCGGTGGGCTTGCTGATTGTTGGCGCGATGCTCCATTCGGGAAAGGGTCCGTCGAGCAGGTCAGAGAAAGAGAGCATCTGCCCAGAGACGGCGCAGCGTACTCTGTCGTTCGCGCCCAATGCCGACGCGGTTGGGTCGGCGGGGCCTTCGCGACGCAGGCATTCCAGAACGACCTGCTTGACGCGCGACGCGTAGAGACTGAAGCCGGGTTCGCCGAGTGGGGCGTAGTCGAAGCACAACTGGACCTTGTATTCGATGGTCGCCTTCTTACCTCTCGGCTCTTTTCTTTGGCCCACAAGCAGCGTGCCCAAAGCTCGGACGAACTGGGGATCTGCCGCATACCTCAGTGCCTCTTCGGTGGCTCGCAAGATCTCCTGGGAAACGCCGTTGGCGGAAGCCGAGAACCGAGCGAAAGCGTTCGCGAAGCCCTGAAGTGCAACGAGTGCTGGCTCGGGCGATGGTTGCGTCCACTTCAATATGCGGGCCGCCTGCTCATCCCGGAGTTTGGCCAAATCAATGTCTTGAACTGGTGGGCGGTTCTGGCCGGTGACGATGTTCCTCAGCGTCTCAGCGCTTGGATTCTCCGCGAGAACCGACCAGCGTTCGTCGTCGGGCGACAGCACCAGTGGACCGCTGGGAACCCGCACTGCGGGGAAAAAGCTGAAGTTGCCGCGCTTGAGCGTCCATAGCCCCGGTTGATCGTCGGGAGTGAGCAGCGCAAGCCGAATGATCCTGCCGTCCGGACCTAAAACTGCCTTCAAGGTCGTGTGGCTGCTCAGGCCCGGCTTGCGGAAGTCCTTGTGGACCAGGATTGAGACGATGCCTTGTTCGTCGAGGTTGCGGGTGAGATGCAGCAATTCAGCCAGCATGGGGTTCCTCCTCGAACACCAGCTTTCCGTTGGCCAGGCTGACGCGCGGGAAGCGCAGCGTCCCAGCTTCAATCTGCAGCTCGCGGAAGACAGGTCTGTAATCGCCATTTACTGGTGCGTCCCAGACCGCAAGCAGGAACGCTGGCAACTGCGTTGATTCCTCGTGCTGAAGTGGGAACAGCGCCTGCCATTCAGGGGCCTCAAGAAAAGGGCCAAAGTAGCTCGGCAAGAACTCCTTCCAACCAAGACAGGGTGGGTACTTGGAGACACCGCCTGCCAGCCTGCGATTGAACATCGCCTGGAGCGCATGCGCGGCGCTTACACCGCCGTCAGCGGCCCCGGGGATTTGCACTGTTTCGCCCCGTACCCGGTAGCAGACGTCCACGAGGATCGTCGCTTGAAGTTGGTAGGATGCCTGCTTCTCGATTTGCGATGACTTTCTTAGTGGGCCACGATAGTTCGTCACGTACCTTTCAAAGCGGATCGGCCTTCTGATTTCGACCGATGTTGGACAGAAGAAGGCCGACGCAATGTTCTTGGCCACAAAACCGCGCGCCACCGCTTCGAACATGGCTTTGCATGCGGACCAGGTGGGGACCGGATAGGAAACTGGGGCTGCTCCGGTGTCAGGGCGACTGAACATCGCTGCAGGACCGGCGATTTCGAATTCGACTGGATAGCGCTTCATCTGATTTCCAATCGGTGAAAGTCTGTCGCACTTTGGAGTCGTTAGAGGACGCTTGTAGACGAAGTCACAATTTTCTTTGCGTATAGGTTTGCGGGCATGGCAGAGCAGAGTGCGTGGGTATCAAGTCAGTTCGTCATTGCGGACGTGAAGGAAGTGCATCTGAACCCGTTTGTACTCTGCAAGAGAAGTGTGCTCGGAGAGATATTGCCTGGCCTCAGGCTCATGGCGTGACCCTCCCACCCATCTTTTCCACCCCCGCCCGCAATTTCGCTCCGACCTCCTCCCTCAACCCCGCCGGCCCCACCACCTCCACCTCCGGCACATGCCGCAGGATGTCCATCACCAGCTCACGCGGGTCGGCATAGGGCAGTTCCAGCCGGTACGAACCGTCCGCCTCGAACCGCCCGCGCTGCTTCGGGTGCCAGGTCTCCGCCGCCACCCAGCGCGCGCGTTCCGGCGTGAAGCGCAGGGTCGCCCACTGCACCTTTCTCCCGGCGAAGATGCCGTAGCCGGCGCCGAGCACGGCGTCGAGCTGGGCCTCCGCCACATTGATCGCCGCACTATGAAGCACGCGCGCCGCCTGCACCGCGTCGAGCGCGAAGCTGCGCAGGCCGCGCTTGACGTGGCACCAGGCGTCGAGGTACCAGTTGTCGCGGTAGTGGATGAGCCGTTGCGGCGAGACTTCGCGTTCGCGCCGTTCGTTGCGGCTGCGGCCGTGGTAGTCGATCACCAGCCGGCGGCGCTGCAACAGGGCCGTGCCCACCGCCTGGAAGTGCGGCAGATGCACCTTGCGGGCGCCGACGGTCTGGACGCGGATGCGCCGCGCCACTTCGGCGCTGGCGCCGGAACCCGCGCCGAGCGCCTTGTCGAGGCGCTCGATCAGCGGAGCGATGTGCGGACGCAGCAGGCCGCCGGCGTCGAGGTGCGCCAGCAGGTGCTGCATCGTCAGCAGGGCGTGGATTTCTTGGGCGCTGAACCACAGGCCGGGCAGTTCGTACTGGGTGCCCACGCTGGCCGCATGGCGGTCGAGCCGCCAGCCGCCGCGCTCGCGGTCGAAAACGATCGGCGCGTTCATGCGGTCGCGCAGGTGGGCGAGGTCGCGCTTGAGGGTGGCGGGCGAGACGCCCAACTGTTCGAGCAGGGCCGCCTTGCTCATGCACTTGCCGGCGTCGAGCCAGCTCTTGAGCTTGTACAGGCGCTCGGTCTGGCCCATCGGGATGTTGGCGCTCCGTGGCAATGCAAGCGAACCGAATTTCTCCAGGCGCCGCTGCGCCCGCGCGATCGTGTCCGTTGCACCCCGGTGTTCGCCGGGATGACAGGCAGCGCCTCTGCGCTGTGGCGATCATGCGCCCAATCTCCCGAGCCGCCATCCACAAAATTGTGGAGGAGCAACAGCCTGCCGGCCTGAACACCTGCTTGCGCAGGCGCGCAGATGCACGCAGCGCACGACGCTCTATGCTTGGGGCATGGCCAAAACCCTGCTGATCGTCTACCACACGCTCACCGGCGGCACCCTGCAGATGGCCCAGGCGGCGGCGAGCGGCGCGGACGACGCTGAAGCCTCCTTGACGGTGCGGCTGGTGCGCGCGCCGCAGGCGGGCCCTGCCGACCTGCTCGCCGCCGACGGCTTCATCTTCGCGACGCCCGAGAACCTGGCGTCGATGGCCGGCCTGATGAAGGACTTCTTCGACCGCACCTATTACCCCGTGCTGGAGCGCCTGAACGGCCGGCCCTATGCCTGCCTGATCTGCGCCGGCAGCGACGGCCAGGGCGCTGCGCGCCAGGTGGAACGCATCGCCACCGGCTGGCGCCTGCGCCAGGTGGCGCCGACCTTGATCGTCTGCACGCAAGCACAGACGCCCGAGGCGATCTTGGCGCGAAAGAAGATTCGCCCCGACGATTTGCAGCGTTGCCACGAGCTGGGCGCGGCCCTGGCCGGCGGGCTGATGCTCGGGGTGTTCTAGAGTCGATGCTTCATCCGCCAGCGAACTGCGCCCACAAGGAGAATCCCATGCTCGTCGAACGCATCTGGACCGGCAATGCCTACCGCAACTTCAACTACCTGATCGCCTGCCCCGAGACGGGCGAAGCGCTCGCCATCGACCCGCTCGATCATGCGAAGTGCCTTGCCGCGGCGAGGGCGCGCGGCTGGCGCATCACGCAATTGCTCAATACCCATGAGCACCATGACCACACCGGCGGCAATGCCGCTGTCGTGGCCGCCACCGGCGCGAAAGTCATCGCACACCACCGCGCCGGCGCGAGCATCGCCGGCGTGGACCGCGGCGTGAAGGCGGGCGACGTGATCAAGGTCGGCAAGACCGTGGAGCTGGAATGCCTGGACACGCCCGGCCACACCATGTGCCACATCTGCCTGCGCTCGCACACGGAGCAGCCGGCGCTGTTTTGCGGCGACACCCTGTTCAACGCCGGCGCGGGCAATTGCCACAACGGCGGCCACCCGCACGAGTTGTACAAGACCTTCGCCGAACAGCTCGCGCGCTTGCCCGAGAACACGCGCGTCTACCCGGGGCACGACTACATCGAGAACAACCTGAAGTTCACGCTGTCGCGCGAGCCCGGCAACGCCGATGCCCAGGCGCTATTGCCCAAAGTGCAGGGCCACGACCCGGCGCAGTCGATCGTCACGACGCTCGCCGACGAAAAACGCTTCAACACTTTTTTCCGCCTGACGAGCGCGGGCGTGATCGCCAAACTGCGCGAGAGTTTTCCCGAGCTGCCCGAGGAGCCCGACGCCAAGACCGTGTTCCTCAAGCTGCGCGAGTTGCGCAACAAGTGGTGAGGCTGCTGTGCCGGCCACGCTCCTGGCGCACTCCTGGCGCACTCCTAACGCGGTGCGCGACCGTAGCTGATCGCGCGCACCGCGCCAGCGCGGAAGCGCACCGTGGCCATCAGGTTGCCGGGGCCGCGGTCGTAGAGCCAGTCTTCCACCGGCAGACACGGCACCAGGGCGCCCGCCACGCTATCGGGTACGGGCAGCAAGCTTTGCGAGTAGTAGAGCGGCGCGCAGTAGTGGTCTTTGAGCAGGGGTTCGCCGCACTTGTACAGCACCGACAAGCGCGAGTCGCCTTCCGTGGCGCTCTGGCCATTGCAGCGCAGCGATTCGGCAGTCGCCGCCGGGGCGAGGCAGAACAAGGGGAAGCACAACGCGGCGCTGGCGAATCGACTCATATCGAGCTCCTGGTGTGACACGCAGGGCCCTATCCTAAGGCGGCTGCGCCTGACCGTGGTGCCGCGATGGCGCGGGCAAGGCTGGGCCGCGTGCGCTGTTGCAGAATGCGGATCATCATGCGAGGCCAATGCTTTTCGTCGGCGCCGCGGCGCGCGCGCGGCC
>JBAQUQ010000453.1:0-8699 GCA_049297615.1 Burkholderiaceae bacterium
TCGCCGCACTGGCGTGGCTGGCGGCGCTCCCCGGTGCCGTGTGGGCCTTGGCCGCAGCGCCGGCCTGGGCGCAAGGGGCGGCCTTGTTCGGGGCGGCTTTGCTCATCATGCCGCTGCCGTGGCGTGCCCGGCTGCTCGCCTTGCCCCTGACTTTTCCGTTGCTGATGCCGCAAGCCGCGCTGATCGAGCCCGGCCGCTTCGAGGTGCTGGCCCTCGATGTCGGCCAGGGCACGGCGGTTCTGGTGCGAACCCGCGGGCATTTGTTGATGTACGACGCCGGCCCGCAGTATTCGCGCGACAGCGACGCCGGCCAGCGTGTCTTGCTGCCTTTGCTGCGCGGTCGCGGTGAGACCCGCATCGATAAACTCGTTCTCAGCCACCGCGATACCGATCATGTCGGCGGCGCACGCGCGCTGTTCGCCGCGTTGCCGGTGCGTGAGGTGACGAGTTCTCTGGAGGATTCGCATCCCCTGCTCGCCGCGGTGGTGGGGCACACGCGCTGCGAGGCCGGTCAATCCTGGTCATGGGACGGTGTGCAGTTCGACATCCTGAGCCCGCCGCGAACGCTGTATGGCGGCAAGGACGCGCTCCCCGGCGAACGCGAGCGCCGCATCAAGCCCAATGCCATGTCGTGCGTGCTGCGCATCGGCTCGGCGCAGGGCCATGTGCTGCTCACCGGTGACATTGAACGCGAGCAGGAGGCGGCCCTTGTCGCTGCGCAGGGCGCGGCCTTGCGCAGCGACGTGCTGGTCGTCCCGCATCACGGAAGCAAGAGTTCATCCAGCGCTGCCTTCCTCGATGCTGTCAGCCCGAGGCTGGGCATCATCCAGGCCGGCTACCGCAATCGTTTCGGGCACCCGGCTCCCGAGGTCGTGGCGCGTTACGTCGAGCGTGGCATCGTCACGCTGGAGAGTGCTCGCTGCGGCGCCTGGTCTTGGCCTGCAGGCGACGGCGCGGGCGGTACCTGCCTGCGCGAAACGACGCAACGTTATTGGCGCCACAAGGGGGCGCCGTCCAGCCCGCCGTGACTTGCGACGCTCAGGCGCTGAACAGGCCGAGGGTGCGACTGTTCGTGAACACCGGCTTGTCGCTCGAACCGGTGGCCACGACCATGCGGCTGCGGCCCTGGCGTTTTGCTTCGAACAATGCCTGCTCGGCGCGGCGCAGCGCGTCGCCGATGGTCTCGTCCTCGTAAATCTGCACGATGCCGAAACTCAGGCTGAGCGGCGCGATGCGCGGCGCGACTTGGTGCCTCGAAAGGTTGGCGACGATTCGCGAAGCCACAGCCATCGCGCCCTTGGACAGCGTCTCGGGCAGCAAACACGCGAACTCGTCGCCGCCAACCCGGCCCGCGACGTCATGCTCGCGCAGCGTATTGCGCATGCACAGCGACACCTGGCGCAGGGCGTCGTCGCCGCTGGCGTGGCCGAACATGTCATTGATGCGTTTCAAGTGGTCGATATCGAAGGTCATCAGGCTCGCTCCTTCGGCCTTGAACGCAGCCAGGGCGTCACTGGCCAGCTCCTGAAAATGGCGACGGTTGGCGACCCGCGTCAAGACATCCATGTCGGCCATGTAACGCAACTTGCGCTGTTCGGCCAACCAGGTGTGCTCGGTGCGCTGAAAGCTGAGCATCAAGGCCACATGGACCAACACCACGGCCGGCAGCATCATGATCACGCTGCCGGCCAACAACGCCTCGCCCGCGAAGGTGGGTGCGTCCCCCGCGATGGCAAGGCGGACCGCGTTCGCGATTGCGGCGACCCCCAGCGAAAGCGCGAGCAACTGCAGTGCAGCGCTGCTCTTGAACTCGGTCAGGCGTGTCACGAGGATCGCGGCGTAGGCCTGAAGCAAGAGCGACCCGATGCACCACGCGAGCAGTTGGGTGGGATAGGACGCGCGCAGTTGCAGCGCTGCGGCCACGCCCAACCAGGCGAGGCCGAACAGGCACAGGTCGACGCTGCCGTGCACCGGCAGGCCGTGGCGTGAATAGAACCGGCGCAGGCCGGCCAGCGCAAGGACCGGCCATTGCAGGATCAACAGATGTACGCCCGCAGTCACCAGATCGCCGCGCGGCGCGCCGAGCTGGAGTGCCAGGCCGGCTCCGAGCAACCACTGGGCGGCGACCCAGCACCAGTAGCCGCGGTAGCAGCGCTGGCGGGCGCCGAACCATGTCATCACCGCTGCTGCAAGCAACAGGGTGGCGCTGCAGACGAACAAAAGAGTCGGGGGATGCAGGGTCATTGCCGGGGCAAAGGAGGCGACATTGTGATCCTGTTTGCAGTGCATCCCTTGCTCGCACGGGCGCACCACGCGGAACGATTGCGCGCGCATGGATGGGCAGCGCTTGGACTATCCTCCCGGGCGTGACCCCACTGCTCGATTCGTTTTGGCGTGCTGCCGCCTACTGCCTGCATCCGCGCGTGATCTGGTTGTCGTTCTTGCCGCTGCTGATTTGCGGTGGGTTGGCGGGCCTGCTCGGCTACTTCTTCTGGGAAGACGCGCTTGCCGGCCTGCGCGCAACGCTCCAGAGTTGGCACCTGCTCGAGGCCTTGCTGGGCTGGCTCGACAGCATCGGCGCGGCAGGCTTGCGCGTCGTGATCGCGCCTCTGATCGTTGTCGCGCTGGCGATTCCGGTGCTCATTGTGTTCTCGCTCTTGGTGGTGGCCTTGTTGATGACGCCGGCTGTCGTCAGCCTGGTGGCGCAGCGGCGTTTCGCCAAGCTCGAGCGGCGCCGTGGCGCGAGTTTTTCCGCGAGTGCCACATGGTCGCTTGGCTGCACCTTGGCGGCGCTGGCCGCACTGGTCGTCAGCATTCCGTTTTGGTTTGTGCCGCCCTTGGTTCTGCTGCTGCCCCCGCTGATCTGGGGTTGGTTGACCTACCGCGTGCTGAGCTTCGACGCACTTGCCGAACACGCCAGCGCCGACGAGCGCCGGGCGCTGATGCGCGAGCACCGCTTGCCCTTGATCGCGATGGGCGTGGTCACCGGCTACTTGGGCGCCGCACCCTCACTGTTGTGGGCGGCCAGCGCGGCATTGCTGATCTTCGCGCCTGTCCTGGTGGTCGCGGCAGTGTGGATCTATACCCTGGTGTTTGCTTTCTCGACGCTATGGTTCACCCATTACTTGCTGGCAGCTCTCGAGGTGCTGCGTTCGAGGATCCAGCGCGACGCCGATGCGAGCCCGTCGACGCCAGTGGTCGCATCGAGCCCGGCAACCCTGAGTCTGCCGCGATCATGAACTTCGGATTGATCATCGTCGGAGACGAGATCCTTTCGGGCAAACGCACCGACAAGCACCTGCCCAAAGTGATCGACCTGCTCGCCGCGCGCGGCCTGGGCTTGAGCTGGGCGCGCTACGTCGGCGACGAGCCGCAACGAATCACGCAAGACCTGCGCCATGCCTTCACCTGCGGCGATGTCGTCTTCACGTGCGGTGGCATCGGTGCGACGCCCGACGACCACACGCGCCAATGCGCCGCGCAGGCGCTGGGCCTGCCCCTGGTCCTGCACCCGCAGGCGCGCGATCTTATCCTCGTGCGCATGCTCGAGCTGGCCAAGGAGCAGGGCCAAGCCTGCGAGCCCGAGCGCAGCGACAACGTGCACCGCCTCAACATGGGAATGTTTCCCCAAGGGGCGCAGATCATCCCCAATCCATACAACAAGATTGCCGGGTTTTCCTTCGACAGCGTGTACTTCGTGCCAGGCTTTCCCGTCATGGCCTGGCCGATGATCGAATGGGTTCTCGACGGGCACCTGGCGCATCTGCATCGCCCGGTGGCGGTGCGCGAGAAGTCGGTGATCGTCTTTCGCGGCTTGGAGGCGGCGCTGACGCCCCTGATGCTGAGCATCGAGACCCGATTTGCGGGCATCAAAGTGTTCAGCCTGCCCAGCGTCGATCACCCGCAATGGGGACGTCACATCGAAATCGGTGTGAAGGGCGATCCGGCAGGCATCGACGCGGCGTATGCGCAGTTGTTGCAAGGCCTGCGCGAAACGGACGTCCAACTCGGCCCTGAGTTGGTGCGATAAAGCTCTGCCCGGGTGCACGGATCGGTGCGTCGGGCCGCACCGCTGCGGTGCACGCAGAGTGCCTGATGCGGGCATGGTTTCTGCTACATTCCTGTGCGCATTTTGCGCGCCGACGCAGCGGGTTGCCCTCTGTGCGCGACCCAATCACCCCCAAACAAAAGCCCCGTGAGGAGTACTTATGGCCAAGACCGTTGCCGATGTGATGAAGATGGTGAAGGAGAACGAGATCAAGTTCGTCGACTTCCGCTTCACCGATACCCGCGGCAAGGAACAGCATGTGTCCGTCCCTGTGTCCGCGTTCGACGAAGACAAATTCATCTCCGGCCATGCTTTCGACGGCTCGTCGATCGCCGGCTGGAAGGGCATCGAAGCCTCCGACATGCTGCTCATGCCGGATCCGAATACGGCCAACGTCGACCCGTTCTTCGAAGAGCCCACCCTGCTCCTGACTTGCGATGTGCTCGAGCCGGGCGACGGCAAACCCTATGAGCGCGACCCGCGCTCGCTGGCCAAGCGTGCCGAGGCCTATATGAAGTCGTCCGGCCTGGGTGACACGGCTTTTTTCGGCCCAGAGCCCGAATTCTTCGTTTTCGACAGCGTTCGCTGGGGCGTGGACATGGCGGGTTCGTTCTGCAAGATCGAATCCGAGGAGGCCGCCTGGAGCAGCAGCAAAGAATATGAACACGGCAATTCGGGCTATCGCCCCAGCGTCAAGGGCGGCTATTTCCCGACGCCTCCCGTGGACAGTTTCCAGGACATGCGCTCCGAGATGTGCCTGATCCTGGAGTCCCTGGGCATCCCCGTCGAAGTGCATCACCATGAGGTCGGCACGGCTGGCCAGATGGAGCTGGGCACCAAATTCAGTACCTTGGTGCAGCGCGCCGATTGGCTGCAGCTGCAGAAGTACGTGATCCAGAACGTCGCGCATTCGTACGGCAAGACGGCGACCTTTATGCCCAAGCCGATCGTCGGTGACAACGGCTCGGGCATGCACGTGCACCAGTCGGTCTGGAAAGACGGCAAGAACCTGTTTGCCGGCGACGGTTATGCGGGCCTGTCGGAATTCGCGCTGTACTACATCGGCGGCATCATCAAGCACGCACGTGCTTTGAACGCGATCACGAATCCGGGGACGAACAGCTACAAGCGCCTGGTGCCTGGTTTCGAGGCTCCCGTCAAGCTGGCCTACAGTTCGCGCAATCGCTCGGCGTCTGTGCGCATTCCCTATGTGGCCAACCCGAAGGGGCGGCGCATCGAGGTGCGCTTTCCCGACCCCCAGACGAATCCTTATCTCGGCTTCGCGGCGATGCTGATGGCCGGGCTGGACGGTATCGAGAACAAGATCCATCCGGGCGATGCCGCGAGCAAGGACCTGTACCACCTGCCGCCCGAGGAAGACGCAAAAATCCCCACGGTCTGCCACAGCCTGGATCAGGCGCTGGACTACCTCGACAAGGGACGCGCCTTCCTGACCAAGGGCGGCGTGTTCACCGACGGCTACATCGACGCGTACATCGAGTTGAAGATGCAGGAAGTGACGCGCTTTCGCATGACGACCCACCCCGTCGAGTTCGACATGTACTACAGCCTTTAAGACAGCCTGTGCCCACGGGTTGCCCCCCAAGGGCTGCCCGGGCGCGCGGTGCCAGGACAGGGACGGCTTCGGCCGTCCCTTTTTCTCGCCCCGTCTTGCCGGCCGGGACGCAATCTGCCGGCCTGGCTCGAGCTGCGAGACAATCTGCGCCAGCCACCCGGCGCAGGGGTCCGCCGGGTGTTCGAAGGCCAAGGACGGGTTGTCATGAAAATGGGTCTTGGGGTGAGCATCGATTTGCGCCGTGGTTTGCTCGCAGTGCTGTGCAGCGCACCGATGGTTGACGCGCAGGCGAACAACACGGTGTATCGCTGCCCGGGCAATATCTACACCGACACGATCACGGCCAAGGAAGCGAATGAGCGGGGCTGTCGGACGCTCGAAGGCGTACCGGTGACGGTGATCCAGAGTGTTCGCCCGCGTCCCGAGGGTAAGCCGGTTCCGGCACAAGGCGGGTCCGCGGGGCGAGGCTCGGAAGGCCGGCCCGACGGCAAGGTCGATCCCAACGATCAGCGTGCGCGCGACGGCGATGCGCGTCGAATTCTGGAGACTGAATTGCGCGCCGAGACCGAGCGCTTGGCGGCACTGCAGCGAGAATTCAACAATGGCGAACCCGAGCGGCGCGGCGACGAACGCAACTATCAAAAGTATCTCGATCGTGTTGCCGAATTGAGGGCTGGAATCGCTCGCAAGGAAGGCGATATTGCGGCGCTGAAGCGCGAACTGTCCAAACTGCAGCAGTGAACGCCGACCCGGCATCGGCGCGTCGCGAAGCGGTCCAGGCCTATGCGGCCTTCGATCACCTGGCAAGCATGGTCGCCGTGGTCGGCGCCGACGGCGAGTGCATCTTCGCCAACGCCGCGTTCGAGCAAACCATGGGCCTGGCGCGGCGCAACGTGCAGCGCTCCAATGTGTTCGACTGGTTTGTCGATTCGCAACCGATACGCGACACCGTTGCGGCCGTCGCGGGCAACCAGTTTTCGGCGAGCCGGCTCGAGGCGCAGTTGTACCGCCCGGGCCACGGCAGCGGCGAGGCCTGGCCGGTGCACGTCATCGTCAGCCCTGTCGAGGCGAGTGCGCACCTGGTGATCGAACTCGTTCTGATCGAGCAACAGGCGCGTTTGGAGCGCGAGGAGCGGGTTGTCGGGCAAGTCCAGGCGAACAAGGAGTTGATCCGAAACCTGGCGCATGAGATCAAGAACCCGCTCGGTGGCATTCGCGGCGCGGCGCAACTGCTCGAGATGGAGTTGCCATCGAAGAGCCTGAGCGACTACACCCGCGTCATCATCGCCGAAGCGGATCGCCTTCAGGCCCTGGTGGATCGGCTGCTCGCGCCGCACCGCCGGCCGCAGTTAGTGGGTGACGTGAACATTCACGAGGTTTGCGAACGCGTTCGCGCCCTCATCATGGCGGAGTTCCCGCGCGGGCTCGAAGTCAGACGCGACTACGACGTTTCGATTCCCGACTTTCGCGGCGACCGTGAGCAGCTCATCCAGGCGGTGCTGAACATCGTGCAAAACGCCGCCCAGGCCCTCACGGATCGTATCGCGACCGGCGATGCGTGCATCACATTGAGTTCGCGCATCGTTCGCCAGCTGACGCTGGGCAAGCAGCGCTATCGGCTGGCACTGGAATTGCATGTTCGAGACAACGGACCCGGCGTTCCCGAGGCGCTGCGCGAGCGGATTTTCTATCCCCTGGTGACGGGGCGTGAAGGCGGCTGCGGTCTGGGATTGACCCTGGCGCAGACCTTCGTCCAGCAGCACCTCGGCACGGTGGAATGTGAAAGCGAGCCCGGCAATACTGTCTTCAAGATACTGATTCCGCTGCCCTGAATCGCCGAGCTGCCGATGGCTTGTGCGGGGAGGGCGGTCAACCCAGGCTTTGCATGAAACCTATCTGGATCGCCGACGACGACCAATCCATCCGCTTCGTGCTGGAGCGCGCGCTCGCGCGCGAAGGCCTCGTGGTACGCAGCTTCAGCAATCCGCGGGCGGTGCTTGCGGCGCTCGAGTCCGAACAGCCTCAAGTCCTGGTGTCGGACATCCGCATGCCCGGTGGTACCGGCATCGATCTGCTGGCGCAGGTGAAGCTCAAGTACCCGGGCCTGCCCGTCATCATCATGACGGCTTATTCCGACCTCGACAGCGCAGTCAGCGCCTTCCAAAGCGGTGCCTTCGAATACCTGCCCAAGCCGTTCGACGTTCCCAGGGCCGTGGATCTGGTTCGACGCGCCGTCGAAGAAAGCCTGCGCGAGCCGATTCGCGACGAGCGCTCCGTCCAAGTGCCCGAAATGCTGGGTCAGGCCAGTGCCATGCAAGACGTGTTTCGTGCGATCGGGCGTCTCAGCCAGAGCATCGTCACCGTGCTCATCACCGGCGAGTCGGGTTCGGGCAAGGAACTCGTCGCCAAGGCATTGCACAAACACAGCCCGCGGGGCGTCGCGGGAAGCAATGGGCCTTTTGTGGCGATCAACACGGCGGCGATTCCAAAAGACCTTCTCGAGTCGGAACTGTTCGGCCATGAACGCGGCGCGTTCACCGGCGCCCAGACGACACGCCGCGGCCGCTTCGAGCAGGCCGATGACGGCACCCTGTTTCTCGATGAAATCGGCGACATGCCCTACGACTTGCAAACGCGGCTGCTGCGCGTCCTGTCCGACGGACAGTTCTACCGCGTCGGTGGGCACAGCCCGATGCGCGCCAACGTGCGCGTGATCGCGGCGACGCACCAGGACCTGGAAGAGCGCGTGCGCGCAGGGTCGTTCCGCGAAGACTTGTTCCATCGCCTGAACGTGATCCGGCTGCGCCTGCCGCCGCTGCGTGAGCGCCGCGAAGACATTCCCATGCTGGCGAAATTCTTGCTGCAAAAAAGCGCCAAGGAATTGGGCGTCGACGCCAAGCAGTTCAGCGATGCCGCGCTGGCGCGCCTGATGCAGTTCGACTACCCGGGCAATGTGCGCCAGCTGGAGAACATCTGCCACTGGCTGACCGTGATGGCGCCTTCGCAGCGCGTCGGCGCCGACGATTTGCCGCCCGAGCTGCAGCGCCTGAGCGCGAGCGCAGTGCCTGTCGAGAC
>JBAQUQ010000454.1:0-36981 GCA_049297615.1 Burkholderiaceae bacterium
CCCAAGCGGGGCGCGCGCGTCGGGCCGGCGATCAGGCTCGACTTCCAGACCCACGCCGATCTGCACAACATGGCGGTTCGCGCCAACATGCAGTTGAACATCGGCATCGACGGCACGTCCCTGATCCCTGAAGCGCAAGACCTGAAACGCATCGGCCGCAATCGCTACCGTTATGTATTCGCTCTGCACGCAAGCCCCGGGCCGCATGTGCTGAGCGTCTATTGGTCCGACACCCGGCACGGCACCATCGAGTCGACCGTGCGACGCGTGAAGGTGACGGTGGTCGCCGGCAAGGGCGAGGTGTGAATCGAGCCGCATTCACCGAAGCGCGCTGGCAATTCTGGATCGACCGCGGCGGCACCTTCACCGACGTGATCGGGCGCCGCGGCGACGGTACCCTGCACACGCTGAAACTGCTGTCGGACAACCCCGAGCAGTATGCCGACGCGGCAGTGCAGGGCGTGCGAATCCTGCTCGGCCTAAAGCCCGGCGAGGTGATCACGCCGCAACAGGTCGACTGCGTGAGGATGGGCACGACGGTGGCGACCAATGCCTTGCTCGAACGCAAGGGAGACCGCACCGTGCTCGTCATCACGCGCGGTTTTCGCGACGCCTTGCGCATTGCCTACCAGGCGCGGCCGAAACTGTTCGAGCGCCACATCGTGTTGTCCGAGATGGTCTACGAGCGTGTCATCGAAGCCGATGAGCGAATCGGCGCGCACGGCGAAATCGTGCGGTCGCTGGACGAGCCGGCGCTCGGCCAACAATTGCAAGCCGCGTTCGACGCGGGAGTGCGCGCCTGCGCCATCGTCTTCATGCACGGCTATCGCTACCCGGCCCACGAGACGGCTGCGCAACGCCTGGCGCTCGACATCGGTTTCACACAGTTGAGCGTTTCGCACCGGGTGAGCCCATTGATGAAACTGGTGGGGCGCGGCGATACCACCGTGGTCGACGCCTACCTGTCGCCGATCCTGCGCCGCTACGTCGATCGCGTCGCTGAGCAGATGCCGGGCGTGAAGCTGTTTTTCATGCAGAGTTCGGGGGGCTTGGCCGAAGCCCACCATTTCCAGGGCAAGGACGCGATCCTGTCGGGCCCGGCGGGCGGCATCGTCGGCATGGTGCGCACCGCCGTGGCTGCCGGGCACAGCCAGGTGATCGGCTTCGACATGGGCGGCACTTCGACTGATGTGAGTCATTTCAGCGGCGGGGCGGCAGGTGAATTCGAGCGCGCCTTCGAAACCCAGGTGGCCGGCGTGCGCATGCGCGCGCCGATGATGAGCATCCACACCGTGGCGGCCGGGGGCGGCTCGATCATCGAGTTCGACGGCGCCCGGCTGCGTGTCGGGCCGCACAGTGCGGGCGCGAACCCGGGACCGGCGTGCTACCGCCGCGGCGGGCCGCTGACGACGACGGACGCGAATCTGTTCCTGGGGAAGATTCAGCCGGCCTACTTTCCCAGGGTGTTCGGCCCGCAGGCCCAGGACGCGCTGGACCGCGACGCCGCGTCACGCGGATTCGAGGCACTGGCGCAGCGCATGCGCGATGCCGGCGGGCCCGCCCTCGGTGGGGCCATCGCCTCGAGCGCAGAAGAGGTGGCCAGCGGCGCGCTGCAAATTGCCGTGGCGAATATGGCAAACGCGATCAAGCGCATCTCGGTGGCGCGCGGTTACGACGTCACGCAGTACACCTTGCAATGTTTCGGTGGCGCCGGCGGCCAGCACGCTTGCGCCGTCGCCGACGCACTGGGCATGACCCGCGTCTTCATCCACCCGCTCGCGGGCGTGCTGAGCGCCTACGGCATGGGCCTGGCGGACCAGATCGCGACGCGCGAGGGATCGGTCGAGGCGCCGCTCGACCCTGCCGGGCTCGCCGCCGCCGAGCAGCGTGCGAACACGCTGGCCAACGCGGCGTTGGAGGATCTCGTGAGTCAGGGCGTGGCGCGCGAGCGCATCGAAATCCGGCGCCGTGTGCATGTGCGCTACCAGGGCACCGACACCGCGCTCGTGGTGGCATTTGCGCCGGCAACTGCCAGCCCCGGCGATGCAGCCTTGGCCGTGATCCGCAGCAGCTTCGAGGCCGGATACCGCCAGCGTTTCGCATTCCTGATGCCCGACAAGCAACTCGTCATCGAAGCGGTATCGGTTGAAGCGGTGAGTGCCGGCGAGCCGAACCAGCGCAGTTCGGGCAGCGGGCAGTCCGGCGCATCGCCCGAACGCGCCGCCCGGTACGAGCCGGTGCCGGCCGCACCGGTACGCATGTATTGCCAGGCCGACGCAGCGCCGGCCGGCTGGCGTGACGCATCACTGTTCGTGCGCGACGCATTGCAAGCCGGCGCGACGATCGTCGGCCCGGCCATCATCGCCGAAGCCAACGCGACCACCGTCGTCGAGCCGGGTTGGCAGGCCCTGCTCACGCGCGACGGCGCGCTCGAGTTGCGGCGCAGCTCGCCGCGCCTGTCGCAAACCGCCCTGGGCACCCGGGCCGACCCGGTGATGCTCGAAGTGTTCAACAACCTGTTCATGAACATCGCCGAGCAGATGGGTTTGCGATTGCAGAACACGGCACACTCGGTGAACATCAAGGAGAGGCTCGACTTTTCGTGCGCGCTGTTCGACGCATCGGGAAACCTGATCGCCAACGCGCCGCACATGCCGGTGCACCTGGGGTCGATGAGCGAGTCGATCCGAAGCGTGATCGAGCGCAATCCCGAGATGCGCAGCGGCGATGTCTATGTGCTCAACGACCCGTACCACGGCGGCACGCATTTGCCCGATGTGACCGTGGTCAATCCGGTGTATCTCGAAGGCCCTCACCCCAGCCCTCTCCCGCAAGCGGGCGAGGGGGCCTTACTCCCTCTCCCTCCGGGAGAGGGTAGGGGGCGAGATGGGGCCTTCGAGCCGCATGCGGCGAGCCCATCGAGCGATTCGGGCTTGCATGCCCGAATGCGCACTGCAAGTGAGGGTCCAACGCCGAATTTCTTCGTCGCCTCGCGCGGTCACCATGCCGACATCGGCGGCACGACGCCCGGCTCGATGCCGCCGTTCTCGAGCACGATCGATGAAGAAGGCGTGCTGTTCGACAACTTCCTGCTCGTTCGCGACGGCGCCCTGCACGAGGCGCAGCTGCGCCAGCGGCTGGGCAGCGGCGCCTGGCCGGCGCGCAACCCCGAGCAGACGATCGCCGACTTGCGCGCCCAGATCGCGGCCAACGAGAAAGGCGCGCAGGAGCTGCACGCCATGGTGGCGCAATTCGGCCGCAGCACGGTGGACGCCTATATGCGCCATGTGCAGGACAACGCCGAGGAATCGGTGCGGCGCGTCATCACGGCCTTGAAAGACGGTTCATTCACGCTCGATCTGGACAATGGCGCGCGCATCAGGGTGAGGGTGACGGTGGACGCCGCCGCGCGCGCCGCGACGATCGACTTCAGCGGCACGAGCGCACAACTGCGCAACAACTTCAATGCGCCCAAGTCGGTGACGATGGCCGCCGTGCTCTATGTGTTTCGCCTGCTCGTGGCCGACGACATTCCGCTCAACGCCGGTTGCCTCAAACCCCTGCACGTGATCGTCCCCGAGGGCTGCATGCTCAATCCGCACCCGCCTGCGGCCGTGGTGGCGGGCAATGTGGAAACTTCGTCGTGCGTGACGAACGCCTTGCTGGGGGCATTGGGCGTGATGGCGTCGAGCCAGTGCACGATGAACAACTTCACTTTCGGCAATGAGCGCCACCAGTATTACGAAACGATTTCGGGGGGCTCGGGCGCCGGGCCGGGTTTCGACGGCACCAGTGTCGTGCAGACCCACATGACGAACTCGCGCCTCACCGACCCCGAGGTCCTCGAATTCCGCTTCCCGGTGCGCCTGGACAGTTACTCGATCCGCCACGGCTCGGGCGGCGCAGGGCGCTGGAAGGGCGGCGACGGCGCGGTGCGCAGGGTGCGCTTTCTCGAATCCATGACGGCCTCCATCCTCAGCAATGGCCGCCGCCAGGGTGCTTTCGGCATGGCCGGCGGCGCGCCGGGGGCAGTGGGCGTGAACCGGATCGAGCGTGCCGGCGGCGCCGTCGAGCCACTGGCCCACATCGGCTCGGCGCTGATGGAGCCGGGGGACGTGTTCATCATTGAAACGCCCGGCGGTGGAGGTTATGGCGAAGTCTGAAGTCCAGGCCTGCGACTTCATCGTGATCGGCGCGGGAATCGCCGGCGCGTCCCTGGCCTACGAGCTTGCGCTGCACGGCCGCGTCATCATTGTCGAACGCGAAAGCCAGCCCGGCTACCACACGACGGGGCGCTCAGCGGCGCTGTACAGCCAGACCTATGGCAATGCGACGATGCGCGCGCTCACGCGCGCCGGCAGCAGCTTTTTCCTGAATCCGCCCGGCGGGTTCACGGCCAACCCGATCCTCACCCCGCGCGGCACACTGCTCGTGGGCACGGCGGCGCAGCGCGACGCCCTGGAGCGCAGCCTGGCCGAGTCGGCGCAGACGGTGCAGGGCCTGGAGCTGTGGAGCGGCGAACAGGTGCGCGCGCGCGTGCCGGTGTTCGGGCCCGATCAAGTAGCCGGCGCGGTCTGGGAGCCCAATGCCATGGACATCGATGTGCACGCCTTGCACCAGGGGTATCTGCGCGGGGCGCGCTCACGAGGAAGTGCCCTGCATTGCAATGCGCAGGTGCTGGCCCTGCAGCGCACGGCCGATCGCTGGCACGTGCACACGAGCGGCGGAAATTTCAGTGCGCCCGTGGTCGTGAACGCGGCGGGCGCCTGGGCCGACGAAGTGGGGCTGCTCGCCGGTGCGCGCGCACTCGGTGTGCAAGCGCTGCGCCGCACCGTGATCACCTTCGACGCGCCGGCCGGCGTGGCGGCTTCATCCAGGCGCACGCCGGGATCCGCCGCCTCATCGATCCACGACTGGCCCGCCGTCATCGACGTCGACGAGCAGTACTACTTCAAGCCCGAGGCCGGACGTGTGCTCGCCTCGCTCGCCGACGAAACGCCGTCGCCGCCGTGCGACGCCCAGCCCGACGAATACGACATCGCGCTGCTGGTGGACCGGATCAGCCGTGCCACCACCTTCGATATCCGCCGTATCCATTCGAAGTGGGCCGGCCTGCGTTGCTTCGTCGCCGACCGCACCCTGGTTGCCGGTTATGACGCGCGCTCGAGCGGCTTTTTCTGGCTCGTCGCACAAGGCGGGTATGGCATCCAGACGTCCTCGGGCGCGGCGCGCGCCGCCGCAGCCCTGATCAACCGGCAGGCCTTGCCCGCCGATCTCCAAGACCTCGGGCTGCGCGGCGAAGACCTGTCGCCGACTCGTCTTTTCGACGACTGAATCCCAAGGCGACGCGTGTCAATGTGTGACGCGTTGCAACAACAACCAGGCATTCCTAGGGTTTCACCTAGATAGCCACGGACAGACGAGGTTCCGAAGATAGGCGGCCGTGTGCATAGGCGTCGCTGGATGGCTAGGCTGACGTTTGGCGCTCGCGATTCCCCCACCGCAGCTGACCCAACTCGAGGAAGCCCTCCATGCAGAAGACACTCCATATCAACCCGGACAAATGCACCGGGTGCCTACAGTGCGAAATGGCTTGTTCGTTCGAGAACTACGGCATCTATGCCACGGCCAGGTCGCGCATCAAGGTGTTCGATTTCCATCACACCGGTCGCAAGGTGCCCTATACCTGCACGCAATGCGACGAGGCCTGGTGCCTGCATGCCTGCCCGGTGGAGGCGATCACGCTCGATCAACTCACCGGCGCCAAGGTCGTGAACGACGCGACTTGCGTGGGCTGCAAGGTTTGCACGATCGCCTGCCCCTTCGGCACGATCAACTATGTGCAGGAAACCGGCAAGGTCCAGAAGTGCGACCTGTGCGGCGGCGAGCCGGCGTGTGCCGAAGCCTGCCCGACCGGTGCGATCACCTTTGTCGACGCCAACTGGACCGGCCTGAACAAGATGGCGGCCTGGGCCGGCAAGCTAGACAACCAACCTTCAGCCTGAGGAGAACCGACATGTCCTGGGCAGGAAAAATTCTTCGCGTCAATCTCACCTCTGGCAGCGTCAAGTCCGAACCTCTCAATATGGAGTGGGCCAGGCAATACCTCGGCTCGCGCGGTCTGGCCAGCAAATACCTGGTCTCGGAAATCGACCCCAAGGTCGACCCGCTGTCGCCTGGCAACAAGATCATCTGGGCAACCGGCCCGCTCACCGGCACGATGGCCTCCACCGGCGGGCGCTATACGGTCGTCACGAAAGGCCCGCTGACCGGCGCCATCGCCTGCTCGAACTCGGGCGGCTATTGGGGCGCCGAGTTGAAGATGGCCGGCTGGGACATGGTGATCTTCGAAGGCAAGTCGCCCAAGCCGGTTTACCTCTATATCCAGGACGACGTGGCCGAGCTGCGCGACGCCGCACATCTGTGGGGCAAGACCGTGTTCGAAACCGAGGCCGCGCTGAAGAAGGGGCTGCAAGACCCCTTGACACGTGTCTCGAGCATCGGCGGCGCCGGTGAAAACCTCGTGCTTTTCGCGGCCGTCGTCAACGACCTGCACCGCGCGGCAGGGCGATCCGGCGTGGGCGCGGTGATGGGCAGCAAGAACCTCAAAGCGATTGCGGTGCGTGGCACCAAGGGCGTGGGCAATATCGCCAACCCCAAGGAGTTCATGAAGGTCACCTACGAGAAGAAGAAAATCCTTGCGGAAAACGGTGTCACCGGCCAGGGCCTGCCGACCTATGGCACCCAGGTGTTGATGAATGTCATCAACGAGATCGGTGCGCTGCCGACTCGCAACCACCGCGATGTCGCGTTCGAAGGCGCGAAAGACATCTCTGCCGAAGCCATGGCCACGCCGCGCAAGACCGACGGCAAGAAGCCGCTCGTGACGAACCAGGCGTGTTTCGGCTGCACGATTGCTTGCGGGCGCATCCAGACCATCGACAAAGGTCACTTCACGGTGGACAACAAGCCGCAGTATTGGGGCGCCACGGGCGGCCTCGAATACGAAGCGGCGTGGGCCCTGGGCGCGGCCAATGGCGTGAACGACCTCGACGCTTTGCAGTACGCCAACGTGCTGTGCAATGAGCACGGCATGGACCCGATCTCGTTCGGTGCGACGATCGGCGCGGTGATGGAGCTCTACGAGATGGGCGTGCTCACGAAGGAGCAACTCGGCATCGACGCCAAGTTCGGTTCGGCGCGAGCGCTGGCGCACTTTGCCGAGATCACGGCCAAGGGCGAAGGCTTCGGCAAGGAAATCGGCCAGGGGTCGGCGCGCCTGACGAAGAAGTACGGCCACCCCGATCTGTCGATGACGGTCAAGGGCCAGGAATTCCCGGCCTACGACAGCCGCGGCATCCAGGGCATGGGCCTGGCTTACGCCACGGCGAACCGCGGCGCCTGCCATCTGCGCGGCTACACGGTCGCCTCCGAGGTACTGGGAATTCCGATCAAGACCGATCCTCTGGCCAGCGAGGGTAAGCCCGACCTGGTGAAGGCATTCCAGGACGCGACGGCCACCTTCGATTCATCGGGCCTGTGCATCTTCACGAGCTTCGCCTGGGGCTTGGCCGACGTGGCGCCGCAGGTTGCCGCGGCCTGCGGCCCCGAGTTCACGCTGGAGAACCTGAGCTTGATTGGCGAGCGCATCTGGAACCTGGAACGCGACTTCAACAACAAGGCGGGTTTCACGGCCAAAGACGACACCCTGCCCAAGCGTCTGCTGACCGAGCCCGCCAAGACCGGACCTGCCAAGGGGCTGGTCAGCAAGCTGCCCGAGATGCTGCCGAAGTACTACGACGTGCGCGGCTGGGACAGCAATGGCCAGCTCAAGGCGGAGACGCGCGCGCGACTCGGGCTGTAAAGCCACCCGAAGTGGTGCTGACGAAGGCGGTTCGCAGAGCCGCCTTCTTTTTTTAAGGAACAAGCATGAAACACGTGATCCTGGGCGCCGGGCCGGCCGGCGTCATTGCCGCCGAGACGATTCGCAAGCACGCCCCGTACGACGACATCGTGATCGTCGGCGACGAGCCCGAAGCGCCTTATTCGCGCATGGCGATTCCCTATCTGCTGATGGGCGACGTGGCCGAGTCGGGAACCCATCTGCGCCGCGACTCGGGCCATTTCGCGCGACAGCGCATCGCCGTTCGCCAGGCACGCTGCACCGCCGTGGACGGCCCGCGCCGCAGCGTCTCGCTGGACGACGGCAGCATCTTGCTCTTCGATACATTGTTGATTGCCACTGGCTCGACGCCGATGAGCCCGCCCATACCTGGCATCGACTCGCCCGACGTGCACCCGTGTTGGACGCTCGCCGACGCGCGCGCCATCATGAGCAAGGCCAGGAGCGGCCAGCGCGTCCTGCAGATGGGCGCCGGTTTTATCGGCTGCATCATCATGGAAGCGCTCGCCTCGCGCGGCGTCGAGCTGACGGTGGTGGAGATGGGCGACCGCATGGTGCCGCGCATGATGGGGCCCACCGCGGGCGCGATGATCAAAGCCTGGTGCGAGAAGAAGGGCGTCAAGGTCCACACCGGGGCGCGTGTCGAGAGCATCGCGGCCGCCGGCGCGCCAGGCGCAGAGCCGGAGCGCGGCTTGCTCGGCAAGATCGTCGGCTTCTTCAGCGGCGCGGCGCCATCCGAAACGGACGACGCGCGCGGCGGCTGGCGCGTGAAATTGTCCACTGGCCAGACGCTCGGCGCCGACCTCATCATCAGCGCGACCGGCGTCAAGCCCAATGTCGGATTCCTCGAAGGCTCGGGTGTCAAGTGCAATCTGGGCGTTCTGACCGACGCGCGGCTGCAAACCAATGTGGCGGGCATCTACGCGGCGGGCGACTGTGCCGAAGCTTTCGACAATTTCACCGGCAAGCCCGTGGTCAGCGCGATCCAGCCGAATGCCGCCGATCAGGCCTATGCCGCGGCGATGAACATGGTGGGCAAATCGACCGCGCTCAAGCAAGTGACCCAGATCAATGTGCTCGACACGCTGGGCTTGGTCTCGACCAGCTTCGGCGAATTCCAAGGCGTCGCCGGCGGCCAGCATGTGGAACTCACCGACCGCGCTGCGGGCCGTCACCTGAGCCTGCAGTTCAAGGACGACGTGCTGGTGGGCTGCAACTCCCTGGGCTGGAGCGAGCACGTCGGCGTGATGCGCGGCCTGGTCGAAGGCAAAGTGCATTTGGGTGCGTGGAAAGACGCCCTGCTCGAAGACCCGACGCAGTTGATGCCGGCCTACCTGGCCTGTGCGCAGGCGCAAGACCATCGATCCCTGTTCAAAGTGGCCTGACAGGCTTGGAGGCGGCTCGACGCGACGCGCGCCGGTGCGATGATGCGTGCATGAAAATCACGTTCAAGCTCTACGCCGGCCTGACCGATTTCCTGCCGGCGCAGGACCGCACCAGCAATCGGGTCGTGCTCGACTTGCCCGAGGGCACACCGATCTCCAAGGTGATCGAGCCCTTCGGATTGCCGCAGAAGATGGTGCACCTGGTGCTCGTCAATGGCACTTTCGTCGCGCCAGAACTGCGCCTGTCGCATGTGCTGAACGAAGGCGACGTACTCGCCATCTGGCCGCCGATCGCGGGTGGCTGAGCCTTGGCTAGCCAGAGACGGCTCGATATCTCGCATGCAGTCTTGGTATCCGGCAGCGTTCGAGCGCGAAATGGCGTGCACCGCAGCCGAGCTGCGAGAACGGCTGCCCGAGGCTTGCGGCGGCCGACAGCTCGAGTTGATGGCGCAACGTGCTGAAATCGCTCTCGGCGACGGCAAGATGCTGCTCCAGTGGCGCACGCTGGCGCCGCGCCGGATCGCCCTGCTGTCCGTGCCGCGTCTGGCGGTGTCGTTTCGCTTCGACGGAGTCGATGAGGCGGCGCGCCAACAAGTGATGCGGTTTTTCGACCTTTTCACACAGCGCGGCGGTGGTTAAAACGGCGGCGGCGGCAGGTCAGGCGTTTGCCCCACGCCACAATCGCGCGCTCGGACACGAAGGAACTCGATGATTTCGCGCTGGATCGCGGTCGCAAGACTTGTGCCCTGGGCCCTGTGGAGCCTGGCTGCGTGTGCGGCCGCCGAGGGGCTGCGCTACGCCTACCGGCCTGTGGGCGAATTGGCCACGTTCGCGATTGCCGCCGGCGCCGCGTTTGCCTCGGGGCCGGCCGCACTGCCGCAGTTGACCCTGCGCTCGACTGCCCTCATCCCCATGCCGCAGGGGGTGCCTTCGGCACACGCCAGCGCCTTGGCTGCATTGGACGATGGCGAATTGCTCGCGTTCTGGTGGGCCGGTGCGCGCGAAAGCGGCGGCGACGTTGCGATCTACACGGCGCGCTGGCGCAACGGCCACTGGAGCAGCGCGCGGCGAATCGTCGAGCGCGAACAACTCTCCGGGCAATTGGGTTTCGGCGTGCGCCGCCTGGGCAACCCGACGGCCTGGGTGGCACGCGACGGCCGCGTGCACCTGTACGCCGTGGCCACCGGCGCGGGCGGCTGGGCCGCGTCGCGAATCGTGCATTTGATCTCGAGCGATCGTGGCCGAAGTTTCACCGTCAAACGCATGCTGCCGCTTTCGCCGTTGTTCAACACCAGTGTCCTGGTTCGAAGCAACCCGGTCGCCTTGGCCGACGGCGGCTGGCTGTTGCCGGCCTATTTCGAACTGGGCAACAAATATCCGATGCTGGTCGCGATGGACGCGCAAGGCGAGCCGCTGTGGAGTCGGCGCATCGGCGCGTCGACGACCTCGCTCCAGCCGGCTCTGCTGGCGACTTCAGCCACTGAAATTCACGCCCTGATGCGCGACCAAAGCGCGCAACAGCGCATCCAGCAGGCGACCAGCACGGACGCGGGTTGGAACTGGCAGGACAACACTGCGCTCGGCCTGAAGAACGTGGACAGTTCGGTCGCCGCGATTGCCTTGCTCAAGGGCGGATTCGTGATGGCGCACAACGACCAGCTTGCACAGCCCGCCACGGCGCGCCAGTGGCTGCGCCTGTCGACTTCGAGCGATGCCGTGTCGTGGCGGGAGATGCAGGACGTCAGGCGCGGCGCCTTGGGCGACGAGTTTTCCTATCCCAGCCTGGTGCAGATCGGCAGGGAACTTCACCTCAGCTTTACTGCGAAGCGCGGCGCCATCGCGCATCACGTTTACGACATCGCGGCGGGGCCGCTCACGCCATGAGCGATCGGGGCCGCGATGGGCCCGCCGCCCGAAGGGCGCATGCCCGCGCTCGCCAGGGCCGAAGGAAGTACTGAAGATGCCCCGATGAACCTGCCCGACCTGCCCTGGCAATGGATCTATTCACGCCTGGCGTGGGGCATCGTGCTTGCAACGCCGCTGCTCTGCGCCTGGCCACGCACCAAGCCCCGAGTGCCGCTTGCAGCGCTTGGTCTGGCTGGTGCCGTGTGCGCCGCCATGTGGCTGCCGCAGGCGGCCTCGCCGGCTTACTGGCTGGGTCTGGCGTTTCAGTATCCCAGCATCATGCTCGTCGCCTGCTGTGTCTGCACGCTGGCTGCACGGCAAGGGTTTGTGCACCATGGACCGATGCAGGAACCTTGGTTCGCTCGAGTCATCGCAGTCGGCGGCTTGCTGCTCTATGCCGACAGCTCCGGCTGGCTCAACGCCGGCATTTACCTGCGAGGCTTCGACCCCAGGCTGGCTCCGGCTGCTGCGCTCCTGATGGGAGCGTGGGCGGTCTGGGCGCTGCGTGGCCTTGCCACGCGCGCGTCTGGGTTGGTCGTCATGAGCTGCGCGGTCGGCTATTGTTTTACGCGACTGCCCAGCGGCAATGTTTTCGACGCATTTCTCGACCCCCTGGTCTGGTTTTGGTCGCTCGGCGTCACGCTGGCGACATCCGTGCGGCGATGGCGGCGCGCGCCGCTGCGTCGGCCCGCTGCTTGAGATGCTGGCAGCGTCGGCGCGAATAGCGGCTTGCGTGGACTGAGCGCGTTGCGCATGTCGAGCGTGCTGAGCATGCAGTTGCGCCTGGTACTGGCGCTCGCCGCGCTGCTGTGCGTGGCCGGCACGCTGGCGCGTCTGGCCTTTGCGTTTGCGTTCTGCCCGCCTGGGCCGGGGCTGGGCATTCCCGACGCGGGCGCAGCATTCATGCTCGGCCTGCGCTTCGACGCCCGGGCGGCCTTGGTGAGCGTCGCGCTGGCGTGGCTGCTCGCCAGCCTGCCGCGGCTGGGCAAGCGGCTTCGCCCACCCGGGGCGAGGCGCTTTTGGCATGGCTACTGGATGCTCGCCGGCGGCGTGTGGGCCATTGCCGTTGTGTTCGACGCAGGCCACTACGCCTACTTGACGCAACGCCTGTCGTCCGTGCTGTTCACGCTGGCGCGCGACGCGCGCGAGGCGACGGGGATGATTTGGCAAAGCTACCCGGTGCTGTGGATCGCCGCGGGCCTGGCGCTGTGGTTGCTCGTTTGGCATGGGGCGTTCCAGCTGGTTTGGCGCTGGCTGACTCGGGTGGAGCCGCTGGCGCGCCCCAAAGCAGCCTGGCTTGCCGAAGCGGCCGTGCTGTTGTTCGCTGCCGGCCTGGTGCATGGCAAGGTGTCGCAGTATCCCCTGCGCTGGAGCGACGCCGCCGCATTGCCATCGTCCTTCGCGCGCGCGCTCGCGGTGAACCCGCTGCACAACCTCGTCGACACCTGGTCGTTCCGCGAATCCGCCGTCGACGAGCTGCGCCTGCGGCCTGCCGCGAACCGCATTCGCGCCTTTGTCGGCTTGCCGGCCTTGCAGGGCGACGAGCCGATTTCGCTGCTGCGCAGCGTCGCGGCGGCAGCGCCTACGCCAAGCCGGCCGCCACCGAATATCGTGCTCGTCTTGCTCGAGTCCTTCGCCGGTCACAAGGTCGGTGCGCTGGGCAGCCCATTGGGTGCGACGCCGAATTTCGACGCGCTGGCGCAAGGGGGATTGCTGTTCACGCGCATGATGAGCGCGCATGCACACACCGCGCGCGGCGTGTTCGCGACGATCACGGCGCTGCCCGATGTGTCGCGCCAGTCAACCGCCTCGCGCAATCCGGCGGCGGTGGACCAGTTCAGCATCGTCAGCGAGTTCAACCAGTACAAGAAGTTCTACTTCATCGGCGGCAGCACGTCATGGGCGAATGTGCGCGGCTTGCTTGCCGCGAACATTCCCGGTGTCGAAATCGTCGAGCAGAGCCGCTTGAAGTCCCCCGTGGTGGACGTGTGGGGCGTGTCGGACAAGAACCTTCTGCTGGAGGCCAATGAATGGCTGCGCGCGCAGAAGCAGCCGTTCTTTGCGATCATCCAAACCGCCGGCAACCACCGGCCGTATACGATCCCCGCGGAGGATGCGGCTGTGTTCGACCCGCCCATTCCCGATGCAAACCTCATGCAGCAACACGGTTTCATCTCGGCGCAGGAATATCGTGCATTCGCCTACCTCGACTGGTGCATCGGCCAGTTCATGCGCAGGGCGCGGCTCGAACCGTACTTTCAGAACACGATCTTCGCCTTCGTCGGCGATCACGGCATCATCGGCGCGACGGGGCCGCATTTCCCGCCGGCTTGGCGCGAACTCGCGATCACACAAGGCCACACGCCGTTATTGATTTACGCCCCGGGGCGGGTGGCGCCGCGCCGGATTGAACACTGGGCGCAGCAGGTCGATGTGTTGCCCACCCTGGCGGCGCTGGCCGGAATCGGCTACCGCAACACGACACTGGGCCGCGACTTGCTCGACGCGCGCTTCGACGCCACGCGAATTGCATTCGCGTTCCAGTTCAACGGCGCTGGCGAGCTCGGCGTCCTGGTGGGCGATTACATGCTGATCGACAGTGACCCGGCTGCGCTTTACGACATCCGCGCCGCGCAGCCGCGCCGCAATTTGCTGGCCAGCGGCGAGCTCGCGCAGCAGGCAGCAGGAATCGCGCGCGATTGGGCCGGCTTCGCGCGCGACTACGACCTGATGGCGCGCTATCTGCAGACCCACAACAAACGGCTGGGCCCCGCTCCGTGACCGGGCCGGCGCAGCCTGGCGACTACGCGTTGCTCGTTGCGCGCACTTCGTCGATCGTGGTCAGGCCGGCCAGGACCTTGTCGATACCGTCGTGGCGAAGGCTGCGCATGCCCTCCAGCATGGCGAGCTTTTGCATGGCTTCGGCGCGCGCTCCGGTCTGAATGAGGTGGCGCATCTCGGGTGTCACGACCATCAGCTCGTGCACGCCCAGGCGGCCCTTGAAGCCGCTGTGGTCGCAGGCCAGGCAGCCGGGGCTTCGATGCGCGAGCAGGCGACCACCCTTGGCGTGGCCTTGCATCCAGCCCTGGAGAACGGCCTCGCGCGTCAGCGCCGCCTCGCCCCGGCCGAAGGCGTGCATGTAGTCGCCGAGGAGTTCGTCGATCTGTTGCTCGGTGGCGGCCTCACTCACCCGGCACAGCGCGCAATTGCGCCGCACCAGGCGCTGCGCCAGCACCGCGAGCAGTGAATCGGCGAAGTTGAACGGGTCCATCCCCATGTCGAGCAGCCGTGTCACGGTCTCGGGCGCGCTGTTCGTGTGCAAGGTGCTCAACACCAGGTGGCCGGTGAGCGATGCCTCGATGGCGACCTGGGCAGTTTCTTCGTCGCGGATTTCGCCGACCATGATGACGTCCGGATCGGCGCGCAGGAACGCGCGCAGCGCCTTGGCGAAGGTCCACTCGATCTTGGGGTTCACCTGCACCTGGCGCAGCCCAGGCTGGGTGATTTCGATCGGGTCTTCGGCGGTCCAGATTTTGCGCTCGGGAACATTGATGTGCGACAGCGCGGAGTGCAGTGTCGTCGTCTTGCCCGAGCCCGTGGGGCCGACACACAGGACCAGGCCGTAGGGCCGTTCGACAGCGCCTTTGAACTGCTCGAGGTTGTGCTGCGAAAGGCCCAGATTTCCCAGGGGAATAGGGCGCGCCGAGGTGAGCAGGCGCATCACCACGTCTTCCAGGCCATTGTTGGTTGGGATCGTCGCAACCCGCAGTTCGAGCCGGTGGTGCGCCGAGAACTTGGAGAAGGCGATCTTGCCGTCCTGAGGCTTGCGGCGTTCGCTGATGTCCAGGTCGCACATGATCTTGATGCGCGCCACCAAGGCGCTGCGATAGTTCGGTGGCAGCTCGAGGTAGGTGCGAAGCACGCCGTCTTTGCGGAACCGGATGCGAATCTTCTCGCGTCCCGGGTAGCTCTCGATATGGATGTCGGACACGCCCTCCTTGTGCGCTTCGATGATCATGTTGTTGATCAGACGGACCAAGGAGTTGTCGGACTGCTCGATCGGGGTTTCGCCCTCCACCCCGGTGCGCTCGACGCCTTCCTTCTCCAGCGATTCAACGAGCTTGCCCGTGTCGTCGATCGTCAACTCGCCGGTCTGCGGGGGAGCTTCCCAGTTATAGCTTTCACCGATGTCGGCGCCGAGCTTCTGGTAGGCGCTCAACAATGCGCTGGACAGGGCTTGGCTTTGTGCGAGCACGGGAACGACTTTCAATTGCGTGATGAACTCGACCTCTTCGAGCGCATCGCGCCGGCGCGCCGGCTCGTCGACGGCGACGATGAGCCGCGTATCGCGCAGCAGCAGGGGTAACACCAGCAGGCGCGACGCCACGGCGTAGCTGATCGTGCGCAGCGCAGCCGCCTCGAGCGGGAACGCTGCCACGTCGACCATCGGATAGCCCATCTTGCGCGCCAGCGCCGTCTGCAATTGCTCGGTCGACACGGCGCCCATGCGAACCAGCAACTCACCCAAGGGCACGCTTCGGTCGGAGCGCTGCTGCTCGAGCGCAGCGTTCAATTGCGCATGGCTGACCATGCCCAGCGACAGCAGGGCTTCGCCGATGCGCACCATCGGCATGCGCGCCTGTTGCTCGATCGCCTCGAGCACCTGTTCGGGCGTGACGAGTTGCCGGCCCACGAGAATGTCGCCCAGCCGCTGGGTGCGCAGCTGCATCTGCGTGCTCAAGGCCTGGTCGACTTGTTGCGGTGTGGCGCTGGCTTGTTCGACCAGCACTTCACCGATGTGCGCACCCACCGTAAAACTGGTGAAGGCGTCGCGCGGAACGAACAGACGCTGCACGCTGCCGTCCGTGCCGACCTGCGGAAACAGGAAAAGCCCGAAATCGCGCTCGACGTGGCCGATGCTGGTTCCGCGCATCTCGCCGCCTGCGGACAGGGCAATCCGATAGGCGATGACGTTGCGCTGCTCGAGAATGTCGGCGTGTGGGTCGGTGCTGGGCAGCAGGAGGGGTTTGAGCGGCAGGGTGAGCGTGATCGAGCGGAAATGTTCGAAGCGCAGCGGGAAGGTCGTGCGCGCCGGCGGCATCTGCACATAGGCCACCGACTGCTCGGGAACAAAGAAGGTCAGTCGCCCGGAATTGCGCACATCGTTGATGCCGACCACTTCGCAGCGCAGCGGTTCGGTTTGCTCCACCGGCTCGGGGTAAGTCGCGAACGGCGGCGTCGGCCAGCGAAACCCCGCCTGCGTCGCCTTTTCGATGGCATCGATCAGCGGCGCCGGCATCGTTGCCATCTGCCATACCGTGTCGTGCGATTCATCAGCCATTGGAGACTCACCTAAGTTCTGCTGTGCAGAAATCCGGCCGGGTCGGGCCCGACCGAGCAAACGCCGGGCGGCCCCGAGATTGCTGAACCTCAAAGGCCCACGATGGGGCCCTTTGTGCTCCCTGGCGGCGGACGACGCGTCGTCGGCTTCGGGGCCTTGCTGGCGCACCGGCGATGGTAGCCGAGCCATCGCCGCCTGCCCTGCCCGGATTGCGAGCAAAAAGTCGCTCAGTCGGCCACGCCCATCAAGGTGCGCGATGCAGGGCGAGCCGACCCAGCCGCAGTGGCTGGGCGGGAGGGTGAATGTTTAGTGAACAATAGGCCCCTGAACAGGCGCGCTGCCCTGTTTGATGCAACTTACGCGGAGAAGCTTCATGAACCAACGTCTCGTCATTTCCTCTGCTTTGGCATCCGCCTTGGCGCTGGGCCTGGTCCACCAGGCGGGTGCCCAACCCAAGCCCAAAGAGAAGTGCTTCGGCATCGCCAAGGCCGGGCAGAACGACTGCGCGAATCTGACTGGCACCCACACCTGCGCCGGGCAGGCCAAGGTCGACAAGGATGTCGGCGAATGGAAGTACGTTGCGGCGGGCACCTGCAAACAACTCGGTGGCCTCCTGGCCGACGAAGCCGCCAAGACCGCGGCGAAAAAATAGTCCTTCAGGTCGCCTTTGACCCGGTCGATCGCAGGCTCGACGGCCACGCCGATGCCGATGCGCTTCGATGCCGGTGTGGGCATCGGCCTGCGCCAGCCGCACTACGAGCAGGCTCTCGAGCAGGGCGAGGATCTGGCATTCGTCGAGGTCGTGACCGAGAATTTCTTCGCGCAGGGCGGGGCCACCCGCGCCGTGCTGCGGCGCGCGCGCGAGCTCTACGCGGTGAGCCTGCACGGGGTCGGCCTCGGCCTGGGCTCGGCGCAGGGTATCGACGCCTGGCATCTCGACAAGCTCGAACAACTCGCGCGTGAAATCGAACCGGTGCGTGTGTCCGATCATGCTTGCTTCGCGCGCGCGCCGCACGGCAACGCCGTACTGCACGCCAACGACTTGCTACCGGTCGCGTTCACGCAGGCATCGCTGGCCATCATGGCGCGCAATGTCAGCCTCGTGCAAGAGCGCTTGCGCCGTCCCATTCTGGTGGAAAACCTGTCGGCCTACGTGGCCTTCGCCGACGATGCGATGAGCGAGGCCGAGTTCCTCACCACTCTGTGCGAACGCAGCGGCTGCATGCTCTTGCTCGACGTGAACAACCTGATGGTGAATGCGCTCAATGCGCCCCAGGCCACTGCCAACGGGGCAATCGCGCGGTGCTGCGCCTTCATCGACGCATTGCCCCGAGGACTGATCGGCGAAATCCACCTGGCCGGCTACTCGCAATCCACAGACTGGGCGGTCGACGATCACGGCAGTCGCGTTCGCGAGGCGGTCTGGGACGTCTATCGTCACGCCCTGAGCCGTTTCGGCGCGGTGCCGACCCTGATCGAGTGGGACACCGATATTCCGGAGTTTGATGTGCTCCTGGACGAGGCCGACCATGCCGTGGCGTGCGCGCGATGACGCCGCTCGATGCCGAGGCGGCGCGCCAACAAGCCCTGCTTGCAGCCCTGAGCGCACCCGACGCCGGGCAAAATGTCGCGGGCTTGACCGGGCCGGGTGATCGGGCACGGTCGGGCCTGCGGATTTACCGTGCGAATGCCGATGCGCTGGCTGAGAGGGCGCTGCGTGCTGCTTTCCCGACTTTGCAGGCCTTGCTCGGGCCACAGGACTTCGAACACATGGCGCGCGAGTTCCGGTGCGCGAATCCGCCGCAGCGCGGCGACATCGGTGCCTGGGGCGCTGGCCTGCCCGATTGGCTGCGCGCGCACGCCGGGCTGGCTCAGTGGCCCTATCTTGGCGATTGCGCCCAGCTCGACTGGATGCTGCACTGCTGCGAACGCGCCGCCGATGGACAACTCGATTCGGCCTCGTTGGCGCTGCTGGAATCTCACGACCCGCAGCAGCTGGCATTGGTGATGATGCCCGGCGTTGCGGTTCTGGCCTCGTCTTGGCCCGTCGCCAGTGTGCACGCCGCGCACCAGGGCGACGGACGCGGATTCGATGCGCTGCGAGACGCCATCGCTGCGAGAAATGCAACACCTTGCGGCGAAACCGTCCTGGTGGCGCGCCGCGGTTGGCGTGGCGTCGTGCACACCATCGATTCGGCCACCGCGTCATGGACTGAAGAGGTGCTCCGCCCTGTCTCGCTTGCAGACGCGCTGGCGCGCGCCGGTCCCGGCTTCGACTTCAAGGCCTGGCTGAGCCACGCCCTGACGCAGGAATGGCTGCAAGGCGTGGTCACGCGGCACGAGTGAAGGGCAACAAGAGGAGACGCGATGTCGCGAAACAAGTTGATCTTGGTGGCGGGAGTGGTCGCCCTCGTGGCGACGTTCTTCGCTTTCGACCTCGGGCACTTCCTCAGTCTCGAGTACTTGAAGCAGCGGCAGGCGGATTTCTCGGCGCTGTATGCGCAGCGGCCGCTGCTGGTGATCGGCGCTTACGCCCTGATCTACATCGTCGTGTTCGCCCTGGCGCTGCCGGTGGGAGCGGTGATGACGCTGGCCGGCGGGGCCTTGTTCGGTATCTGGATCGGCGTTCTCGTCGTGTCCTTCGCCTCGTCCATCGGTGCTGCGCTGGCCCTGCTCGCATCGCGCTATGTGCTGGCCGACAGCGTGCGCGCGCGCTTTGGCAATCGTCTGAGGGAGGTCGACAAGGGCGTCGATAAAGACGGCGCCTTCTATCTCTTCACCTTGCGCTTGATCCCGGCGATTCCCCCGGCGGCGATCAATTTGTTATTCGGCCTGACGAAGATGCGCACCTGGACCTTCTACTGGGTCAGCCAGTTGGGCATGCTCGCCGGCACGATCGTCTATGTCAATGCCGGCACGCAGTTGGGAAAGCTCGAGTCCCTCAGAGGAATCCTCTCGCCTGGGCTGATCGCTTCGTTCGTCTTGCTCGGCGTTTTTCCGCTGCTTGCCAAACGAATCGTCGACACCGTTCAGAGTCGAAAGGTCTATGCACGCTGGGCCGCCCAGAAACCGAAAACCTTCGATCGCAACCTGATCGTCATCGGTGCCGGCGCGGCCGGGCTGGTGACGAGCTATATTGCCGCTGCGGTCAAGGCCAAGGTCACCCTGATCGAGTCGCACAAGATGGGCGGCGATTGCCTGAACTACGGTTGCGTGCCGAGCAAGGCGCTCATCAAGTCGGCAACCCTGGTGCACCAGATGAAGCACTCCCAGCGCTACGGGATCGCGCGGGCAGACTCGACGTTCAGCTTCGCCGACGTGATGGAGCGCGTGGCGCGCATCGTGCGCGAGGTCGAGCCGCACGATTCGGTGGAGCGCTACACGAGCCTGGGCGTCGACGTGGTGCAGGGTTATGCGAAGCTGGTCAACCCGTGGACGGTGCAGATCGATCTCGGTGGCGGGAGTTTTAGAACGCTCACGGCCAAGAGCATCGTCATCGCCACCGGCGCGATGCCCTTTGTGCCGCCGCTGCCGGGCTTGGCGGAAGTGGGCTATTTGACCAGCGACACGCTGTGGGGCCTGCGCGAACTGCCGGCGCGACTGGTGGTGCTCGGCGGCGGGCCCATCGGCTGCGAACTGGCGCAATGTTTCGTGCGACTGGGTTCCCAGGTTACCCAAGTGGAGATGCTGCCGCGCATCATGATTCGCGAAGACGAGGAGGTCTCGGCATTCGCGCGCGAGGCGCTCGAACGCGACGGCGTGCGGGTGCTCACCGGCCACAAGGCGCTGCGCTGCGAGCTCGACGGCGCGCGCAAGTTCATCGTGCTGGAGTCGGCCGGGCAAACCCAGCGTGTCGAATTCGACGTGTTGTTGTGCGCGGTCGGCCGCGTCGCGCGCCTGAAATCTTATGGCCTCGAGGAACTGGGCATTGCCACGGTCCGCACGATCGAAACCAACGAGTACTTGGAGACGAATTACCCGAACATCCTGGCTGCCGGTGACGTCGCCGGGCCTTACCAGTTCACGCACACCGCGTCGCACCAGGCATGGTATGCGTCGGTGAATGCGCTGTTCGGAACCTTCAAGAAATTCAAGTGCGACTATTCGGTGATCCCCTGGACGACCTTCATCGACCCCGAAGTGGCTCGTGTCGGCCTGAATGAACAAGAGGCCAAGGAAAAGGGCATTGCCTACGAAGTGACTCGATACGGCATCGACGACCTCGATCGTGCCATCGCCGACAGCGCGGCACATGGCTTCGTCAAGGTACTGACGGTGCCGGGCAAGGACACGATCCTGGGTGTCACGATCGTCGGCGTACACGCCGGCGACTTGCTCGCGGAGTACGTGTTGGCGATGAAACACGGCTTGGGGCTGAACAAGATTCTGGGCACGATCCACACCTACCCGACCTTGGCCGAAGCGAACAAATACGCTGCCGGCCAGTGGAAACGCAATCATCAGCCGCACCGAGTTCTCCAATGGCTGCGGCGCTTTCACGCCTGGCGCCTGGCTTGATGGCGATCTGTCGACCCTGCATGGACCCGCGTATGAACATCTTCCAACGCCTCACCGTCTTCGCCACCATGCTGCTGAGTCTTGCCGCGCAGGCGCAACCCGATGCGCAGTTCAGCGCCTGGGACGGTCTGCTCGGCAAACACGTGAAGTGGCTGCCGGACAACAAACAAAGCCGCGTCGACTACGCCGGCTTCAAGGCCGATCGCGCCGAGCTGACCAAGGTACTCGCCGGTTTTTCGGCCGTGAGCAAGGGCGAATTCGACGCCTGGCACAAGCCCCGGCAAATGGCCTTTCTGATCAATGCCTACAACGCATTCACGGTCGAGCTGATCCTCACCAAATACCCGGACTTGAAATCGATCAAGGACCTGGGCGGTTTTTTCAGTTCGCCGTGGAAGATCAAGTTCTTCAAGCTGCTGGGCGAAGAGCGCCATCTCGACTGGATCGAACACGAGCAACTGCGACCGAACTATGCCGACCCGCGAGTTCACGCTGCAGTGAACTGTGCGTCGATCGGTTGCCCCGCGCTGCGCCACGAGGCCTTCACCGCCCCCAAGCTCGACAGCCAGCTTGACGACGGCATGCTTCGCTTCATGGGCGACCGCACGCGCAACCGCGTGAGAGACGGCACGGTCCAAGTCAGCGCCATCTTCAAGTGGTTTCGCGAGGACTTCGAGGCCGGCCACCGCGGCTTTGCCAAGCTCGAGGACGTGTTCGCGCAGTACGCCGCGCAACTCAGCGACGATCCGGCAATTCAGGCGCGCCTGAAGGCGAAATCCATGGCCGTGAGTTACCTCGATTACGATTGGTCGTTGAACGCCCTGGGGCGTTGACCTCCCGAAATCTAGGTGCCTCCCTCCTGCCTCCTGATCGCTGTACTGGCCTGCGCCGCCGGCCTCGGCCCGGCCCGGGCCGAAGGGGCTTTGCTGGCGCCGTTTTCAATCCACTCGGACCAGCCTGCGCAGCCGTGGCATGTGCTGGGCTTGCCGCGCCAGACCAAACCATTCACTCGGTTTTCTGTGGTCGATATCGATGGCCGGCGCGCTTTGCGTGTCGAAGCCGAGGAGTCGTACGGCAATCTCGTGCATCCGCTGAAGGATGTGCGGCCGAATCTGAAATTGGCCTGGCGCTGGCGCGTTGACACACTGATCGTCGCGGCGAACCTGCGCACCAAGGCGGGTGACGATGTCGCGTTGAAAGTTTGCGTGTTCTTCGACGAACCGATGGAGAGCGTGCCCTTCGTCGAGCGCCAGCTGTTGCGCCTGGCGCGCTCGCAATCAGAGCAAGACTTGCCGTCGGCGACGGTGTGCTATGTGTGGGACGTCGATTTGCCCCCGGGCACGACCCTGCACAACGCATTCACTTCACGCCTGCGCTATATGGTGCTGCGAAGCGGCACTCAATATCAGCGCCAATGGGTCCAGGAGCGCCGCGACATCGGGGCCGATTTCCTCGAGCTGTTCGGCACCGAGGTCACCACATTGCCGCCCGTCATCGGTGTCGCGGTCGGTGCCGACGCCGACAACACGCGCAGCCGCAGCCTGGGTTTCGTGTCCGATCTGGTGTTGCAGCCCTGATGTCGCGGCGCTGAGCTCGCACCGCCGATGTCGTTGCATTGACGCACGCATGAAGCACCTCGTGCTGCTCGGTGGTGGGCACGCCCATGTGCAGGTCCTGCAGGCCTTCGCCATCGAGCCGCTGCCCGGCGTTCGAATCACCCTGGTGAGCCCATTTGCGCGCCAGTTGTACTCCGGCATGGTGCCCGGGCTGGTGGCCGGCCACTACACGATCGACGAATGCGCGATACCGCTCGCACCGCTGGCGCAGCGTGCCCAGGCGCAGTTCATTGAGAGCTCGGCCGCGCGCATCGATGCTGCTGCGCGCGAGATCACGCTTTCGAACGCACAAGTGTTGCGCTACGACGTCGCCAGCGTCGATACCGGTCCGGTGATGGATCGCGACGTGATTCCCGGGGCGCGCGAGCACGGCTTGTTCGTGCGTCCGATCGAACACTTCACCAGCATGTGGGACGCCTTGCTCGGACTGGCCGAGCAACGCAGCCTGAGCGTGGCCGTGATCGGCGCCGGCGCGGCGGGCGTCGAGTTGGCCTTGGCGATGCAGTTTCGTCTGCGTGAACGGGCGCGCGTCAGCTTGGTCACCGGGGGGGCCCCGCCGCTGGCGTCGTATTCGCTGGAAGTCCAGGCACGGGCCAGAGCCGCATTGCGTCGCATGGGTATCACGGTGCTCGAGGACATGTGCACACAGATCTGCGAACAGCGTCTGCATCTGAGCCGCGGTACCCGGCTGCAATGCGACGCACCTGTTCTGGCCGTCGGCAGCAGTGCTGCGCAGTGGCTGGCCGGCAGCGGCCTGGCATTGGACCCAAGGGGGTTTATCGCCACCCAAGCGACATTGCAAAGTACGTCTCATTCGGAGGTGTTCGCAGCCGGCGACGTGGCGACGAACCAGGCCCTGCAACGCCCCAAGAGCGGCGTGTTCGCGGTACGCGCCGGGCCGGCACTGGCCCTCAATCTGCGTCGCTATTTGGGTGGCGGAATGCTGCAGGAACATCTGCCCAAGCAACGCTCGTTGAACCTGCTTGCGTGCGGCCGCCGCTGCGCGATCGTTTCATGGGGCGCTTGGTCGGCGCAAGGCGCCTGGGCGTGGTATTGGAAGGACAGGATCGATCGAAAGTTCGTGGCGAGCTATCGCTGAGCCGGGACGCGGGCTCAGCCTGCAGGCTTGCAGGCCCGCAGGCTGAGCCAGCCATAAGGCTGCGCGCAGGCGCGCCCTTGTGCGCGGCCTCAGTCACGCGGCTTGAAGTCGATTTCGATCAGCGGGGGCACTCGGCCGTCGACGTCGCGCGGCAAGATTTCTGTCTTGTCGATCGCGCGAAGAACCGCTTCATCCCACGCCTTCGCGCCGCTGCTCTTGACCAGCTTGCGCGCCACGATCGTGCCGTCCGGCGCCAGGCGAACTTCAACTGTGGCCACCGGATCGCCGCTGAGGGGCTCGGTCAGGACAATATTCGGTTTGATGCGCGCCTTGATACGCCCGGCGTAAGCCGCCGAGGGTCCGGCGCTCTGCGCCGCCGTGCCGGCAGCATTGGCGTTCGGCGCAGCACCAGCCTGGCCCAGGATTCGCTTCAGATTGGCTTGGCGCTGCGTCTCCAGGCGTTGTTCTTCCGCCTCAGCCTCTTCCTTTTCGGCAAGTTCCTTCTTCTTGCGTTCGGCCTCGGCACGTGCCAGTTCGCGCTTGGCGGCTTCGCGTTTGGCTTCCTCGCGCTTGGCGGCTTCGCGTTTGGCTTCCTCGCGCTTGGCTTCCTCGCGCTTGGCTTCTTCACGTCTGGCTTCTTCGAGTTTGAGCGCTTCGCGCCGAGCCTTTTCAATCGCGATCTGAGCGTCGGGCGCTGCCTGCTGCACGGGTACCGGCTTGGGCGCGGGAGCGGGTGGTTTGATCTCGACCGGCTTGGGTTCGGGTGGCGGTGGCGGTGGCGGTAGCGGCGCCGCGATCTGCGGAACGGCAGCCCACAACTCGGCCTCCACCGAATCGGGCACGCTGGAGCGCCAGGACACGCCGAAGGCCAGCGCCACCACCAATAGCGCATGCGCGAACAGGGCCAGCATCATGCCGGCGCCCATGCCCGGGGGGCGGTGCGGCATGAAAGCGTTGTGGGGCAACGCAGCGGCAGTCAACGCAGCCTCTCGCCGAATGGGGTCGTGCGCCAGCCAGCCGGTCTGGATGCCGGTCGGCGCTCGGCCTTCATCACGGCGAATCTCCGCTCAGTTTGACCGACAGCCCGACGCGCTGGATACCAGCGCGCTGCAAGACGTCCATGACTTTGACGACCACTTCGTACTTGACGGCGCGGTCCGCCGAGATCACGACCGGCGTGGTCGCATTGCCGGCCTGAGCGTCGCGCACGCGCGCAGCAAGCACCTGCAGGGCGACGGCCGTGGGCTCCTTGCCGTCGATGCGAAGGCGCAACTTCTCGTCCGCACCGACCGTCAGTTCAACCACATGCTCGGGGCGCTGTTTGCTCTTGCCCACGCTGGGCAGGTCGACGATCCCGGTCGTGATGAGCGGTGCCGTCACCATGAAGATGATCAGCAGCACCAGCATCACGTCAATGAAGGGCACCATATTGATCTCGCTGATGGTGCGTCGCCGCCCCCCGCCGCGCTGGCTGATGGCTGGCATGACTTACTTGGAGGCAGCCGCAGGAACGCCCGCGTTGCGCTGCAGGATGTTGGAGAACTCCTCGATGAACGATTCGAGTTGGATCGCGATGCGGTCGATGTCGCGCGCAAAGCGGTTGTAGGCGATCACCGCGGGTATGGCGGCGAACAGGCCGATCGCGGTGGCGACCAGCGCCTCGGCGATTCCCGGTGCTACCGTCGCCAGCGTGACCTGCTGCATGTTCGACAGGCCGACAAAGGCGTGCATGATTCCCCAGACCGTGCCGAACAGGCCGACATAGGGCGACACCGAACCCACCGAAGCCAGGAACGACAGGTTCGATTCGATGGTGTCGAGTTCGCGCTGGAAGCTGGCGCGCATCGCACGCCGCGAACCGTCGAGCAGCGCTCCGGAATCAGCGACGCGGCGTTCGCGCAGCTTCAGGAATTCGCGCATTCCGGTGGCGAAGATTCGCTCCATCGGCGCGCCGTCGATGCGCTTGGCGGCGTCGCTGAACAACTCGTTCAGGTTCTTGCCGGCCCAAAATTCGCGTTCGAAATCGTCATTCGCCGTGCGCACCCTGCGCAGGCCGAACAGTTTGCCGAAGATGACGGTCCAGCTCGCCAGCGAAGCGAGCATCAGTCCGGCCATGACGAGCTGCACGACCAGGCTGGCGTGCACGATAAGAGTCAGGATCGAGAGGTTCTGGTTCATGCGGTCGACGATTGCCTTACGGGGTTCAAGCGCGCACTGACCGCGAGTCGATCATCCAAGTGTGCCGCGCGCCAGTAGCGCAGCGAAGTATCGGTCACAACGACCCCCGTGGGATCAGGGCTGGATGCGTTTGTAGACTTCGCCCCAGCTGGGGTGACCGGCCTCGGACTTGCTGAGCGTGAACGCCGGGTCGGCGACCCGGGCGGAGCGGAATTGCGCCGCGCATTCGGTTGCCCGGTTGCTCGTGCAATAGATGAAGGCCAGGTGTTTGTGGGCCGCGGCACGGTCTTTGGTCGAGGCCAAGGGCAGCTTCAGCGACTGGCTGAGCTGGCGCTCCGCTTCGCCGTACAGCGCGTCGTCATAGGCGCGCAGGCCAGCCAGCAAGGCTTTCTCGGCGGGCCGCGTCATCAGTTCGACCAGGGCCGTGGGTTGAACCGGGGCCTCGGCACAGCCGATGAGGCCAGATCCGAGGGCGCCCGCGACGACGGCGGCAATGGCGACAATGACCCGGCTGCGAGTCATGAACCGAATTTGTGCTTGATGCCCACCGCCTGACCGGGAGTGACGGTCACGGTCGTATTGAACGGCGGAAAATCGGCATTGCGGATCGTGATCTGATGCCTGCCCTCGTCAAGGGCCAGTTCGGTCAAGGGTGGAGCGGTCCCAGCCGGATTGCCGTCAACCTCGACCTGGCCCCATGGGCTGACGGCCAAGCGTACGACGCCCTGTGCCTTCACTGCAGGCACCGGTTTGCTCGATTCGGAGGTGGCGGCCTTGGTTTCGCGCCGTTCGCGCGGCGGGGTCTTGGCAACGACACGCGGTTTGGCTGCCTGTACCTTGGGCGTGGCCGTGCTTGCGGTGCCGGTACCGCTCCTGGCGGCAGGCGCACCGCTTTCAGCCGGTGCCTGTACGGGCGTGGCCTTGATCTCGAGGCTGGGCGGGGTGGCCCCCGCAACGGGAACCCGCGCGGCAGCCGGCGGGGCGATCGTGTGCGCCGTCAGAGCGGGTGGAGAATCGCGCGGCGTATTCGCGACGAACAAGGCGCCGCCGCCCAGTGCAACAACCGCGGCGGCGCTGCCCGCCCAAAGACGCCAGCGCCCAGGCGAGGTGGCCACCGGTAGTTCTGCCTCCGCGGGGCCGACATTCTCCTCGAGCCAATGACGCAGTTCGCGTGAAAACGTGCGTGCGGAGTGATAGCGTTGCTCCGGATCCTTGACCATCGCACGTGCCGCGATCTCGGCCAGCGCGCGTGGCACGCGCGTATCGACTTCGCAGGCCAGCGGCGGCTCGTGTTCCATCACGGCTTGCGAGATCTCGGCCAGCGTCGAACCGCGAAACGGCTTTTGATCGGCCAGCAGCTCGTACAACACGACACCCAGCGAAAAAACGTCGGCACGACGATCGACCGTCTGGTGGCGTACCTGTTCGGGGGCCATGTAGTAGGGCGACCCGGCAGCGATATCGCCAACGCCCTCATGCCGATGCGCGACGCGCGCGATTCCGAAATCGAGCATGCGCGGCTGGGTTCTGCCCACCATGAAGATGTTGGCCGGTTTCACGTCGCGATGCACGACGCCCCTGCTGTGCGCGTAGGCCAGAGCGTCGGCGATGCGGCGCACGATGAGCGCCGCCTGTTCCGGCGTCGGGCGCCAGCCTTCCTGGCGCAACTGGCGCAGGTCGCGGCCCTTCAACAGCTCCATCGCAATGTAGGCGCTGTTGTCACTGGTGCCAGCGTCGAATACGGTGACGATGTGGGGGTGGCTCAAGCCGGCGGCGGCGCGCGCTTCGTTGAGGAAGATGACATTGAACGATTCGCGCTCTTCGGCCGAGAGTTCGAGATGGAGTGTCTTGATCGCGATCAGGCGCGACAGCAACGGGTCGTGCGCGGCGTAGACCGTGCCCAGGCCTCCCTCTCCGATGCGGTACTTGAGCGCGTAACGGCCGATGTGACCGATGGTGGGCATCTGCTCTTCCGACTGCACCGCCGGATTCGTCGCGAACGCGGCCACGGGGCCCTTGGGCAGGCCCAGACCTGAGTCGGCCCACAACTCGATGTGGGACGCGTCAGCGGCGGGCCGCAGCGGCTCCGATTCGTGCGGGTACGCGGCAGGAACGGTTGGGGCGCCGAAATCGCTCACGGCGCAACTTTAGTTCACCTCGTCCCGTGCACCCTGCGTAAAACCGCACACTTTGTGCCAGACGTAACGATCACCAACAATTCGACATCTGGCCACGCGACGCTCAGCGCTTGCGCTCGCGCGCGGCTTGCACTTCGAGCGGCCGCAGCTCCACGGCGGTCTTGTCGAGCACGCCGTTGACGTACTTGTGTCCGTCGGTGCCGCCGAAACTTTTTGCCAGTTCGACAGCCTCGTTGATCGCAACTTTGTACGGAATGTCCAGGCAATGGTGCAACTCGTAAGTGCCGATCATGAGCACCGCATGCTCCACCGGAGAAAGCCGGCTGGCCAGCCGGTCCAGGTGATGCGCGAGTACGTCATCGATGTTGGCCGCTTGCGCTATGCAGCCGCGCAACAGCGCGTCGAAATGAGCCACGTCGCATCGACTAAAACCCTCTTGCTCGCGCATGTGGGCGTCGATATCACTGGCCTGCGCGCCCGACACGAGCCATTCGTACAGGCCTTGCAATGCGGCTTCGCGGGCACGCCGCCGCGCCGACTTGGGCGAGCTGCGTTTGCTGCGCAGTCCCTGGGCAGTGGGGGGGTGCGAGTCCGGCGCCGTGGCGTCCATCAGCTCAGATCTTCCAGGAGGTTGGCCATCTCGACGGCAACACGCGCTGCCTCACGCCCTTTGTCCTCGGCGCGCGCCCAGGCCTGGGCCTCGTTCTCGACGGTGAGAATGGCATTGGCGATCGGGATGTCGTGGTCCAGCGCGACGCGCATCACGCCGGCAGCGCTTTGGTGGGCGACAAGTTCGAAGTGATAGGTTTCGCCGCGGATCACGCAACCCAGGGCGATCAAGGCGTCGAAGTCGTCGGATTGGGCCAGCGCAGCCAGGGCGATCGGCAACTCGAGCGCACCCGGAACCGTGACGTGCCGAAGGTGCCGGTCCTGCACGCCAGAGGCGCGAAGCTCGTCCTTGCACCCTTGGGCGAGCCGATCCGTCAGGGACCGGTTGAAGCGCGCCTGCACGATGCCGATGCGTAAATCGCGCCCGTCCAATTCAGTGCCCATAGGCTTGTCAGTGGTCTGCACGCTCGACACTCCCTGTTGTTGACGCTGAGATCGAGTTCAATCGCCGGCTGCCAGAAAGCCGGTGACTTCGAGCCCGTAGCCGGCCATGCTGGGCATGCGGCGCGGACTGCCCAGCAGCTTCATCTTGCCGATTCCGAGTTCGCGCAAGATTTGTGCGCCGATCCCGTAGGTCCGCAAGTCGAGCTGCGCGCGTCGCGTCGAGCCTGCCGCATCGTACGCGTCGAGCAGGGTCACGCCGTTCTTGCCGGCTTGCGCGCAGTTGAGCAATACCGCGGCGCCACGCTCGGCTGCGCGCAACAGCTCGAGGGCCTTGTGCAGAGGCCACGAATGTCCGCGCGGCTCGATGTCGAGCAAGTCCATCACCCCCAGGGGCTCATGAACCCGCACCAGCACTTCGTCCTGCAGCGACCAGCGACCATGAGTCAGCGCGAGATGCATGCCACCGCTGCGATCGCGAAACTCCGTGCAGGCGAAAGCGCCCTGCGGCGTGTGCAGGGTGCGCTGCCCGGTGCGTTCGATCAAGGACTCGTTGCGGCTGCGGTGTTCGATCAGGCTGGCAATCGTGCCGACCTTCAGGCCGTGTTCATTGGCGAAACGCAGCAGGTCGGGCAGCCGCGCCATTGTTCCGTCGTCGTTCATGATCTCGCAGATCACCGCGGCCGGCGTCAGGCCGGCCATTGCCGCGAGGTCGCAACCCGCCTCGGTGTGGCCGGCGCGCATCAACACGCCGCCGTCCTGCGCTTGCAGGGGAAAGATGTGACCGGGTTGGACTAGGTCGCGCGGCTGCGCGTCGCGCGCCACGGCGGCTTGCACGGTGCGGGCGCGATCCGCCGCGGAAATACCCGTGCTCACGCCCTGCGCCGCTTCGATCGATACCGTGAACGCTGTGCCATGGCGCGTACCGTTGCGACCCGTCATCGGCGCCAGGCCCAGCCGCTCGCAGCGTTCGCGCGTCAGCGTGAGGCAGATCAAGCCGCGCCCGAAGCGCGCCATGAAATTGATGGCGGCCGGGCTCACATGGTCGGCGGCGAGCACCAGGTCGCCTTCGTTCTCGCGATCTTCTTCGTCGACCAGAATCGCCATGCGGCCCTGGCTGAGTTCGCTGACGAGTTCGGGAACCGAGCAGAGGGCCATTCCCGAATTGTAGGTGCGGCCCCTGCGCCTGCCGGGCTGGCTCGGGCTGGCTAGCGCAGGGCGCGGCTCAGCGCCCGAGGGTCACGGTGTTCAGCATGCGCTCGACGTAGCGCGCGATCAAATCGATTTCCAGATTCACCCTCTGGCCCGCGCGCAAGGCGCCGAGCGTCGTCGCGGCGAGGGTGTGCGCAATCAGGTTGATCTGGAACTCGCAGCCCTGCGGGCCATCGTCGACGCGATTCACGGTGAGACTCACGCCGTTCAGCGCGATCGATCCCTTGACCGCGAGGTAGCGCGCCAAAGAGGAGCTCGCGGTCACATGCAAGGTGCGCGATTCACCCATGGCATCGAGCGCCGTCACGACACCGACGTCGTCGATATGGCCGCTGACCAGGTGGCCGCCCAGCCTGTCGTTCGCGCGCAAGGCCTTCTCCAGGTTCACCGGGCCTGGCGTGGCAAGTCCCACCGTCTTGCCCAGACTTTCTGCGGACACCTCGACCTGGAAGCGGCGCGCCGGCGCGTCGAGTCCGGTCACGGTCATGCAGGCGCCGTCGATCGCGATGCTGTCGCCCAGCGCCACGTCGTCGAGCAAGCCCGGTGGCGCTTCCAGCTCAGCACGCAAGCCGTACGAAGGGTCGGCGCCCAGCGCCAGTGTTTGCACAATGCGGCCGACGCCGCCGACGATGCCCGTGAACATCGGCCGATTGTCGCAGGCCCGGCAAGCACGCCGTGGTGCCGTCAAGCCTGCGGGGCGGCGTGCCGTCGCGCGACGATCCTGAGGTCTTCGCCCAGGCGCGTCACGTCGACGACGCCCAGCTGCGGGCCGTCGCCGATGCGCTCGAGCGGGCCGAAGGCCGCGAGTTCGCGGCCCTGTCCGAAGAGTTTGGGCGCCATGTAGATCAGGAATTCGTCGACCAGACCCGCGCGGACGAACGATCCGTTGAGTTTGTGCCCGGCTTCGACGTGCAACTCGTTGACGCCACGGTGCGCCAAATCGTCGAGCATTCGGCCCAAGTCGACTTTGCCGCCCGCGTCGGGCAGGAATTGAATTTCGACGCCCAATGCCCGCAGGTCATCGATGCGCTGCGCCGCGGCCTGCGCCGCATAGATCAGTGGCGCGCCGGGCGGGCGCAAAATGCGCGCCGACAGAGGAGTGTCCAGGCGTGAATCGACGATCACGCGGCCCGGCTGCTGAGCGGTAGGCACATGGCGCACGTCCAGACGCGGGTCGTCGTCCCGCACCGTGCCCACGCCGGTCAAGACCGCGCCGGCCCGTTTGCGGTAGCGATGGCCATCGGTGCGCGCGGCCTCGCCGGTGATCCACTGGCTGCTGCCGTTGGGCAGCGCCGTGCGCCCGTCGAGCGTCACGGCGGCCTTCAGGCGCACCCAGGGTCGGCCGCGCTGCATGCGCGAGAAGAAGCCGATATTGAGTTCGCGCGCCGCCTCGGCGAGATGCCCGCCTTGGACGACGATTCCCGCGGCCCTCAGGCGGTGCACGCCCTTCCCGCTGACTTCTGGGTTAGGGTCCTGCACGGCGAACTCGACGCGCGCGACCCCGGCTGCTATCAAGGCGTCGCAACACGGTGGCGTGCGGCCGTGGTGTGAGCACGGCTCGAGCGTCACATGGACCGTGGCGCCCAGGACGGACTCGCCGTTCGCCTGCGCGTCGCGCAAGGCCATCACTTCGGCGTGAGACTGGCCGGCTGCCTGCGTGTAGCCGCGGCCGATGACCCGGCCATCGGCGTGCGTGATCACGCAGCCCACGCGCGGATTGGGCTCGCACAGGCCAATCGATAGTGCAGCCAGCTCGAGCGCCTCGAGCATGGGCTCGCGTGGTTCGGGTGCGGGCATCGCTGGATGCGAATCAGGGTTGGTGTGGCACGGTGCTCAGATCGGCGTAAATTCCGTTCGCACCGTTCGCCGGCATTTGCGTCGGGCAGGACTGCGTGCCGGCGATGACCAGGAAGTTCTGGTTGGTGAGCGACGATCCCACGGCGGTGTAAGTATCGGGGTGTTCGAGATTGCTGTCGATGGCGCCGCTGCGGTCGAAGTCGGCTGAGTAGCGGCAGACGCGGCTGTCGTTCGTGCCGCGACCCACGGTCCAGCCGCTGGCGACGATGTTGGCACGCCCCGACCACAGGCCATCGGGCGAAGCGGGAATCACGACGCAGTGATAGGCGACATAACGCTCGCCCGTTTCGACCCAACTGCTCAGGCCGAGCGATGCCGCACTCGCGCCGATCGCAACCGCGTCGGTGTATGTCGAACCGGCGCGGGTGTAGGTTACCGTCTTGCGCGCTTCGCTGGTACACGCCGGTGCGGGGCGCCCTGGATCCCGGACGATGGCCATCGAAAGCGCCAGCGGAACGTCATTGGCTGCACTCGGGTCGGGTGGAGTCGCGCTGGAAAAGCGCACCACTCCGCTCAGCAGTTGTGCTTGCATGGTTTCGCAGGCACCCAACGCGGCGGCGTCGAGGCTGGAGTTCGATGCCGCGGGGTCGACGCCGACGCAGCGCGCGATGACCTTGCCGCTGGCGTTGTCCAAGACCAGGGCTGCGCTGCCATTGGCAAGAGGCTTGTAGGCGCTGCTGCCATTGCCCAGGTCCTTCGCCTCGATCGGAATCCACACAGAGCGGGCGCGCACGCTACGTAGCGGCGCGGCCTTGGGAATGAGCTTGAGCGCGCCCGAGTAAGCCGGATCATGGCCCGCGATCAAGGTGCTCAAGCTCACCCGCTGGCGTGCGCCGGTTCTATCGTCCCAGGCGACGCTGACGTTCACGTTCTTCGATCTCGGTGTGCTGGCGGCGCTGACTTCGCGCGTCAAGACATAGTTCGTATTGCTCGGCTGGCCGCTGTGCGCATCGATGTTCGACGATGCACTTGCCAAGCTGGCATAGGCGCTCGCGCCGGCGCGTACCGCGATGACGGAGAAAGCGCGCATTTTTTCGACGTCTTCCTGGGCGATGCGAACCGCTTCGGAGCGTTGCCGCGCCACGTCGGAAGTGAGGCGCATCTGGGTCTGCACACGCACCACGCTCAACATACCCAGCGAGAGCACGAGAAACGCGACCAGGCCCTCGAGCAGGGTCGTGCCGCGCTGCTTGCGCTGAGTCCGATTTATGCGTCGTGCGGTCGAGGTGGTCAAGGTGCCGGTCCTCAGAAATCGCGCCAGCTGCCGCTGACACGCGCGAACATGCCGCTGCGGCTGCGCAGCGCCTCGAGGATCGTCGGGTCGTAGACCAGGTCGGGTGTGCCATCACCCTCGTATGAAGATTCGGACACCAGGGCGCCGCGTACCCATGCGCCCGATGCAACGGGCGAGTCCCAGCGTAACGCTCCCGCGTAGAGCATTCCGTGCAAGGTGACAGCGCCGCGCAGTTGTGCCGAGCCCTCGACGACGATGAGGGCAGGCTGTTGCCGCGTGCCGATTGCCGCCGGGCCTTCCACGTCGAGATTGCCGACGATCCAGATCAAGGCATTCGTTCCCGCCGCGGCCACGGCACGTTGCAGCGCCTGCGTGCAATTGCCCGCGCAGTTCAAGGTCGTGACGACGGGTTGCTGGCTCCAGCTGGATCGGTCCAGACCGAAGTAGAAGGCGAAAAGTTGCGCCGGGCTGAGCGCTGCGAGGCGCGCATCGTGGCTCACGACCGAGCTGCTCGTCGCAGCCCCGGGCGCCGCCCCGATGCGCAGTGCTGCAGCTTGAACGTCTGCGCCGGCGTGCAGCGCCACGGCGCCCGACGCAATATCGGCGTTGTGCACGCCCAAGGCCGCCGCGCCCACTTCGAGGCCGCCTCGCAGCGTGAGTGCCGCGGCGGGCGCGCTGGCCAAGCCGGGCAGCAAGGCCAAAGAGGCTTCGACGCGTGCGACGGCCTCCGTCGTTTCGCTCGACCCCGGGGCGCAAACGCCACCGAGGCTGGAACAGCCCCGCGAGACGACGCGGATGACACCGGCCTTGGCACCGGGAAGAAACTCGACGCTGAACGCTGGGGACGCCGAGCCGGGTTGGGCGACGCCCAGTTGCGCATGGCCGTTCGATGGGCAACTGCAGTGCCAATTCGAATCGCGGCGCAAGCAAGCGGGTTGCAAGGCGGCCTCGACACCGGCGTTGTTCCACTGCGCTGCGCTATAGCCCGCGCCGGCGGCGGCGAGCCTCAAGTAGCGATCGCGGAAGGTCTGGGCCGACTCGTCCGCGCTCGCCGTGCAATCGTCACCGATGCGCGCGACGTTGTTGAGTTGCGCCTGGGCCCATTCGAGGCCGGCCTCGGCGGCTTCGAAAGCCTGGGTCGAGCGGTACTGGTTCGCCGAACTGCGCTGCTCGAAGACCAGATTTCGATTCGCAAATACCGCCGCCAGCAGCATCGCGAAGAACATCGTCATCGTCACGACCAATGCGGCAACGCCGCGTTGATTCACAACCGGCGCGGCGACGCCGAATCGACACATCGAACGGGTGACGGGTCGCATAGCACCTCAGGCCGGGCAGGCGCCTGCAATGGCGTCGTTGCGCAGCCGCACATTGCTTTTCAAGCTGCGCTGCACCGTGGCGTCGGCACTGGAGCGCGCCGTGATCGACACGGCGAGGCTACGTATCTGCTGGCGTGGGGGGCAATTGGCGTCACCCGCCGCGCAAGGCGTGCTGCACTGACTGGCGAGATCGATTTCCTGGATCGTGGGCGCGACACTGAATTCGGCGATGACGACGGTGTTCGCGTCGGTGAGTGCTTGCCAGTTGCCACTGCCGAGCTGCATTTCGATGACGCCGCGGCGCAGCCTGAAACCGAACTGCTCGTTCGAATCGAGGCTGTGGTTTTCGGTGCTGTCCCGCGAGAACGCGAAGCTCACGGCGTCCGACGCGGCCGAGCTTGGCGCGACGGCAAGGTAGGGGTTGACGACGCTGGCTGTGCCTGCAGGCGCCTGCACGGCAGCCGCTGCGCCGGCCCAATAACCCGCCCGGCGCAGGTCGCGCGTGATGATGTCCGAAGCAGTGCGCAAGTCCTGCATCAACCGGCTCTCCAGCAGCAAAGCCCGGTTCTCACGCAGGTTGCCCGCCATGAGGGTGACGCCCGCGGCAGCGATGAACAGACCGACAGCCAGACCGACCAGCAATTCGACCATCGAAATACCTCTACAGCGCAGCATATCGATGGGCCGGGGGCTCATTGGAGTGCCTCCGTGCATCGCACTGCGGTATGAGCCCTTCGAGCGGCCGTACGGGCTCATCGCTCAAACGATCCAGCATTGGCGGTTTTGCGGCGCTGCATTGTCTGTGGCCGTGTCGACCCCCGAAGCTTGAACCAGGTTGCCGCCTTCGACGCGCAGCCTCAGGTGGCGGCAGTTCGTGTCGTGCGCCTGGCCGCCCCTTGCCTGTGCAAGGATCTCGTAGCCGTTGGCAGATTGCCCGCTGATTTGCAAACTGTAGTGCCCGGCGGCAGAGGTCGCACTGGTGCCGATCTCGGCCAGCGTTCCGTAGGCCAGGTTGTTTGCGCGCCAGCGCTCCTGGGCTGCCTGGACCAGCAGGATCGAGACCATGGCATCAGCGCGGCGAATCTTCTGCAATTGACCCATGAACGACGGATAGGCAACGCCTGACAAAACACCCACCACGGCCAGCACCAGCATGAGCTCGACCAAGGTGAAACCTCGCGCGCAATGTGGCGCCGTGGGTCGGCCTGCGCGACGAGCGCGGCGTGGATCGCTCGTCCGCTCGATTATCAATTCGTTACAACGATCGAGCGTCGTATGAGCGCTCCGCCCGTCGCCTGCGGCGCTCCGCTGGTCTTGGCTCGATGAAATCGTATTCGACATGATGGCTCTCCGCGTGAGCGATTGACTAACAAGTGGGGTAGCCGGGAACGCTGCCGGCGGGCGTGCAAGAGCGGACTCGCCCCATCACGTTGACAACCTGGTGGATGGCTCGGCCATGCCGGCCCAGCACCCGAAACGTCGCCGCCGGCGTGCTCGTGCCGTGCAAGGGATCGAACAGCACCGAAGCGGCGCTCGCTGCCAGCGTGACGCCTTGGCCCGATGCCAGTTGAATCGTCTTGATCTCGCGGGCCTGGCCAGTGCACGAGGCGGGGGCCGAGCCGGCACACAGGCACTGTCCGGCGGGCCCGGTATGCAAGACATAACAAGAGCCTTGGACCGTGGCAAAGAGGCTGACGCGCACCGGCTGATTGCGTGCAACGGCTTCGCTGCGCGCGAACTGAACGTCGGTGGCGAATTGAACCGCAGCGCCTTCGAGGCGGCGCGCGTCGATCAGCTTACCCATCGCAGGTACGGCTGCGCCCGAGATCAGGGACAGGATCGCCATCACTAGACAGGCTTCGAGCCATGTCACGCCGCGCTGTCGTGTCTTCATCGTGTCTCCATGTGCTGAACCCATGGACACACTTTAGGCAGCGACGGTCGCCGGCGCGTCCCCAAGAGGTGGGAAACGCAGGCCCCTCTGAAGGGGCCCCTGACCGCCCCCCCTTTCAGGGGATACGGCGTGGCGAGGGTCCGACGCCCGTCGTCGGACTCAAATGTCGCGGATCAGCTGGCGGAATTCGTCGACGTCCTCGAAACTGCGGTACACCGACGCGAAGCGCACGTAGGCGACTTTGTCGATGCGCTTGAGCTCGCGCATTACCAGTTCGCCCAAGCGCGTGGAGGGCACCTCTCTGGCGCCGCTGTTGAGCAGCTTGTCCTGGA
>JBAQUQ010000455.1:0-12324 GCA_049297615.1 Burkholderiaceae bacterium
GGCGGGAGGCGGCGCCATGAACCGACCCGTGGTGACGATCGCGGCCTGCATGGCCCGCGATCCGATGACCTTCGCGCTCAACCTGGAGATCAACCACGCCGTCGCGCGCCTGCTCGCGCGCAATATCTCGGGCGCACCGGTGGTCGACGAAGCCGGCCGTCTGGTGGGCATCATCACCGCCAAAGACTGCTTCAAGGCCGCGCTGCATGCCAGCTACTACCAGGGCTGGGGCGGCGTGGTGGCCGACTACATGTGCGGGGCGGTGCAGACGATGGACATCGGGCTGGACATCGTCAGCGCCGCCGAACGCTTCCTGGCGAGCCCGTTCCGGCGCTTCCCGGTCCTCGAGGACGGCCGCCTGGTCGGCATCGTGACGCGGCTGGACTTGCTGCGGGCCTTCAGCCGGCAGTGGTGATGCCCTGCGAGGGCCAGCCGCGCGCACCACGCTGCAGTCCCCGCTGAGCTGGAGCGCCAATGTGGAAGCTGGACGACAGCAACGTCGAGCGGCTGGCGCCGGAAGAGATTGCGCGGCGCAGCCCTCAGTCCTCCTGATTGCGCAGCGAGTGCCAGAGATCGACGAGCATGACGACGAAGCCGATCACGATGACGCTCGTCAAAGCGACGTCTTTCATCTTGAACACCAAGGGGGCAAGATAAGCCAGCATCAGCGCAATGGCGACGGACGCGGCAAGAATCTTGATGGGCATGGTCAGTTTCTCCTGAGTCTTCGCTCGCGCAGCCGACGTTCAGCCTGCGCACGCCGGCCTTCGCGTCATCATGGGTCAAGGGCCGTAGAGGGTGTTGGGCAACCACAGCGTGGTCTGCGGAAACACGTACATGATCACCATGGTGACCAGCACGATATAGACGAAGGGCATGCAGCCGCTGAAAATCTGCGTGATCAGGACCGAGGGCGGACTGACGCCCTTGAGGTAATAGGCGGCCATCGCCATCGGAGGCGACAGGAAAGCGGTTTGCAGGTTGATCGCCACCAGGATGCCGAACACCATCGGATCGATACCGAAGTGCGGCAGCATCGGCAGAAAGATCGGTACGAAGATGATGATGATCTCGGTCCATTCGAGCGGCCAGCCGAGCACGAAGATGATCGCCTGCGACAGCAACAGGAAGGTGAGCGGGTTGAGGTCCAAGCCCAACACGAATTCCTGGACGATCACCTTGCCTCCCAGGTAAGCGAAGACCGCTGCGAAGGTCGCCGAGCCCACGAACAGCCAGCACACCATCGCCGAAGTGCGCGCGGTCAGGACCATGGACTCGCGCAGCGCCTGCCAGGTGAGCGAACGATACGCCGCCGCCAGGACGGCCGCGCCGAACGCCCCGACCGCGGCTGCCTCTGTCGGTGTCGCGAGCCCGGAGATGATCGCGCCCAGAACCGACAGGATCAGTATCGCCAGCGGGAAGAACGACTTCGCCAGCATGATCAGCACTTCGCCCATGCCGACCCTGCCCTCGTCCTTGGGCAAGGGCGGCGCCAGATGCGGCTTGAAGATCCCCACGCCCACGACATAAACGATGTACATCCCGGCGAGCAGGAAGCCGGGGATCATCGCTGCGGCGTACAGCTTGACCACGGAAATGCTCGCGATCGCACCGTAGACGATGAGCATGATCGAGGGCGGTATCAGGATCCCGAGGCAGCCGCCGGCACAGACGACGCCGGCGGCCAGACGGGAGTCGTAGCCGGCTTTGATCATCTGCGGGAACGCGAGCATCCCCATCAGGGTGACGACCGCCCCGACGATGCCCGTCGCCGTCGCGAACAGCGCGCAGGTGGCCAGCGTGGCCACCGCCAGCGACGCCGGTATGCCCCTGAGCGCGAGCTGCAGGCTCCTGAACAGGTTGTCCAGGATGTTGGCGCGCTCGACGAGGTAGCCCATCAGCAGGAACAGGGGGATCGACACCAGGGCATCGTTGTTGAGGACCGAGAACGTGTTCTGGGTCAGGAGGTAGAAGACCCGGTTGTCGAAGAACGCCTGGGCCGGCTGGAAGTAGGCGTAGTAGCCGAATGCGACGCCCAGCGCCATCATGGTGAAGGCCACCGGAAACCCGATCATGATCACGAAGACCAGGATGCCCAGCATCGTCAGGGCAACTGCGGGGTCGCTCATGAAGCCACCTTCTGGGTTGCCAGCTTTTGCGCTGCCGCTGCCAGGAGCTGGTTCTCGAGTTCTTCGACATCGTGCAGGCGCGCCGGCCACTGACCCTCGCGCAGGCACAGCACGCAACGCAGGACTTCGGCCACGCCCTGCAGCACCATCAGCGCCCCGCCCACTGGAATCATCATTTTCAACGGCCAGATCGGCATACCTGCCGGGCTGTTGACGCTGACCTCGTTGATCCGCATGGCCCCGCTGCCGTAACCCCAGCCGGCGATCAGAAGCGCGAGGATTCCGGGAAAGAAGAACAGCACATAGAGCGTCAACTCGACACCCGCCTGGGTGCGTTGGGACCAGAGCCGGTAGAACATGTCGGCACGCACGTGCCCGCCGCGCGACAGCGTGTAGGCGCCGGTCATGAAGAATGCCGCGCCGTACATCAGATAGCTCAGGTCGAACGCCCAGCTGGTCGGATCGTTCAGGGCGTAGCGAACGAAGACCTCATAGCAGGTGCCCAAAGTGAGGATGAGCGCGCACCAGGAGAAGGCGTGGCCGACCGTCTTGCTCAGCTGGTCGATCGCGTAGATGATTCGCTGGATCATGTGCTCCCTCAGGTCGCAAAAGAATTCGGAGCGCACCATCGGCCCCTTTTCGATTGGACAATTCAGCCCGTAAAAACGGCGTATCGGTTTTCCCAACCCTTGTTTCGCGACGCGAGGCGCGCGAGTGCGGCACGTACACTGCTCGCGCGATTGCAGCTGATCTTCTGGCCCTTGCCAGAAACTTCAGCGAGAAATCGAAGGCGTCGACCCGATGGTTCGTGAACGACCATCGATCGAAGCCGGCCAATGACGGGATCGCCGAGGTGCAAGAATCAATCATCCTGCGCGGACAAGCTCGCCCGCCGCGATCCAAGGCAATGGCCCTTCCTGAATTGCTGGTCAGCGCTGCAGCGATGCGTTCCTGCGCGCGCCGCTGGACTCGCGGCTGGCTGACCGCCAGCGGCGTGCTGCTCATCTGCACCCTGGCCAGCGCGACCATCGAACGCTACTTCGAGCCGGCCAACCTGATCACGGTCTACATGGCCGGCGTGGTCTACGTGGCCCTGCACAAAGGCCGGGCCGCTGCGCTGTTCGCTGTTGTGGGCAGCATCGTCCTGTTCGACCTGCTCTTTGTCGCGCCGCGCTGGTCGCTCAAGCCGACCGATCCGCAGTATTTCTTCACCTTCGCGGTGACCTTGATCGTGGGCCTGATCATCAGCCAGTTGGCAGCGAGTTCGCGCCAGGAAGCATTGACCGCGCAATCCAGTGCGCGTCGGGCGCAAGCGCTGAACAAGTTGACGCTGCAACTGGCCCAGGCGCGCGCCAGCGAAGCAGTCGCCGCGGCGCTGGAGGCGGCGGTCAAGCAGGCGTTCGGCATCAACTCACAACTGATGCTTGTCGATGAAGACGGGTGTCTGCCCGAGACGAGCCAGGCCAGCGCCGACGAACGCCATGTCGCTGAAAGAGCCCTGCGCGAACAGCGCGAAACCGGTGCCGGCACCGCTGTGCATCCTCGAGCTCGAAGGCGCTACATCCCCCTGCTGGCGGCCGACGGCGCGCTGGGCGCCCTGGCGGTCGAGCGCGCGCATGCCGCATATGACAATGCTGAGGATCAACATCTGCTCAAGGCCTTCGTCAACCAGGCGGCGGTCGCCCTCGAAAGGGCCGTCTTCGAGCGACGCAGTGCGCGTGCCGCCGTGGAGGCGGAAAGCGAACGCCTGCGCAGCACCTTGCTGGCCGGGATTTCCCACGATTTCAGGACCCCGCTGACCACGATCGTCGGTTCGGCGACCAGCCTGCTGGAGCAGGGACACGCGATCGATGCGGAGCATCGCGATGCGTTGCTGCGCGCTGTCTTGCTCGAAGCGCAGCGTATGCATGCGCTGACCAGTGACCTGCTCGACCTGACCCGGATGGAGGAAGGCGCGGTTCGTCCCAACCCGGAGTGGTGTCCGGCGGACGAACTGGTCGACGAGGCGCGCGCCGCACTCGGCGGGCGATTGGACGGACATCGCCTCGCCGTCGACGTGGACCACGAGGCCGTGGTCTGGTGCGATCCGCGCTTGCTGGGCCAGGCACTGGTCAACATGCTCGACAACGCGGTGCGGCACACACCGGCCGGCGCGGCGATCGCGATCAGCGTGAACGTCGGGGTAGGCGCGTGGAGCCTGGTGGTTCACGACGAAGGTCCGGGCATCCCCGCCGGCCAGGAGCGCGATGTGTTCAAGAAATTCTTCCGCGGGTGGCAGGAACCCGACTCGCGCGGAACGGGCCTGGGGCTGGCGATCTGCGCGGTCGTGGCCGAGCTGCATGGGGGCACGATCGTCGCGACGAACTCGCGCGGGGCCCGCTTCGAAATGACGCTGCCGCAGCCGGACGATTCGTCCATGCGCCTCAAGGAAGCCGAGTGAGCCCACCCAGGGTGGCGGCTCAGATCCTCGTCGTCGAGGACGAGGCGCCGATCCGCCAGTTGCTGCGCACGACGCTCGAAGCCGAGGGTTATGTCGTGCATGAGGCGGCCACGGCCCGCGAGGGCGAAACACTGGCAGGCAATCGGCGCATCGACCTCTTTCTGGTCGACCTCGGCCTGCCCGACGGGGACGGCACGGCGCTGATCAGGCGCCTGCGAAGCTGGACACAACGTCCGGTGATCGTCTTGTCGGCGCGATCCATGGAGGCGCAAAAGGTCGACGCGCTGGACGCCGGCGCGGACGACTACGTCTCCAAGCCCTTCGGTGTGGCCGAACTGCACGCCCGGTTGCGGGTGGCACTGCGACATGCCGCGCAAACCGGTCAGACTGGCCAGACCTCACTCGTGCTCGGGCCGGTGGTCATCGATCTGACGGCCAAGACGGTGACGCTTGGCGGCGAGCGGGTCAGGCTGACCGCGACGCAGTGGCGCCTCCTGGAAGTGCTGGCACGGCATGCCGGGCGCGTCGTGACGTCGCGCCAGTTGCTGCGCGAGGTCTGGGGTCCCGCACATGCGGAGCAGGGACACTACCTGAGGATCTACGTCCGGCAGCTGCGCCAACGACTCGAACAGGATCCCTCGAGTCCACGCTTCCTCATCACGGAGGCGGGCATCGGCTACCGGTTGCTCGTCGATTCGCCGGCCGAGCCCCAGACCGAGACCGACGCGCGCGCATAGAGACTGCGCTCGAGGTCTGACCTGTGCGGGTCGCTTCGCGCCACCGCTCGAGCCTCGTCACGCCAGGTGGCGCTTGAAGAACGAAACCGTGCGCTCCCACGCCAGCCGCGCGGCGGCGGCGTCGTAGCGCGGCGTGGTGTCGTTATTGAAGCCGTGCTGCGTGCCCGGGTACTGGTGCATCTCGAAGCGCGCGCCGGCCGCCTTCAACGCCGCGTCGTAGGCGGGCCACGCCGCGTTGATGCGCTCGTCCACGCCCGCCAGGTGCACCAGCAGCGGCGCCTTCACCATCGCGGCCTGGTCCGGCGCCGGGCTGTTGCCGTAGAACGGCACGGCGGCGTTCAGATCGGGCAGCCGCGTGGCGAGCCAGTGCACGATGCCCCCGCCATAGCAGAAGCCCACCGCGCCGAGCTTGCCGTTGCCGTCGCTGCGGCCGCGCAGCCAGCTCAGCGCGGCCAGGAAGTCTTCGCGCGTCCTTGTCTGGTCGAGCCTGGCAAACGCGGCGCGCGCCTTGTCTTCGTCGCCCGGGTAGCCGCCCAGCGGCGTGAGCGCGTCCGGCGCGAACGCCATGAAGCCGTCGAGCGCCAGGCGCCGCGCGATGTCTTCGATGTGCGGATTGAGCCCGCGGTTTTCGTGGATCACCAGCACCGCCGGCAGTGCCTTCGTTCCCGCCGATGATGGCCGCACGAGCACGCCGTTCATGCCGCCGGATCCCGAGCCCGACGGCACGGTGACCCGTTCCCCCTTCAGGCGCGCATCGTCGGCGCGCACCTGCTGGCCGGCGGCGAAGTCGGGGCTCAGCGCCGCCAGCAGGCCGGCCGCCGTGACGCCGGCCTTGGCGAAACGCTGCGCTTTCTCCAGAAACCCGCGCCGGTCGACGTCGCCGTGCACGTACGCGTCGAAGAGGATGAGCAGGTCCTGGTCGAAGTCCTGCGAGGTCAGGCGAGGCGGCATGCGGGCTCCTGCAATCGAATGGACTCGACGCTACCCTGCCCTGCAAGACCCTGCTCGCGTCAGCCCGCTTTCGCCTCCCGACTCCGCGCCGGCACAGCTGATCCTTATCGACCTGGCGAACGCGACCATCGGCTATGCGCAGCTCGCGGCTGCGCCCCCGCGATGGCGGGGGTGAGCCAAACCCATGGTGGTGCTGCCCATCAGTCCTCCAGGGTCTGCCTGGGCACGGTGGGCAGTGGCAGTTTCAAGCGGCCAAGGCCTCTTCGTTGGCCGCCTCGCTACCCAGCGTGCGGACGGTGACACGTGCGGCGCTCATCGCGGCTGCCTTGGGCGCGTCGCCCATGGCCACACCTTCGGCGCGAACGATGCGCACATCGCTGATGCCGAAGAATCCGAAGACCACCTTCAGATAGCTCTCCTGGTGTTCCATCGCCTGACCTGCGGCGCTGGTCGAATAGATGCCGCCGCGCGACGACGCGACGATGACGGTCTTGCCGCCGGCCAGCCCGACGGGGCCCTTGTCGGTGTACTTGAAGGTGCGCCCGGCCTGCGCCAGCCGGTCGATCCACGCCTTGAGTTGCGTGGGGATGGCGAAGTTGTACAGCGGCGCGCCAACGACAACCACGTCGGCGGCCAGGAACTGCCGCACCAGCCGTTCGGAGACCTCGTTTTCGAAGCGCTGCGCGTCGGTCGGCTCGGCTTGCAGGCCGAACTTGATGCCGAGCGCGTCGGCGCTCAGGTGGCTGGGCGCCTGCCGCGCCAGATCCAGGTGCTCGACCGCGGTGCCGGGGTGGCTGCGCAGCCATTCGGCGACGATTTCGCTGCTCAGTTGGCGCGAGACGGATTGGCCCCCAAGGATGCTGGAATCGACGTGTAGCAGTTTCATGGTGTCGCTTTCAATGAATGCCGGTGCCGGAATCGGTCGGCTTGGAATGATCATAGTTTTGTATCTAGTCCTTGATAAGTAAGCAAGAATGACTCATTGCGTTCCAAAAATAGGACGACTTTTCGATGCAAGACCTCAATGACATGGTGTTGTTCGCCAACGTGGTCGAGCACGGCGGCTTCGCAGCCGCCGGCCGCGCGTCCGGCATACCAAAGTCGCGCTTGTCACGCCGCGTGGCCCGGCTCGAGGAGCAGCTCGGTGCACAGCTGTTGCAGCGCAGCACCCGCAAGCTGTCGCTGACGCCGGTGGGCGAGCAGTTCCTGCGCCATTGCTCCGAAATGCGCGAGGCCGCACAGGCCGCGTTCGATGTTGTGGCCAGACAGCAAAGCGAGCCTCGCGGCATGGTGCGTCTGAGTTGCCCGGTGACCTTGGCGCATGGCACGCTGGGCGCCCTGCTGCCGGTGTATCTGGCGCGCTTTCCGCGCGTTAGGGTGCAGATGCTGGTCGTCAACCGGCCGGTCGATCCGGTCGATGACGGTGTCGACCTCGCACTGCGGGTGCGGCCCGTCATCGAGGACAGCACGACGCTGGTGGCAAAAACCTTCGGCACCAGTCGAACGGTGCTGGTCGCGCAGGCAGCGTTGCTGGCGCGGCAAGGGCCGGTGCGCTCGCCGGCCGATCTGTCACGGCTGGACACGGTCGCCATGGCAGTCAGCGACGGCCGCAGCAGCTGGCGGCTGGTCGGCCCCAACGACCAGACTTTCGTGCACACGCACGAGCCGCGCTTCGTGGCCGACGACCTGCTGACGCTGTTGTTCGCTGCGGTGGCCGGCATCGGTGCGACGTTGCTGCCCGACTACCTGTGCAGGGCCGACCTGCGCGCCGGCCGCCTGGCTGAGGTGCTGCCCGGCTGGGCACCACCGCCAGGCATTGCGCATGCGGTGTTCCCGGCACGACGCGCGCTGGTTCCGGCGGTGCGCAGCCTGATCGACTTCCTCGCCGAGAACCTGACGGGCGTCGGGCTGCGCGAACTGGGGGGCTGAGCATAACCATCAGCCATCCATGGTCCGGTGTTCAGCATCGATGCATTGCCAGTGCGCGGATAGCCTGCGCAGGACGGCACGTCACACGCTTTGACACTCACTGGCAAGGCAGCGAACACATTCTGGTGCAGCTTCGCGGCGCCGCCCGGCCGCCACGAACAGCGCGTGTGATACAACAAATCATGTCCTACAGCCGACGATGGATGGCAGTGCTGTTGGTCGCGCTGTCGAGCGTGCTGCCGGCGCGCGCCGCGCGTGCGGCGGACGGTGTCGACCTGACACCCCAGTATCTGGCGGCGTATGCCAACGACTGCACTTTCGGCGCTGCGCATGTCAATGCATTGCGCCGCTACAAGGTGCTGCTGGTCCCCGGATACTTCGGCAGTCTGCACCCGAGCTATTTCGCCGATCAGTTGCAGTGGCTCGATTCGATCGGGGTCGACCACGAAAAGGTCGCGGTCCATGCCGGGCACAGTAGCACCGTCAACGCGCCGATCATCGCCGCAGCGATCCGCGATTCGAAGCGGCCGGTGATTCTGATCACCCACAGCAAGGGCTCGGTGGATGCGATGGAAGCCCTGCGCGCTGCGCCGTCGCTGCGCGACAAAGTCAAAGCCTGGGTGTCGCTGCAGGGCGCGTTTCTAGGTTCACCAGTGGCCGACATGCTGCTCGACGGCACCCTGCTCGATCCGCTTGTAACGACCGCGATCCTGAGCATCATTGGCGGCTCCAAAGAAGCCGCACTGGGCCTGACCACGCAACTATCGCGCGCTTACTACGAAAAGAATCTCGTCGCGATCAACGACGTGTTGCGCGCGGTGCCGACCCTTGGCTTCGCCAGCACCGTCGACGGCACCGCGCGAATCCGCACACTGCTCGAGATCCCGCGTGAAATGATGTGGCGCCGGGGGATCCGCAGCGACGGGCTGGTGCCCACCGAAGCCGCCGTCCTGCCGGGCATGAATTTCGTCAAGGTTTCGGGAGTCGATCACATCGCGCCGGTGATGCATGCCATGCAGTCCCATGACCGCGTACGCATGACCAAAGCGCTGTTGGTGCTGACGCTGCCGGTGATGGTCCAGGGGCTGCCGCGCAACGCGGATTGCAGGGACGGCGGCTAGCGCACCTGAAGCCTTTCGTGCGCGCAGTCGCTCCCTCTCAGTGCGCCTTCGTCGTCTGAAGCGCCTTGATCATCGGGCAACAAACGTCGCCCTTGCTTTCATTGCATTCGTCGATCAATGTCCGCAGCGCACGCTCGATGCGGCGCAAGCCGGCCAGCTTGTCCTTGACGGCAGCGAGCTTGACTTCGGCGAGCGTGCGTGCGTCGTCGCAGTGTGTGCCGTCTTCGAGGACGAGCAGGCCCATGACCTCGTCCAAGCTGAATCCAAGCCGCTGTGCGGACTTGATGAAACTGACCCGGGCGACATCGCGCCTGCGGTAGCGCCGGATGCCACCCGGCGGCCGGTCGGGTTCTTCGAGCAGGCCCTTGCGTTGATAGAAGCGAATGGTCTCGATGCCCACCGCAGCGGCGGCTGCCACCGCGCCGATCGTGAGGTTTCCAGGGTCATTGTCCATGCCGCTTGACTCCGTACCAATGTACGGAACTAAGCTTACCGCATCGAAACGGGCTGGTTCTCAAAGGAAGCCGACATGATCAAAGTGCGCGACGGCAGCGGACCCTTGGTTGCAGGGGGCGTGGCCGCCATCCTGGCCTCGGCGTGCTGTCTGGGTCCTCTGGTGTTGCTTTCGGTGGGCATCAGCGGGGCATGGATCGCCAACCTGACTGCGCTCGAACCTTACCGCCCCATCTTCATCGGCCTGGCTGTGCTCGCCTTGGTCTTCGCCGGACGGCGGATATTTCGCCCGCCTGAGGACTGCAAGCCAGGCGAAGTCTGTGCGGTTGCGCAAGTGCGCACCACCTACAAGCTGATCTTCTGGGCGATCGCCGCCCTCGTGTTGTTGGGGCTGGCGTTCCCGTACATCGCCCCATGGTTTTACTGAAAGGAATCGATCATGAAAAAGCTGCAGCTTGCTCTGGCCTCGGTCATCGTTATCGCCATGCCGTCCTGGGCTGCGCTCCAGACCGTCACCTTATCGGTGCCGACCATGGATTGCCCCGTTTGTCCGATCACCGTGAAGAGGGCACTGACGAATGTGGAAGGCGTCAGCAAAGCCGAGGTGAATTTCGACAAACGCGCGGCGACAGTCACCTTTGACGATGCCAGGGCCAGCATCCGGAAGCTGACCGAGGCCACCGGGAACGCGGGCTATCCCTCCTCGGTACAGAAGTGAAGACGAGGGATCGATCCGAAGACGCTGATCGAGTTCGGCGCGATCGGCACCACGTCGTACTGCTGCCCGCGCTTGCGCCATGACGGCTTGAGGAACACACAGTCATGCGAAAAGGCAAGGCCGACACTTGCTGTGCGCCGGCAGTCACGGGAGAGGCTGCCTTCGATGGAAATGCGGCCGCACGTGGATCGGGCCAGTCGGCTGCAGCCGCTGGCCCCGCGGGTGGCTTGCACATTGCCGTCATCGGCAGCGGCGCCGCCGCCATGGCAGCCGCACTGAAGGCTGCCGAGCTGGGCGCACGGGTGACGCTCATCGAGCGCGGCACCGTCGGCGGCACCTGCGTGAACATCGGTTGCGTGCCATCGAAGATCATGATCCGCGCCGCACACATCGCCCACCTGCGCCGGTCGAGTCCGTTCGATGGCGCGATTTCGGCGACCCCACCAGTCATCCAACGAAGCAAGCTGCTGGCCCAACAGCAGGCGCGGGTCGATGAACTGCGGCAAGCCAGGTACGAAGATATCCTGGACGGCAACCCTGCGATCAGCGTGCTGCGAGGTGAGGCCCGATTCAAGGACAGGCGGCGCCTTGTGGTGAAGTCGGTTGAAGGCGCGCAGCGCGTAGTGATGTTCGACCGCTGCCTTGTCGCCACCGGTGCCAGCGCGGGCGTTCCGCCCATCCCCGGTCTGAACGACACGCCATACTGGACCTCCACCGAGGCGCTGGTCAGCGAGACGATTCCGGCTCGCCTGGCGGTGATCGGCTCATCGGTGGTGGCACTCGAACTGGCGCAGGCGTTCGCGCGGCTGGGCAGCAAGGTCACGATCCTGGCGCGCAGCACGCTTTTATCGCGCGAAGACCCGGCCATCGGCAAGGCAATCGCTGCGGCGTTTCGCGCCGAAGGCATCGAAGTGCGTGAGCATGAGCAGGCCAGCAATGTGGTCCATGCGAAAGGCGAATTCGTGCTCACCACGGGGCAAGGCGATGTGCGTGCCGACAGGCTGCTGGTAGCCACCGGCAGGACGCCCAATACGCGTGGCCTCGCCCTTGAGGCCGCGGGCATCGCCGTCAATGCGCAGGGCGCCATCGTCGTCGACCAAGGCATGCGCACGGTCAGCCCGAACATCTTCGCCGCCGGCGACTGCACCGACCAGCCGCAATTCGTCTATGTGGCGGCGGCGGCCGGCACGCGTGCGGCGATCAACATGACGGGCGGCGATGCGACCCTTGACCTCAGCGCCATGCCGGCGGTGGTGTTCACCGATCCGCAGGTCGCCACCGTGGGCTATGGCGAAGCGCAAGCGCATCACGCCGGCATCGAGACCGACAGCCGCCTGCTCACGCTCGACAAGGTGCCGCGCGCGCTGGCCAACTTCGACACTCGCGGCTTCATCAAACTCGTCATCGAAGTCGGCAGCCGGCAGGTGATCGGGGTCCAGGCGGTCGCGCCAGAGGCGGGCGAACTGATCCAGACCGCGGTGCTGGCGATTCGCAACAAGATGACCGTCGACGATCTGGCCCATCAGTTGTTTCCCTACCTGACGATGGTGGAGGGCTTGAAACTCGCGGCCCAGACCTTCACCCAGGACGTGGCGCAACTGTCTTGCTGCGCCGGGTGAGCTTCGCGCGCCGACATTCGAAAGTGCCGGTTGGCGGCGGCAGTGTGGATGAAGGCCCCTGCCTACCCGACCTCGTGCGGCTCGAAGGCGCGGCAGCGCCCGACGATCGCCGCGGCGACGAATGCATCCTGCACGTCGCGCCGTGAGGCCAGCAGCGAGTTCCTCGAAAATCGCCTTGCGGGTCGCACCGCGCGCGGCGCCTCGGACTGGCGCGCGCGCTTGACGGC
>JBAQUQ010000456.1:0-3468 GCA_049297615.1 Burkholderiaceae bacterium
GGGCGAGGACGGCGTGCCGCGCTTCGACCGCCGCACCGGGCAGATCGGCGCCGGCTCGGTGTTCATCGCCGGCGACGCCAATGACGAATTCGCGCTGCTGCACGAAGCCGCCGACGAAGGCCGCATCGCCGGCGACAACGCCGGGCGTTTCCCCGACGTGCGCGTGCGCCCGCGCCGCGCGCCGCTGGCGGTGGTGTTCACCGACCCGCAGATCATGCTTGCCGGCCAGAGCCATGCTGCCCTGCTTGCCGCCGGCACGGCGTTCGAGCTTGGCGAAGCATCCTTTGACGACCAGGGCCGCAGCCGCGTCATGCTGAAAAACCAGGGCATGCTGCGCGTCTACGCCGAACGGCACAGCGGCCGCTTCCTCGGCGCCGAGATGATCGGCCCGGCGGCCGAGCACATCGGCCATCTGCTCGCCTGGTCGGTGCAGCGCGGCGATACGGTCCAGCAAATGCTCGACAGCCCGTACTACCACCCGGTGGTCGAAGAAGGCGTGCGCACCGCGCTGCGCCAGTTGCAGCGCGCATTGCGCATGGGCCCGGTGCCGGTGGAGCGTTGCCTGGACTGCGGGCCGGGCGCCTGATGTGCCTCAGCCGCCGCCCGCCAGCGTTTTAGCGCTGGCGCAAGCGGCGGCTGAGGTCTATGCTTGGCACTGGGGGCAGGGCCGGTAAACGGCCAACTCGGCCGGATCGAGGAGGCATCATGAGTGCTTCGACACGCCATTCCCTGAGGCTGCTGGCAGCAGTGGCGCGGCGTTCGAGCTGGCTCATCGTGGCGAGCCTTTGCGCCCTGCTGGCGCTGGCGATGACGCTGTTCAGCCAGGGCGTAGATGCCCACCGGCGCGGCGACCCGCTCGACGCCGACAAGTCCTTCGTCATCGGCGCCGAACCGCTCGATACCTCCCGGACCGGCTCCGGGCGCACGGCCAGCGCGACACCGCCATGCTCGCAACGATGCCGCAGCAGCACATCGCGCGGCGCACCGACTGGCGGTTCTGGATCGACTCGAAACGGGAGTTGAGGGCTTTTGGTGGCGCATTGACTGCGTCCAACACTGGAGGGCTTGACATGAACCACCCCGAATGGACCCGGCGCCGCTTCATCCGCGCGACAGGAGCCGCTGGCCTGGCCGCCACGATGCCCGCGCACGCTGCCGCCGAGCCGCCTCTGGAGACGACGCGCATCCGCATCGAGGACCGGCCCATCGCCTGTCTGGCGCCGCTGCATGTGGCCGAGCCGCTGCTCAGGGCCGAGGGCTTCACCGAGATCGAGTATGTCAAGGTGGTGCCCCTGGCCGAAGGACCCGTCAAGGCGTGCGCCGCCGGCCAGATCGACCTCATTCAGACCGATCCCGTCGACTACATGCAGGGCCTGGATCGCGGTGCGCCGATCGTCGTTCTCGGCGGCATGCACACCGGCTGCTGGGAGTTGTTCGGGCAACGCGCCATCCACACGCTGCGCGAGCTGAAGGGCAAGACCATCGCCGCGCCGGAGAAGAGCAGCCGCCAGGCATTCGTCGCCGCGATGATCGCCTCGGTCGGCCTCGATCCGCACAGGGACGTGACCTGGATCAACCATGACACCAGCGAATCGATGCGGCTGTTCGAGCAGGGCAGGATCGACGCCTTCATGGGTTTCGTTCCCGAGCCCCAGGTGCTGCGGGCAAGGAAGGTCGGCCAGGTGCTGATCGACACGCTCATCGACAAACCCTGGTCGCAGTACTTCTGCTGCCTGGCCGGCGCGAACCGGGAGTTCGTTCGCAAGCATCCGGTGGCCACCCGGCGGGCGCTGCGAGCCGTTCTCAAAGCCATCGATCTGTGCGTCAGCCAGCCCGAGCGCGCGGCCCGGCTGATGGTCGAGCGCGGTGTCGTGGCACCGAACTTCGAGCATGTGCTGCAGGCGGTCAAGGACGTCGGTTATGCCAAGTGGCGCGACTACGAGGCCGAGGACACGATGCGCTTCTGGGGCCTGCGGCTTCGCGAGTTCGGCTTTGTCAAATCCGACCCGAAGAAGCTGCTCGCCAAGGGCACCGACTGGCGTTTCATCGAGCAGCTCAAGAAGGAGATGAAGACATGACACACAGACAGAATCCCAGTCGTCGCGACCTCCTGCATGCGGCCACGGCAGCCAGCCTCACCGACGCGTTTCCGGCCCTGGCGGCCGGCGAGCCACCACCCGAAACGAAACGCATCAGGCTGCTGCGCCTCCCCTTCGACGTGGCGTGTATCAGTCCGATGTGGATCGCCGAAGAGTTGCTGCGGGACGAAGGATTCGAGGAAGTCAGCTATGTGCCACTGTCGCCGGAGCAATACGCGACCGTGGGGCCCGTAGGTACGTTGGGAGCCGGCGGCATCGACATGATGATCAGCGACATCTTTGCCATCCTGCCTGGGCTCGATACGGGCAAGCCGGTGGTGGCCCTTGGCGGCATCCACGGCGGCTGCTACGAATTGTTCGGCACGCAGACGCTACGCTCGGTCCACGACCTCAAGGGCAAGACCATCGCGGTCTCCAGTTTCGGCCGTCGTGCCTTCGTCTCGGCGATGGTCGCGCATGTCGGGCTCGACCCACGCAAGGACGTGACGTTCCTCGAGAGCCGGGAAGGTGTGCGCCTGCTGTCGGAGGGCAAGGTCGATGCGATGCTCGGCTTCCCGCCTGAGCCGCAAATCATGCGAGACCGGAAAATCGGCGTGTCGCTCGTCGACACCTCGATCGATCGCCCCTGGTCGCAGTACTTCTGCTGCATGGCGCTCGGCAACCGGGACTTCGTCGCCAAGAACCCGGTCGCGACGAAACGTGCTCTTCGCGCATTGTTGAAAGCGACGGACCTGTGTGTGGCCGAGCCCGAACGCGTCGTGCGCACCATGGTCGATCGGGGCTTCCTCAAGGACTACGCCTATTCGGCGCAGTCTCTGCGCGAAATTCCGTACAAACGCTGGCGCGAGTACGACTCCGCGGACAGCTTGCGTTTCTACGCGCTGCGGCTGCACGAAGCGGGGCTCATCAAGTCGAATCCGCAGAAGCTGCTCGCGCAAGGCACCGACTGGCGCTTCATCGAGCAGCTCAAGCGCGAGATGAAAACGTGATGGGCCGAGTTGGCCCGATGCGAAACGCGGCGCCGGTCGAGCGCTGAACATAGACACCGCGACCTGCGTGACGGCTCCAGCGGGTCAGGCGACGGCGAGCATCAAATCCAACGAGTTCGGTGCTGGGCCGCAGCGTGATCTCGATGTCGTAGCCGAGCCGATTCAAGCAATCCATAAGCTTGCGCTCTGACAGGTTCGAGAAGTCGCCGCGTATCATGCTGGAGACCTTCGGCTGCGCGATGCCCATGCGGCACGCCGCTTCTTCTTGCGTCAAGCCGAGCTTGCGCACGGCCTTGGTGATCTCGATCACCAGTAGAGGGCGCGATGCCTGGACTGCGGGCCGGGCGCCTGAGGCGAGTCCCTGCTCACGAGCGAAGGCT
>JBAQUQ010000457.1:0-3215 GCA_049297615.1 Burkholderiaceae bacterium
TCCAGGACACCGCGAATCGGGCCTGCGCCCGTGCCCCGCGAGCGTGGGTCGGAGAACGGGGGCACCGCCGCCGCCCTGCCACCATGACGCTGGCCAGCGGACTGTATGCGGACAGACGGCCTTGGGCCGATGGCGGACCGCCGCCTCCTGGTCATGGACCAGGAGGCAATCTCTACAGGCTTTGCTCGACCAGCAGGCGCAACTCGTCGCTCACTTCGGGCTCGATGCCGAACCAGGCTTTCCAGGCGAGCGGCCCCTGGTGCAGCAGCATGCCCAGTCCGCTGACCGTGGGATTGCCGCGTGCGCGTGCCGCCGCCAGGAAGGGTGTCGCGAGCGGGATGTAGACGATGTCGGCGGCGATCGCGGCAGCGGGCAGCCGGTCCAGGGAGACGTCGAGCACGCCCTGGCCGACCATTCCCTGGCTGGTCGTATTGACCACCAATGCCGCGCCGTTGAGCACATCGTTGCGCTCCTCCCAAGGGTAGGCCCTGACTGCGGCGCCGAAGGACTTGGCGACTTCGCGCGCGCGCTCAGCCCCGCGGTTGACAAGGCGGATTTCACGCACGCCTTCCTGCAGCAGGCCGTAGCACACGGCGCGCGAGCCGCCGCCGGCGCCCAGCACGACAACCGGCCCGGAGTCGGCGCGCCAGCGCGGCTGCTGCTGACGCAGGTTGCGGATGAAGCCGAAGGCGTCGTTATTGCTGCCGGCCAGGCTGCCGTCGGGCCGCACGACGACGCAGCTGATCGCGCCGATGGCACGCGCTGATTCGTGAACGTCGTCGACGATGCGCATCGCCTCCTGCTTGTGCGGGATCGTCACATTGCAGCCGGCAAAACCCAGCGCCGGCAAAGCGCGCAGCGCCGCTGCCAGGCCGCGCGGCTCGATCGCCAGCGGTACATAGCTGCCGGCCAGCGCGTGCTTCCTGAACCAGTAGTTGTGGATCAGGGGCGAGCGCGAATGCATGACGGGCCAACCCATCACGCCGGCGAGCAGGAATTTGTCAGTGTGTGCCATCGCAGCGCGGTCCTCGATCAGGCGCAGGCCGGGCCGGCGCAGCTCGCGCATTCTAGGAGCGCCACAGTTTCGACGCGCAGGGCTGCATTCGTGTACTCTCAGGCATCACTCCTGGAGTTCGAATGGCCATCAAGGCACAGAAGAATCGCGCCACCCTGCACCGTCTGCGCGACAACGTGCACCGCGCGAAACGGGCCGTGAAGCAGGGCATGCCGGGCGCTGCCGAGCGCCTCAAGCTGCACCTCGCGCGCAGACTCAGCTACGCCGAAACGCGCAAGTCGTGAGTGGTCGCGGGACCGTGAAAGCTGCAGCGTCGCTGGTCTAACCGACGCGGCTGGCAGAGCACGTCGAGCAGGGCCGGCCGCTCTTCACCGGGTGTCGCGGCGGCGCCGGTGTACGCCGGCCATGTGCCGCAGGTGCATCGCTTCCTGGAAGGAATCGGTCGCTGCAATCAACTCGCGCGCCATCTCGGGATGGCTGCCGGCATGGCCCGCCGCTGCGACATAGCGCAACTGCGCGCCCGGCCAAGAGCGGTGCAAGGCCAGCGCCGTGGCCGGCGGCGTGACCAGGTCATTCGCCCCTTGCACGATGACGCAGGGCAGGGCGTGCAGGCCGGCGTCGAGCCATGGTGCGTCGCGCAGAAAGAAGCCATGGCGCGCATAGTGCACGCCGATGCGTGCCGCGGCCAGCGCCGCTTCGCCATCGAACTGGCTGCGCGCCGCCGGTGCAGGCGCTGCGGCCTCGAGGGCCATCAGGTCCTGCTCCCACTGCAACCAGGCGCGCGCGGCCTGTTCTTCGGTGCCTGCGTCGCCACTGTGCAATCGCGCGGCAAAGGCGTCGAGCAGGTTTGTGCCCGGGCCCAGGCCGAGGCTCGATGTGAAGCGCTGCCAGGCCGCGCTATGGCGCGCGCCTGCTCCTTCGGGCGCATACAGCCAGCGGCACTGCGCCGCGCTTGCCGTGAACACGCCGCGCAGGATGAGGGCGTGGACGCGCCGCGGGTGGCGCTGCGCATAGGCCAGGGCGAGTGCCGCGCCCCAGGAGCCGCCGAACAGCACCCAGCGCTCGATGTGCAAATGACGGCGCAGCGTTTCCATATCGGCCAGCAAATGGGGCGTCGTGTTGGCCATGAGCCGCCCGCTTGGGCGCGAGCGGCCGGCGCCGCGCTGGTCGAAGAGCACGATGCGGTAGCGCGCCGGGTCGAACCAGCGGCTGTCATCGCTCTTGCAGCCCGCACCCGGGCCGCCGTGGATGAACAGGGCCGGCGTGCCGAGCGGGTTGCCGCACTCCTGCCAATACATCGAGTGGCCGTCGCCGACGTCGAGCCAGCCCTGCGCGTGCTGCTGCAAGGGCGGGAACATGACTTGCCATGCGTGGCAGAGGGGCTTGTCCACGGCGCGTCACGCCAGCTTTTGCGTCGTGCCGCGCCCGAGCGCAGCCGAAGGCGGAAAGATCAGCGACTTGATCACTACCGGCACCGCGCCCGAGGTGTCGAGCAGGGCACCGATGTCGATGAAGTCGAACTCCTGCAGCACGATGCCGTCGATCGAGACGATTGCGTTGGGCAAGCCCAGTTCGCTGTGGGCGTGGATGCCCACCAGGCCGCCGATGTCGCCATCGCCCACCAGCACCAGGGGCAGTCGATGGCCCAGCACAGCCCCCAGTCCGTCCAGCAGGCCGCGGCAGAAGGCGTCCAGGCGCGCATGGCTGGCCGAACCGGCCCAGCGGTAGCAAAGTGCGACTGGCTGCTCGCCCGAGTCCAGGTCCATGCGGCGCAGCGCAGCGCGCACCGCTGCGGCGATCGTCTCGACGTGCAGCGACTCCGCTTGCAAATCCAGCGCGGGCGTGATGACGGCGACATTGCGCAGCGGCAGGGTCGATTGCGGTTCGACGAAGATCGTGCTGCCGCTGACCTGAATCGTGTATTGCGAGGCGCCGATCACGGTCGCGCGCAGCCCGACTTCGGTCGCCGCGATGCGGGGTCCCCAGGCCTGCACGAGGCGCAGGATCGCTGCGGCCAGGGCCGGCCCGAGGTCGCCGAAGGATTGACGCTCGCGGCCGTAGACGTATTCCGACACGCCGCCGGAAAAGCAAAGCACATCGGGCATTCGCGCGCCGCTCAACGGCTCGAGCCGCAGCAGGGCGGCCGTCGCCGGGCTGATCGCAGCGCCGCCGCGCAGCGCCTCGAACAGCAGTTGCGCGG
>JBAQUQ010000458.1:0-2305 GCA_049297615.1 Burkholderiaceae bacterium
TCCGTGCGCTGGCCGGGCTTGGGAGTGGCCCCTCCGGTGCCGTCGCTTTCACCGGAGGGGCCGCCGGGCGCCGCAGCAGCACCGGCATCGCCGGCGGGAGCCGCTGGCGAAAGAGGTCCGAGCATGACCGGCCCCGGCGCGCTGGACGCGCCGATGCGGGGGAGGATGCCCATGCCCGAGAGGTTGAGGTTGCCCTGGCTGATCGTGGTCTTCACGCCGTTGACGTCGGTGGTCACGGTCTGGCCGCGCTCGGCCGGCTGCAGGATGATGCCCTGGCGCTGCAGCTCGCGGACCTGCAATGGCGTCGCCATGTAGCCGACGTTGTTGGTGTCGACGTAGAGCTTCTGCGCCGAGTTCCATTCGCTGGCCTGGACCCAGCCGTCCCGCATCAGGCGCTGCGCCTCGCCGCTGTCCTGCGGCAGGGTGCGCAACTCGCCGTCCGGGCCGGTCAGCGTGATCGGCGACTTCGGATCGTCGCGCAGCTCCTTCTGGATCTTGCGCTTGATCAGCGCCGCGGTGGCGCCGTCACCGGAATTGATCGCTGCGTTGTAGGCGTTCTGCAGCTTGACGATCTCCGGCTGGCTGGTCAGCGCATTCTCGGCGATCTTCATTTCCATTTTCGCCGGCATGACGCCGCTGGCGAAGGCGATCTCGTCGTTGCGCTTCAGCGTGTTCAGCTCGCTGCCGGAGAGCCGCAGCTGCGCCGGCAGCAGGTCATTGAACTGATCAAGCATGCCGATCGGGATGTAGGTCTGGCCCTGCGGCCCCTTGGGAAAGCTGGCGATCAGCTTCTGGAAGCCGGGCTCCTGGCCGGCCAGCGCCATCGCCTTCTCCTGCAGGTCGAGCAGCTTCGGGCCGATGGTCTTGGCGTTCTTCATGTCGGCGCGGTCGGACGCGATCTTGCGGATCTCCGGGCTCTGCGCCAGCTCCAGCGCCTTGCTGAGGTCGCCGCCGGCCACCGTCATGTACCACTTCGGGTCGTCGGTCAGCGCGTTGAGCTGCTCCAAGGTGGCGCCCTTGCCGGAGAGTGCGGTGTCAAGCTGCTCGCCGAAGGCCGGGCCGAGCACGGCGAACTGCTTCTTGGTGCTGGCGATGAATTCCTTGCGCTTGTCCTCCGGCAGCTTGGCGGCGGTCTTCTGCGCGTGCTCGATCACCTGGATGCCGGTGAGCGCCTTCTGCAGCTCGACCTGCTCCTGGCGCTCGGCCCGTTCGATGGCGCCGAGATAGGCCGGCTTCTGCCCGACGAAGCCGGCAAGCCCCGCTTGCAGCACGAAGGCCAGCCGGCGGCCGGGGTTCTCCTCCCAGGTGCCGATGGTCTTGTCGATGGTCTCCTGCCGCTTCGCCGCCGCCAGCGCGGTCGGGGTCTGCGTGCGCTCGAGGCCGCCGCCGACGGCGGCGGGGGTCATTGCCGGCAGCGCGCCAGCGGGGATGTCGCCGATGGTTGCCGTTGCCGCCGCCGGATCGACGCCGGGCTGCGCCGCCGCCTCCATGCTCTGCGTCGGCGCGACATCGGGCGGCTCGGCAAGCGCGCCGAAGGTATCGCGCGTCCAAGGCATGATGTCGTCGGTCTGGCCGAAGCGCATGGCCATCAGGCGGCATCCATCTCAAGCTCGGCGACGCGCGCATGCAGCGCCTTGATGCTCAGCATCAGCACGCCGAGCACGTCCAGCACGCTGATCGTCCGGCTGGAGCCGTAGCCGGTCGCCTTCTGCCAATCCTCGGCAATCGGGCCGACGTGCATGGTCTCGGCGTCGAAGCCGATGCCGCCCTTGTAGCGCCAGCGGTGCACCGGCATGCCTACGACGGCGTCCAGGAAGGTGTCGGCGTCAGCCTCGCCGTACTGCGCCAGCAGCTCCTTGAACTCAGCGGAGCTGCCCAGCAGCGCACCGCCGATGCTGGCGCCGGCGCCGATCAGCGGGCCGGCGTAATCCATGAAGCCGGCACGCTTGTTGGTGGTCTGCGTCGCCTGGCCGAAGCGGTCAGCGCGCATGCCGGAAACCGCCTGCGTCGCATTGAACGGCACGCCCGTCGCCAGGTTGAGCCCGAACTGCCCGGCGTTGTTGACGAAACCGCCGTAGCTGCCGGCGAGCTGCAGCCGCCCGAGCGCCGCGCTCTCGCGCAGGTCTGTCGTGAACTTGCTGGCCGCGCCGGCCAGCGCCGACTGCGACTCGCCGATGGCGCCGTAGAGCTGCTGCGCGGCGAGCGGCGCGTTCAGCTTGGCCTGCGCCTCGGCCGAGCGCACGCGCGTCGCGAGGTCGCCGCGGGCGCGCACACCCTCCGACAGCACCTTGGCGCCGGTCTGGGC
>JBAQUQ010000459.1:0-11090 GCA_049297615.1 Burkholderiaceae bacterium
GCAGCACCTGCCGCGAATCACGCTCTCGGGCAGCGTCGGCGGCGCGCATCTGTCGAGCGGCGGTTTTTCGCAAAGCGGCAGCGTCTGGAGCCTCGGGCCGCTGGCGGTCACGCTGCCGATCTTCGACGCCGGCAGCCGCGCAGCGAACGTGGACGCCGCGGCTGCGCGATTCGACGCAGCCGCAGCCGCGTACCGCGGCAAGCTGCGCGGCGCGGTGCGCGAAGTCGAAGACGCGCTGATCGCACTGCAATCGAGCGCCGCGCGAGGCGAGGACGCACGCCACGCGGCGCAAGGTTTCGAAGCGAGTTACCGCGCGACCGAAGCGCGCTTCCAGGGCGGCCTGGCGAGTCTGTTCGAACTCGAAGACGCGCGCCGCACTGCGCTGGCCGCGCGCAGCGCGCTGCTCGAGCTGCAACGCGAACGGGTCGCGGCGTGGCTTTCCCTGTACCGTGCTGTCGGCGGCGCCTGGTCCGACACCGACCTCGCCGCGTCGACGGTTCAGGTCCGCACGAACTGACGGAGGTTTCATGGCCCTGCATCGCAACACCTGGCTGCTCGGCGCGGGCGTTCTCGCCCTGCTCGCTGCGGGAGGGATCGCGCTGGCCGTGCGGGCAGACGCCGACAAGGCGAGCAAGGCGGCCTCGCAAGCTGCTGCGGCCGCGGCCAAACCGGCGCTGTCGGTCGTCGTGACGCAGGCCCAGCTCGGCAAGATCACGCAGCGCATCGGCGCGAACGGCAACATCGCCGCGTGGCAGGAAGCGAGCATCGGCACCGAGGTCAACGGGCTGCGTCTGTCCGAAGTGCTGGTGAACGTCGGCGAGGTCGTGAAGCGCGGCCAGGTGCTCGCGAATTTCGCCTCCGAGACCCTCGCCGCCGAACTCGCGCAGCTTCGCGCCACCGTCGCCGAAGCCGAAGCGACGCTCGCCGAGGCGAGCGCGAATGCGCAGCGTGCGCGCGACCTGCAGGCCAGCGGCGCGCTGTCGGCCCAGCAGATCGCGCAGTTTCTCACCGCCGAACGCACCGCGCAGGCGCGTCTCGAGGCGCAGCGCGCGGCGCTGAACGCACAGCAGGTGCGGCTCGCGCAGACCCAGGTGCTGGCGCCGGACCACGGCGTGATTTCGGCGCGCAGTGCGACCGTCGGTGCGGTCATGCCTGCCGGGTCCGAACTGTTTCGCCTGATCCGTCAGGGGCGACTCGAATGGCGCGCCGAGGTCGCTGCATCCGACCTCGCGAGGCTCGCGCCTGGCCTGACGGCGACGGTGACACCCGCCGGCGGCGAGCCGGTGAAGGGCGTGGTGCGAATGGTCGCGCCCACCGTCGATGCGCAGTCGCGCAATGGCATCGTCTACGTCGACCTGCGCGCGCCGGGTTCGGCCAGGGCCGGCATGTTTGCGCGCGGCGAATTCGAGCTCGGCAGCGCGCCGGGCCTGACCCTGCCGCAGAGCGCAGTCGTGCTGCGCGAGGGTTTCAGCTACGTGCTGCGCGTCGGGCCCGACTCGAAGGTGATCCAGACCAAGGTGGTGCTCGGTGCACGCAGCGGCGAGCGCATCGAGATCGCCTCCGGCCTGGACGCCGCGGCGCGGGTCGTTCTCAGCGGCGGCGCCTTCCTCGGCGACGGCGACCTGGTGCGCGTGGTCGAAGCGCCCGCGGCGGGCGCGGTGGCGAAGGCTGTAGCGAAGTAAAGCGCAAGCGGAGAACTTCGATGTTCAACGTTTCCTCCTGGTCGATCCGCACTCCGGTTCCGTCGGTCCTGCTTTTCATCATGCTCAGCATCATCGGGCTGATGAGCTTTCGGATGATGAAGATCCAGAACTTCCCCGATATCGACCTGCCCACGATCATCGTCAGCGCCACCCTGCCGGGTGCGTCGCCCGCCCAGCTCGAGACCGAGGTGGCGCGCCGGCTCGAGAACTCGATCGCGACCCTGCGAGGCGTGAAGCACATCTACACCATGGTGCAGGACGGCACGGCGACGGTGTCGGCCGAATTCCGCCTGGAAAAACCGACCCAGGAAGCGCTCGACGACGTGCGCGATGCGGTGCAGCGCATACGCTCGGACCTGCCGGGTGACCTGCGCGACCCGGTGATCACGAAAATGGAGCTCGCCGGCGCCCCCATCCTTACCTTCACGGTGGCGTCGAGCCGCATGGACGACGAAGCGCTGTCGTGGTTCGTCGACAACCAGATCACCAAGACCATGCTCTCGGTGCGCGGTGTCGGCGCGGTCGCGCGCGTCGGCGGCGCGAGCCGCGAAGTGCGCGTCGAACTCGATCCGGCGAAACTGCTCGCGCTGAACGCGAGCGCCGCCGACATTTCGCGCCAGTTGCGCGCGATCCAGCAAGAGGCCTCGGGGGGGCGCACCGTCGTCGGCGGCGCCGAACAATCGGTGCGCACGATCGCGACGGTGCAGACCGCGCAGGAGCTCGGGCGCATCGAAATCAGCCTGGCCGACGGCCGGCGCATCCGCCTGGACCAGGTGGCGCGCGTGTACGACACCGTCGCCGAGCGGCGCAGCACCGCCTTGCTCAACGGTCAGCCTGTCGTCGGTTTCGAGATCGTGCGCTCGCGCGGCGCCGGCGAGATCGAGGTCACCACCGCCGTGCGCGCACAGCTCGAGAAGGTGAAGGCCGAACGCCCCGACATCAGCATCACCGAGGCGTTCAACTACGCCGATCCGGTGCAGGAGAACTACGACGGCTCGATGCTGCTGCTCTACGAAGGAGCGATTCTCGCCGTGCTTGTCGTCTGGCTGTTCCTGCGCGACTGGCGCGCCACCCTGGTCTCGGCGACCGCGCTGCCTTTGTCGGTGATCCCGGCGTTTGCCGTGATGCATCTGATGGGATTCACGATCAATGTCGTGACGCTGCTCTCGCTCTCGCTCGTGATCGGCATCCTCGTCGACGACGCGATCGTCGAGATCGAAAACATCATGCGCCATCTGCGCATGGGCAAGAAGCCCTTCGAGGCGGCGATGGAAGCCGCCGACGAGATCGGGCTCGCGGTGATCGCGACGAGTTTCACCCTGATCGCGGTGTTCCTGCCCACTGCCTTCATGGCCGGAGTGCCGGGCAAGTTCTTCGTGCAGTTCGGCTGGACCGCGGCAATCGCGGTGTTCTTCTCGCTCGTCGTCGCGCGCATGTTGACGCCGATGATGGCGGCCTACCTGCTGAAGGTGCCCAAGAAGGAACACCGCGAACCCGGCTGGCTGAAGATCTACATGCGCTGGGTCGCGTGGTGCCTGAAACACCGCGCGTGGACGCTCGTCGCGACCGGTGTGTTTTGTGTGGTTTCGCTGCTGCCGGTCGCGCTGGGCAAGGTGCCGGGAGCCTTCATCCCGCCCGACGATCTGAGCCAGACCCAGGTGAGCCTGTCGCTGCCGCCTGGCGCCACCTTCGAGCAGACTTTCGGCGTCGCCGAGCAGGCGCGCGAGATCGTGCAGAGGCATCCCCACGTCAAGCTCGTCTACACCGCGGTGGGAGGCGGCAACACCGGGGCCGACCCGTTCATGATGGGCGGCGTTGCCGAAGTGCGCCGGGCGTCGCTGACGATCAACATGACGCCGCGCGGCGAACGCGGCGGGGTGACCAAGCAGCAGGTCGAAGCCCAGCTGCGCGACGCCCTCGTCGCGATTCCCGGCGCACGCGTCAAGGTCGGTTTCGGGGCGTCGAGCGAGAAGTACGTGCTCGTGCTCGCCGGCGAAGACGGCCGCGTGCTCGGCGAACACGCGGCCAAGGTCGAGCGCGAACTGCGCACGATTCCCGGCATCGGCAATGTGACTTCGTCGTCGAGCCTGACGCGCCCCGAGCTGATCGTGCGGCCCGATTTCGCGCGCGCCGCCGACCTCGGCGTGACCTCGGCCGCGATCGCCGAAACGCTGCGCATCGCCACTGCGGGCGACTACGACCAGGCGCTGCCCAAGCTCAATCTGAGCCAGCGCCAGGTGAGCGTGGTCGTGAAGTTGCCCGCGCAAGCGCGCACCGACCTCGAACTGCTCGCCAAGCTGCCGGTGCCCGGAGCGCGAGGTCCGGTGCAGCTCGGCAACGTCGCGACGCTGACGATCGAGAGCGGCCCGGCGCAGATCGACCGCTACGACCGGGCACGCAACGTCAGCTTCGAGATCGAGCTGAACGGCCAGCCGCTGGGCGGCGTGTCAGAGCAGGCGAAGAGGCTGCCGAGCCTGGCCAAGCTGCCGCCCGGAGTGATCCAGACCGAGGTGGGCGACGCCGAGGCGATGGCCGACCTCGCGCAGAGTTTCCTGCTCGCCATCCTGACCGGCGTGGCGTGCATCTACATCGTTCTCGTGCTGCTCTTCCACGCCTGGGTGCAGCCCGTCACGATCCTGGGCGCGCTCGTGCTCGCCATCCCCGGCGCCTTCCTCGCCCTGTTCATCACCCAGCAATACCTGTCGATGCCCTCGATGATCGGCCTGATCATGCTGATGGGCATCGCGACGAAAAACTCGATCCTGCTCATCGAATACGTGATCGTCGCGCGCGCCGAACGCGGCATGAACCGCTGGGACGCACTGCTCGACGCCTGCCACAAACGCGCGCGCCCGATCGTCATGACGACGATCGCGATGGGCGCGGGAATGACGCCCATCGCCCTGGGCCTGGGCGTGGACCCGAGTTTTCGCGCGCCGATGGCCATCGTCGTGATCGGCGGGCTGATCACGAGCACTTTTCTCAGCCTGCTCGTGATTCCGGTGCTGTTCACCCTCGTCGACGACATGGTGCAGTGGTTCGCACGGCACGTTCGGCGCAAGGCGCGCGCGCCGTCGGGCGCGGCGCAGGCACCGTTGCAGCCCTAGGGTCGGGTCGCGTACGTGTGTATCATACACACATGACCAGCGCCGATCTGATACGCGAGCTCAGGCGCGCGGGTTGGCGGTTGGCGCGAGTCCACGGTTCGCACCATGTCTTCACGCATCCAAATCTGCCGGGCGTCGTGGTGGTGCCTCATCCGAAGAAGGATCTCGGCAAGGGGCTCGTCAGGGCGATTCGCCGGCAGGCCGGTATTTGAGAAGAGGTTCATCATGCGTTATCCCGTCGCGATCGAGCCAGCCACCACGACTGAAGCGTTCGGTGTCGTCGTGCCTGATCTGCCAGGGTGTTTTTCCGCGGGCGACACGCTGGAAGAGGCGATGGTCAACGCCGAAGAAGCCATCGCGGCGTGGATCCAGCTCGCCCTCGATTCGGACCAGGACATCCCGTCGCCGTCGAGCGTCGATGCGCTGCGCAAGAAACACAAGGAATGGAAGGGCTGGGTCTGGGCTGTCGTCAGTGTGGATCCCGCAGTTCTTGACGAAACCCTCGAGCGCGTGAACATCAGTCTGCCGCGGCGGGTGCTGCGCCGCTTGGACGCACTGGCGCGTGCGACGGGGGAAACCCGATCGGGATTCATTGCGCGCATCGCGCTCGAGGGCCAGCCGGCGAGCAAGTAGGCGAACCGACGCGATTCGCGTTGTTCAGGGGATAAGACTTCGTTGTCGATGACGGCTCGGGGTCACTGCCGAGCGGGGCGCGTATGCGATGAATGCGCAGCGGCATCTCGCCGAAGTCGACGCCGGCGGCGCGTGGGGTTGGAGAAACGTCTGGAACTACCGCATTGGCGACGGTCGAGTCGGCGGGACGAACGTCTGCGATATGAGCGCAGTGATCGATCGGGTGCGAGGCCGTGGTCAGCGAACAGCATCGAGCAGGCGGTCGATTTCGTCCCGGTCGAAGCGGGCTCTCAAGCGATAGAGAGGGAAGTTTGACGCAAGTTGCACCGGGGCGCGCTACGAGGGGATGATCCGTGGCTTCCTACTTCGCCGTGTCCTCCGCGCCGCCGCGTCGGCGGTGTTTGGCTTGCGGACGAGCGCGGCCTAACTCAACGTCCTAGGTGGTCGGGCCGGGGCGCAGCGCGCGCGCCGATTGCCTTCGGGCAGAATCAAAGCGGAACGACGCTCCCTTTTCGGGTAGCGGCCCAGCACAGGGACGACTCAGGTGATGCGAACGGGAGGACTTTCCGGCCTAGGCATGCAATCGGCATCGCCGCCGTGGAGTCGTCCAATTTTTAGATGGGCCGGGAGCAAGAAGGGAATTCTCGACCATCTGCGTCGCTGCGTTCCCCCGGTGTACGGTCGATACATTGAGCCGTTCGCGGGTTCCGCGTGCCTGTTCTTCGCGCTCAATCCGGCCAAGGCAATACTGGCTGACTTCAACTCTGAATTGATGCATGCCTATGGCGTACTTGCCAAACATCCTCGACTCGTCATACGGATGGTGTCGGGGTTGCCAGACGATGCCTCCGATTACTACGCGATACGTGATCTGAATCCAGAAAAGCTCCCCGACCTCGAGCGAGCGGCCAGATTCGTATATCTGAATCGCTTTTGCTTCAACGGCGTCTATCGGACCGACCGGCACAATCGTTTCAATGTGCCTCGTGGAACGCGAGCTGGTCGGCCGCTAGTTGAAGCAGAGGTTGTCCGCTGCTCGGTAGCCTTACGCCGGGCTGAATTGCTGACTGACGACTTTGAACTCACGCTGGGCCAGGCACGTCGTGATGACTTTGTATATGTAGATCCACCTTACACAAGCGCCGTGCGTCAGACCTACGGGGAGTATGGCTACGGCGCCTTCAGCTCCAATGACGTACGTCGACTTCACAGTCGACTGGAGTACTTAACGAAAGTTGGGGTCAAGGTTCTGCTGTCCTATTCGGCAGATCGCGAGCTCCTGCGGTTGCTGGAAGACTGGAGTGTCGTCATCCTCCCAGTTCGCCGACGGATTGCAGGCGGCTCTCGCTCACACGAGACGCATGAAATTCTGGCCTCGAACTACACCGACCTTCGACCGATGGCGCATTGATGGTTAGCCGCACAAAAGTGAACAAGAAGAGATCAGTGCCCGGACCAGCCGTGCTGCCAGAGGTGCCGGCTATTCGCCTTCTAGTGGTCTCTGACGTTCACTTTCATAGCCCGTACTACTACCAGCATGTCGTCAATGGAGGAAAGCTCGGTGATCCCCCGTCACGCCTGTCCACCGACACGGCCTTGGGAGATCGGAAACAGAACCCATTCCAAGCATTGCTGCAGCTGGCGCGAACAGGTAGCGTGAAGGCCGACGCACTGGTCTGTTGCGGCGATCTCACCACTTGTGCAGATCCAACGGCGATGAACCTGGGCTGGCTTCAACTGCACAGGCTCGCGGGCGCACTCGATGTCGGCGAGCCCGTGATCACGGCAGGCAACCACGACATTGACTCTAGGTTCAAGGTATCTGAGACAACCCCTTTACGAATGCTGCGGTACCTTGACCCGCCGTTTCCAACCGCAGACAAGCAGGCCTGGACCAGCTACTGGTCCAATGGGTATTGCCTCCTTGAGCGCCCGCCAACGCTCCGCGTGGTCCTGGTCAACACTTGCTCGCTACACGGCTACCAAACAGAGAGGGATCGTCATCTCGACCATGGCCTGTTTCCGGAGCAGCTTTTCGACGATCTACCTAAGGTCCTTACTCGGTGGACCGCCCCAATCAATGTATTGGTTTGCCATCACCATCCCAGGGACATAGACCTCCCGGCCGAAGACCGAAGCGTAATCTCCAACGGCGAGCAGCTGCTACGCCTTCTCCAGGATCTTGGACAGCCGAACTGGCTGGTGCTCCACGGTCATCGCCATATGCCCTGCGTGCAGTACGGTAGCAGTGCACCGACCGCGCCGTTGATCTTCTCTGCCGGATCCTTCTCAGCCAATCTTCACCTCCGGCTGCAGGGTCGAACGGCGAATCAGTTCTACGTCTTACATCTAGAGAATGCTGACAACGTTCTCCGCGGGCGGTACGAAGCATGGACCTGGGATCAACACGAGGGCGAGTGGCGGAAGGGCGAAGGCACCCAAGCGCTCCCGGCAACAGGAGGTTTTGGTTTCCGGCCGGTACCGGCTGATGCCGCTCGTACCGTCGCCAGACTGGTGCCTGCTCGTTCGGAAGGGTCAATCACTTGGCAGACCGTTGAGAGTCAGCTTCCAGCCTTTCGCTTTCTCTTACCGGACGAACGACGTACGATTCTTGACATCCTGCGCGCTGACCACGGGGTCGCGTGGGAGTCAGACAATGGCCGGCCAGGAGTGGCGCCCAGACTCTTGCGGCTTGGAAGAACTGGATGACAGCTCACTCCGTCTTCGCGGACCATCGGAGCCCGTCCCTCTTCGAGGGTATCAATGCTCGGTACTACCGAGCAGCGGAAGTCGTCCGCAGCTTTGTGCCAAACGAGCAGTTTGAGCACCTTGCAGTTCGCCAACACAGCGTTGTTGTCGGGCCGCGAGGCTCTGGCAAGACGACTCTACTTCGAATGCTGCACCCAGAGTGCCTGCAACTCTGGGACCATCCAGCGGCGGAGTCTTACCGCAGGAGGATCGATTTCACGTCGGCGTACGTCGCAACTGACAAGGTGTGGCGGCAACAGGTTGACGCTGTATCCGCCACGCTCTCGCCAGTAGATCGAGACAAGTTCGTTCAACGTGTCATAGCCTTGGACGTAATGGCGGCGATGCTGCGCACACTTGAGACGCGGACGAGCCAAGAGCACGCAGGAGGGTTGAGATTCAAGGGAGTGCAACTCAGAACGTCGGCAATCGCGACGCTGGTCACTGAACTCGCGGAGGGGTGGCGACTGGAGCCCAAGTTCTTGGATCTTGGGAGTCTCCGAATTGCGGTAAGAAGGGAGCGCCTTGCAGTAAGGCAGTGGGCGGAGTCTTCTGGCGGGCTGGAAGCAGATACGCCGACGATCCCGTGGGACGAGGCTGCCCTGCTTGCGATCGACACCTTCGAAAGCGTCACGGGCCTTCGGGATGAGTTATGGGCGATTCTCTTTGACGAGCTAGAGATCGTTCCGCCCGCAGTGCGGAGTCACATCCTCGGGGCCACGCGCGGGATGGATCGCCGACTGCTGCTTAAGTGTTCCTTGAGCCCGTGGCTTCACGATCAGAACCTCGCAGTTGACGAGCACAGCGGGACAGTCTTCAACGACTTCAACGTAATCAAGTTGTTCTATGGGCGCCGATCGGAGAGCTACTCGTTCTCGCGGCAGATTATCTTGGGGCGACTCAAGGCCGCAGGCCTCGTGCCGAAGGGCGACCTGCCGATTGAGGAGGCAGTGTTCGGGGCCTCCAGGTTCACAGGCGATGACAGTCAGGGCAAATCGAGGCGTACTGCCGCCGCGTATCGAGATTCGGGCACGCTAGGCCAGGTCGTAAAGGCTCTCGCGGAGCGAGACAGTGATTTCAACGACTGGCTCGTGAGCCAACGCATAGACCCAACGCGGCTGAGCTCCATCTCAGAAAAGCGTCGCGCTGAGACGCTCCGCAAGGCGCGAAACATAATCATCGCCCGCCTTGAGTTTCGACGTGCAGGTGGTAGAGATTTGAGTGGGCAGCTTCGCAGTCGCAAGACGATGGCGATGTACACCGGCGGTGCGACCATGCTAGACATTTGCGAGGGGAACCCGCGGTTTTTGCTCGGGTTGCTGGTGCCGCTTCTTGATCACTACGATGGAACTCATCCCATCCCAGAGCAACGCCAGGCCGATGCGCTAAATCAGATCGCCGACGACTTTTATGCACTGATTGATGCGATCCCTGTAAGTCCGGACGTACGCACGTTGCCGGAATTTGGGAATCGGACCCTGCGTCACCCCTATCGGGAACTGATCGATCGGATCGCGGACTTCTTCCAAGGTGCGACGCTTCGCGGCAGGTTTGATCCCCAGCCTCCGTCGACGTTTCGAGTCCCGCGAGATGCTTCGGATAGTCTGCAGATCTTGATTGGCAGGCTAGTCAATATGGGGGCGGTTGTGATCGTTCCCGATCGCGGGATCAAGGACGTACTGATTGGGCAGTTCGATCAGAATCGCTTGCGCCTTTGTTATCTTGTTGCTGCTCGTGAGCACCTACCGCCGAACGTCGATCGGCCCGTTTCCATTCGACGGGTTCTAGCTCGCGAGGGGGAGACAGACCAGAACCACGAACTTCCTGGACTATTTGAGGATGAGTTGTGAATACATCTTGTCTCCTGGTACGTGATCGTGATTCTGTTGCTGATCGCTATTCGCTTTGGCTAAGCTGTCATGGGTTCGAGTCGCGCTCAGTTGCGCATCTCGATCGTCTCAAAGTGGAAGCAGACCGACGGATCAGCTTCGGGTTTGAGTTTCCCAGCGTTGATGACAGAACTGAGGCCTCTCGTCGGGTGGCGCTCGCCCGCGGGAAGCTGCAGCAGGCCGGGTACGCAACACCGGTTGTGAGCGACGAAGGCTTTGAGACGGAAGTCCGAGCGGAGTTCGAGCGTCTCCCATCTAACCAGCGCACGGTTGTGGGGGTCGATATCAGTAGCATGTCTCGTTCTAGGATTTCGGCGCTTCTGGTTGCGTTTGCAGATCAAGGTCAATCAAAGTCTTGCGACATAGATCTGATTTACTTTCCGGGGTCGTATGAGAGTCACAAGCATGAGTTCGAGCCCCTAGAGAAGTTCGGCCCATGCCATCCCCGCCTTTCGGGTTGGCCAGCGGAACCAGACTTGCCCTTAGCCGTGCTGTTGGGCCTGGGAACCGAACCGCGACGGGCAGATGGTGTCGTCGAGATGCTTGAGCCTGATATCTTGGCCCTCTATATGCCACTCGGCGACGAGCCCGAGTACCTTGCTGAACTCCGCGAGGAAAACCGGCGAATACTCGAAGTCGGTGGCGAGCCGATCAGCTACTCACTTCGAGATCCGGCTGCGGTCTACGCGTCTCTGGTGGCAACCGCCACGCGCTTGGTTGAGCGGTCCCGCTTGGTACTTGTTCCTCTTGGACCCAAACAATTTGCAGCGCTGGCCGTCGCTGCCGCGCTCACGCTAGGCTCTGAGGTCGGGGTCTGGAAGGCTTCATCAGGACGCGGCGTTGAGCCGGTAGATGTTCAGGCACGCGGCGAGCCAGTTGTCATGCGCCTGTCCATGGAACCGCGACCTACCGAACTGAACCACCCCGGCTTTCGTGGAGACCGGTTGGTGTGAGTCAGACCGGAGTGCGGTCTGCTGAGTTCGGCTGTTTGGCTGTTCTGTCTTTCCTTC
>JBAQUQ010000460.1:0-14702 GCA_049297615.1 Burkholderiaceae bacterium
TCCATGCGCCCGGCTTCGATCTTCGAGAAATCGAGGATGTCGTTGATGATGGTGAGCAGCGCGTCGCCGGAATCGCGGATCGTGCCGGCGTAGTCGCGCTGCTCGTCGTTCAGCGGCGTGTCGAGCAGCAGGCCGCTCATGCCGATCACGGCGTTCATCGGCGTGCGGATTTCGTGGCTCATCGTTGCGAGGAACGAGCTCTTGGCTTCGTTGGCTGTTTCGGCCAGAAGCTTGGCGGCTTCGGCCTGAGCGCGCGCCTCCTGCGCTTCATGGAACAACCCGGCATTCTGGATCGCAATCACCGCCTGGTCGGCAAAGGTCTCGATGAGCGCGATCTCCTTGCTCGTGAAGGTCGCCCCAAACATGCGCGCAATGAACAGCGCACCGGCGTCGCGCCCGCGCCAGATCATGGGGGCGATGACGACGGAAAAGTTGCCGACCTTCGTGGCCATGCGGCGCAGCACGTCGGGAACGTCCTCGCCGCGCAGGGTGTCCGGGTAGTGCATGACGCGGCGTTCGCGCATCGCCTGCACGATGACGGTCTGCTCGACCGGTCGCGGCTCGAACTTCGCAAACTGCTTGCCCCCATCGCCGCGCACCGACCCCAGGTGCACGAGCGAATGCTCGTCGACCGTCATCACGCACAGGTCGGTGGATGCGATGAGGCGCTGGCAACTGTCGAGAATCTTCTCGAACACCGGCTGCGCATCCGACACCGAGTTGCTGATCACCTCGAGCACTTCCGACGTGGCAGTCTGCTGCTCGAGTGCTTCCTTCGTCTCGTTGAACAGCCGCGCGTTCTGGATCGCGATCACGGCCTGGCTGGCAAAGGTCTTCAGCAGCTCGACGACGCGCGGCGCGAAGTCGCCCGGTTCCTTGCGCGTGACGTTGATGACGCCGACGGCCACGCCGTTGTGCAACAGCGGCACGCCGAGCATGCTGCGGTAGCCGCGGCGGCGCGCCAGTTCACGCCATTCGTCGCCGAGTCCGGCTTCGGTTTCGACATCGATCACGACTTGCGGCTCATGCGTGCGCAGCGGCAGCAGCAGGTGGCTGGTGGCGATGGGCAGTGCACCGATGTCGCGCAGCGCCTGCGCGCCTGTGTCGTCGGTGGTGGTGAATGCAGCCAGGTGGGCCTGTTCTCCCCGCGCCCGCCACGCGGTGGCCGAGAAGCCGCCGACCAGCTTGCGCGCGCTGTGCACGATGGCGTCGAGCACCGGCTGCACGTCGTCGGGCGACCCCGCGATGACCTGCAGGATCTCGGCGCTGGCGGTCTGCTGTTCCAGCGCTTCCTGCGTCTCGTTGAACAGCCGCGTGTTCTCGATGGCGATCACCGCCTGGTCGCGGAACGACTCCGCCAGCGCGATCGACTTGTCCTTGAAGGCATTCGTGCGCCTGCAACCCAGCACCAGCACACCGACGCAGGCGTCGCCGCGCAGCAGCGGCAGGTACAGCGCCGAGTTCAGGCCGAGCTGCTCGTGCCGGGCCTGCTCATGCGGTGGCAGTTCGATCGCCGACCAGTCGGGCACGTGCAGCATGGTCTTGCTGACGATGGCGCGCGATGGGAAGTTGGCTTCGGGGTCCACGGGCATCAGCGCCGGCCCCGGCACCGCCATCAGGCCGGCCGGGGTGGCCAGGGCGGCCGGCGAGTAGGTAGCGCCGTGGCACAGCTGCACCACGGCAATGTCGCAGCCCAGGTGCTTCACCGCGGTGGCGACGATGGCCTCGAACACCGGTTGCACGTCGGTGGGCGAGCTGCTGATCACGCGCAGGATGTCGGCGCTGGCGGTCTTGTGCGCCAACGCTTCCTGCGTCTCGTTGAACAACCGCGCGTTCTCGATCGCGATCACGGCCTGATCGGCGAAGGTCTCGACCAGTGCGATCTGGCGCGGCGTGAACGCCTCGACATGATGCCGCCACAACGCGAACACGCCGATCGGTTCGCCGTCGCGCAGCAGCGGCACGGCCACGATGGTACGGTAGCGCTCGAGAGAGGCCCCACCGTAGGCGTATTCCGGATCGTTCTCGACGTCCAGGATATGGATCGTTCGCCCCTCGAGCGCGGCGCGCCCGGTCGCGGCCCCACGACCCGGCGCAATCGGATGCGCCTTCACATAGTCGACAAACGCGGCACCCGGACCGTCGGACGCCGCAAGGTGCATCAGCCCACCGCTCTGGCGGAAGATCATGCCGGTCTGCGCGCCGCACAGTCGCACCGCGCTTTCGACCAGGGTACGGAACACCGGCTCCAGGTCGAAGGTCGACCTGGAGATGACTTGCAACACCTCTGAGGTCACCGTCTGCTGCTCCAACGCCTCCTTGGTCTCGTTGAACAAGCGCACGTTCTCGATCGCGATCACCGCCTGGTCGGCGAAGGTCTGCAGCAGCTCGACCTGGTCCGGCGCGAACGTACCGGGCTCGCGGCGCGTGACGCTGATCATGCCGATGGGCTCGCGGTCGCGCAGCAGCGGGCAGAACAGCAGGCTGCGGTAGCCTCGCGCACGGGCCAGGTCGCGAATGCGTTGCATGTCGTCCGCGAGCGATTCGGTATCGGTGATGTGCACCATCTCGCCGCGCTGGATCGCGCCGCCCACCGGGAAGCTGGCCAGGGCGACCGGGAACGTACGCTTCAGCGCTTCGTCACCCTCGGGCGTGGTGGACGTGAACGCCACCATGTGAAGCGCGTCGTCGACGATGCGCGCCACCATCGTCGAGTAGCCGGCGAGCAGCCGGTTCGAGCTGCGCGCAATGGCATCGAACACCGGCTGCACGTCGGACGGCGAACTCGCGATCACCTTCAGGATCTCGGCGGTGGCGGTCTGCCGCTCCAGCGCCTGCTGGGTCTCGTTGAACAGCCGCGCGTTCTGGATCGCGATCACCGCCTGGTCGGCGAAGGTCTTGAGCAACGCGCGCTCCTTCGGGCGAAAGCCGCCGAGCACGTGGCGCACGACGCCGATGGTGCCGATGGAACGGCCTTCCCACATCAGCGGAGCGGCCATCACGGAATAGCTGTAGCCCAGGCTGCGAGCGATTTCGCGCACGGGAGCCGGCGAGTCGGCGCCGTTCAATGCGTCCGTCACTTCGATGACCGTGCCCGCCCTCAGTGCGACCTCATCGAGGGAGCCCGACAGAGGATGCGGATAGCCCGAACGAACCTGCCGGTCACGCTCGGCCAGTTCCTGCGACATGCCGGCCTCGACCCGGTGCCAGCGAATGTCGGCCAGCCAGACCTGCCCGTCACGGATCAGATGGATGAGGGTCGAAGAGCAATCGGCGACCAGGCGCTCGCAGCTCTCGAGGATCTTGGCGAACACCGGGCCGGTGTCGGCCACCGAACTGCCGATGACCTGCAGCACGTCCGAGGTCGCGGTCTGCTGCTCCAGCGCCTCCTGGGTCTCGTTGAACAAGCGCACGTTCTCGATCGCAATCGCCGCCTGGTCGGCGAAGGTCTCGAGCAGCACCACGTGCCTGTCGTCGAAGGGCCGCACGTCGGTGCGCCGGACGAGGATCGTGCCCAGGGCGCGCCCTTCGCGCAGCAACGGCACCGCCAGGATGGTGCGATGACCGTACTTGCGCGCGAGCTCGCTGCCGCGCGGGAACTCCTGCCCCGCATTCTGCAGGTCGGCCACGTGCACGGGCAGCTCGTCGACGATCGAGCGCCCCATCACCGTCGATCGATCGAGCGGCATCGCCTCGCCGAGCGGGCGGCCCAGTTCGCCGAAAGTGGCCGCGACGCGCATCGTCTCGCCCTCGCGCAGGATGATGTCCACGACCCGGGCTTCGCAGATGCGCGCCGCGCGTTCGGCCACGGCGTGGAGCACCGGCTTGACGTCGCCCGGCGACGTCGAGATCACGCGCAGGATGTCGCTGATCGCGGTCTGCCGCTCCAGCGCCTGCTGGGTCTCGTTGAACAGGCGCACGTTCTCCATCGCGATCGCGGCCTGGTCGGCGAACGACGTGACGAGTTCGATTTCCTTGTCGTTGAAGGCACGCACCTCGGCGCGGCCGAGCGTCAGCACGCCGATCGGATCGCCCTCGCGAAGCACGGGCACCGCGAGCAGCGTCCGGTAGCCACCGACCTGCTGGACGTCCTTGCGTCCGTATTTCGGATCGTTGACGGCATCGTCGACCTGGACCGCGTGGCCGGCGACCACGGCACGCGAAGTCAGCGACACCTCGTCGCTCAACCGCGGCGGGTGCGCGGCCAGGTGCTCGATCAAGGCCGGCGTGGCGCCGAACAGGCCTGCCGGCCGGCAAACGTCGCGTTCGACCTTGAAGATCACGCCGAGCGAGGCGCCGCACAACCGCGCCGCCGTACTGATGAGCGTCTCGAGCACGGCCGTGAGGTCGAAGGTCGAACGGCTGATCGCCTTGAGCACATTGGCCGTCGCGGTCTGCCGCTCCAGCGCCTCCTGCGTCTCGCTGAACAGGCGCGCGTTCTGGATCGCGATCACCGCCTGGTCGGCGAAGGAGCGCAGCAGGGCGATGTCTTTGGGCGAGAACGGCCCTCGGACATCGCGCCCGACGAAGATCACCCCGACACCCCGGCCTTCCCAAAGCAGCGGCGCGAAGATCACCGATTTCACACCGATCGTCTTGCAGCCGCGGCGCGTGATCGGAGGAACTTCGCTCTCGTCCTGAGCGTCCGGGTAGTGCATGACCCGGCGATGCGCGATGGCCGCTCCGGAGCCCGATGCATCGCCGGGCGGGAACGGACTCATGCGCAGGAATTCTTCTCGCCCCGGCCCCTGGTAGGCACAAACGTGGATCTGACCGTCGTCGCCCAGGAGATTGATGCCGATCTGGGTGCCGTTGAACAGGCGTTCGCAGCTTTGCAGAATCTTCTCGAACACGGGCTTGGTGTCGGCATTCGAAGCGCTGATCGCACGCAGCACATCGTCCGAGGCTTGCTGATGCTCCAGCGCCTCACGGGTTTCGCCAACCAGCCGAACACGGTCCAGCGCCATCGCGGCCAGAGACGCCAGCAGCGCGATCGATTCGCGCTCGGCCTCGCCCCAACGACCGAAGCGCCCGTCGATATCGAGGTAGAGGTGGCCGACGAGGCCCTTTGCGCCGATCAGCGGGGCGACGACGCAGCAGCGCTGGTCGCTGGGTTTCACAGCGTCAGGCCCGATGTGCAGCGTTGTGACGCCCGCTTCGCCGGCCGCGTTCAACCAGGGGGTCACCGCGACCAGCAGCGATGCAGCGGTTTCCCCGCGTGGCAGCCTGGATTTGGCCATCTGCAGGCCGGAGGGTGTTTGCAGAACAAGCAGCATCCGCCTTGGGCCACAAAGCGAAATGACGGACTCGACGAGCACGGCATGCAGCTCGTCTTCGCCACGCGCCGCGTTGAATCGCCGGCCGGATTCAGCGAGCAGGTGCACGCAATCGGGTCGCCGCGTCTCGCGCTTCGCCATGCTTCAGCCCTCGCCTCGGGGTGCGGCCTGTGTCAGCGCTTCGACCAGCGCATCCACCCGGATGGGTTTGCTCACATAGTCGTCCATGCCGGCGGCGAGGCACTCCTCCCGATCGCCCTGCATCGCGTTGGCGGTCATCGCGATGATGCGCGGCCGGGCCGCCTGCGGCCAACGCGCCGTGATGCGGCGCGAGGCCTCGAAGCCATCCATCTCCGGCATCTGCACGTCCATCAGCACCACGTCATAGGTCTGGCGCTCGATGCTCTGGATCGCCTCGATGCCGTTGCTCGCCAGGTCGGCCCGGTAGCCCATCTGCTGCAGCAGCCGCAGGGCCAGCTTCTGGTTCACGACGTTGTCCTCGGCGAGCAGGATGCGCAATGGGTGGCGTTGCGCCATGCCGGCGTCGATGCGGGGTTTCGCGCGTGGCGTCGCCGCCTTGGGCGCGCCGCTCACCAGCAGGTTGACCAGGGTGTCGAAGAGCTGGCTCTGGCGCAGCGGCTTGGCCAGCGTCGCGGCGAACTGCTTGTTCTCCACTTCCCTGCGGCCGAGCGACGTGAACAGCACCAGCGGCAGCGTGTGGCCTCGCTCGCGAATCTTCGCAGCCAGGGTGGTGCCGTCCATGCCGGGCATGTGCATGTCGACGATGGCCAGGTCGAAGCGGACGCCCGGCTTGCCGTCACTGCGGTGCGCGCGGGGGTCCAACACGGCAGGCGCGCCAGGGTTCCCGGCGTGCGCCGGGATGATTTCAACGGGAGTGCGCTCGCTCGCCAGCCACTCCAGCGCCTGCGCCGGATCTTCGGTGTCGTGCACCACCATGCCCCACCTGGCGGTTTGCAACGCGAGGATCCTGCGGTTGGTGGCGTTGTCGTCGACCACCAGGATGCGTTTGCCCTTGAGTGCCGGTTGTTCGCCGACGAAGTCTCGGCGCGTGCCTTCGGGCAGTTCTGCCCGGGTGCAACGGATGGTGAAGTGGAACGCGCTGCCGTGGCCCAACCCGGCACTTTCCACCCACATCGTGCCGCCCATCAGCTCGGCGAGCAGCTTGCTGATCGCCAGGCCCAGGCCCGTGCCGCCGTATTTACGCGTGGTGCCGCTGTCGGCCTGGCTGAATTTCTGGAACAGGCGGCTCTTGCCCGCTTCACTGAGGCCGATGCCGCTGTCGCGCACGGTGAAGTGCAGCAGTTCACCCTTGTCGCTGGCTTGCGTGCGCGCACTGAGAACGATCTCGCCTTTCTCGGTGAACTTGACGGCGTTGCTGAGCAGGTTGAGCAGCACCTGGCGCAACCGGGTCACGTCACCGACGATGGCCTGCGGAACTTCGCCGGTGGTCTCGCCGCCGGTTGGGCCACCGGCCTCGAACATGTAGGCGATGTCGAGTTGTTTCTCGGCAGCGCGCGCGCCGATCAGGTCCATCGCCGACTCCACGCAGTCGCGCAGGTCGAGGGGCTGCGCCTCGATGTCCATCCTGCCGGCTTCGATCTTGGAGAAGTCCAGGATGTCGTTGATGATCGTCAGCAGCGAGTCGCCCGAGTCGCGAATCGTGCCGGCGAAGTCGCGCTGCTCGTCGTTCAGCGGCGTGTCGAGCAGCAGGCCGCTCATGCCGATCACCGCATTCATCGGCGTGCGGATCTCGTGGCTCATCGTCGCCAGGAAAGCGCTCTTGGCTTCGTTGGCGGCTTCGGCGGCGGCGCGGGCTTCCTGGGTTTCCTTAAACATGCGCGCGTTCTGGATCGCGATCACCGCCTGATCGGCGAAGGTCTTCAGCAATTCGATCTCGCGGGGCTCGAAACCCGGTGGCGTTTTGCCCCGAGCGGGATAGCGCGTCACGTGAATGCCGCCCAAGCCCTGGTTGCGCCACATCATCGGCACGACCACGCACGAGTAGTTACCGCGTTCGCCCTCGGCGATTTTCCTCAGCCCCCAGGGCACGCCGGCTCCCTTGAGCACGTCGGGGAAGTTCAGCACTTCGCCGCGTCGCACGGCCAGGCCCTGCATCGACTTGGCCACGGGGTGCGGGTAGTAGCTCGCAACCATCCGCGTATCGGCCTCGGTGGGCCCCAAGTGGGCTTCGAGCCTGACCAGCCCGTCCGCGTGGAAGACGGCAATCCCCGCGTCGGTGATGTTGAACAGCGAGTGGCAGCTGCGCACGATCGAATCGAACACCGGTTGCTCATCGGCGACCGAATTGCTGATGACGCGCAGCACCTCGGCGGTTGCAGTCTGCCGCTTCAGCGCCTCCTTGGTCTCATTGAACAGCCGCACGTTCTCGATGGCGATCACGGCCTGGTCGGCGAAGGTCTGAAGCAGCGACTTCTGCTTCTCCGACAACGGGCCTGGCGCTGTGCGAACCACGCTGATGGTGCCGATGGCCACACCGCCGCGCAGCATGGGCACCACGGTCATCGCGCGGTACCCCGTGTTCACGAAGTTGCGCAGCCCGGCGCCGTAGCGGGTCTCGCCCGGCGCCAGCGCGTCGTCCATCTGGACCATGACGCCGTCGAGCAAGGCCACCGAGTGCATGTACGAGCGATCGATCTTGAACGGGAACGCGGCAGCCCAGCGTGCGGCCTGCACGGGGTCGTGCTCGGCAATCGCCTTCAGACAGAACTGGTCGCCCTCGGGCTGGCTCACCGCAACGGCGGCGTCCTTGAAAAGGCGAATGCCGCTGCGCACGATGGCCTCGAACACAGGCTGCACGTCGGTCGGCGACTCGCTGATCACCTTGAGAATCTCGGCCGTGGCCGTCTGCCGCTCCAGCGCCTCCTGGGTCTCGTTGAACAGTCGCGTGTTCTGGATCGCGATCACCGCCTGGTCGACGAAGGCGCGCATCAAAGCGATCTCGTGCTCGGCAAAGGCACCCGGCTCGCGTCGGGCCAGGCTCAGCGCGCCGATGCACTGCGCACCCACGACGATGGGCAACATGAAGGCGGAACGGATGCCCTCGGCGGCCTGAATCGTCTGCTCGAACGCAGGCAGTGACACGGCAAGCCAATCGGGCACGTGCAACATCTCCCCGCTGAGCATCACTTGCGAGGGAAAGTTGGCTGCGGCATCCAGGGTCGTGAGAGTGGCGAATGGCCCGGCAAGGGGCTGCCCCTCGCGGGCCCGCGACATCACGCGGAAGCCGTCGCCTTCGCGGCGCAACAGCGCGGCGAAGGGCACCTTCAGCAGCCGCGCAGCGGCGCCGACGATGGCGTGGAACACGGGCTGGATGTCGCCCGGCGACTCGCTGATGACGCGCAGGATGTCGGCGCTGGCGGTCTGGCGTTGCAACGCGGCCTGCGTCTCATTGAACAGCCGCACGTTCTCGATCGCGATCACCGCCTGATCGGCGAAGCTTCCAAGCATTGCCTGCTGCTTCGGCGTGAACCCGCCCGCCTCGGCGCGAATCACGCCGATCGCGCCGATCGGCTGGCCTTCGCGCACCATGGGCGCGGCCATGATCGAGTGGTAGCCGAACGCCGCCCCCAGTTCGCGCGCGCGTTCGGGCATGCCCGCGGCTTGAACGTCGGCAAGCGAGAGCACGCGCCTTTCCAGCATCGCGCGCCCCATCAGGGTCGTGCCGTCCAGCGGCACGGGAAACAGGCTGCGGATGTTGGCGCCCTGCGCGGAGAGCAATTCGCCAGCGACGGCTTCGACGTACATGCGCCCGTCGGGCCGCACCAGGATGAACACGACATTGAGGCCGTTGAACAAGCCCATCGCGCTCGTGCAGATCGCGTCGAACACCGGCTGCACGCTGGTCGTCGACGCCGAGATGACGCGCAGCACGTCGGACGCCGCGGTCTGCTGCTCCAGCGCCTCCTTGGTCTCGTTGAACAGCCGTACGTTCTCGATCGCGATCACCGCCTGGTCGGCGAAGGTCTTGAGCAGATCCTCGTGACGCTTCGATATCGGTCCAGGCTCAGCCCAGCCGACGACGATCACGCCGAGCACCTTTCCTTCCTGCAGTAAGGGAACCCCGAGCATCCGGCGCCAGCCCCCGGCTTCTGCAAAACGACGGTCGTAGCGTGGATCGGACAGCGCGTCCTCCATCGAAGCAGGCGCCTTTGCCAGCACGGCCCTGCCCGCGATCTGCGAGTCACTCGGCTGCGTCGGATACAGGCTGCGCATCAGATTCAGGAAATCCGAACGGGTATGGCTGCTCGCAAGAAAACTCAGGCTCGTGCCGTCGAAACCCAGCACATTGGCAAACATGCCGCCGCACAGAGTGGCTGCGTTGCGCGCGATCGTTTCGAACACTGGCAGTGTGTCGGCCGGCGAGTCGCTGATGACCTTCAGGATTTCCGCCGTCGCGGTCTGCTGCTCCAGCGCCTCCTTGGTCTCGTTGAACAGCCGCGCGTTCTCGATCGCGATCACGGCCTGGTCGGCGAAGGTACGGATCAGGGCGATTTGCCGCTCGTCGAACGGCCGCACTTCGCGGCGCCACGTGGTGATGACGCCGATCAGCGTGTTCTCTTTCAGCATCGGCACGGACAGAACGGTGCGAACGTTTTCGCGTTCCCACAGCTCGCGCGGAGTCGGTGTGAAACTCGGGTCGCAAAGCAGATCGGCCACGTGAACCGTACGCCGCTCCAATGCCGCGAGCCGGGTCGTCGTTTCACGGCTGGGTTTGGGGCGTGCGCGCCGCAGGACTTCAGTGAACTCGGGTGTCGTGCCGTGGATCGCAGCGGCGCCCAGCCGCTCGCCGTCGAACAGGAAGAGCGCCCCGATCTGCGACTCGCACAGCCGCGTGATGCTCTCGAGGATGGTGCGATAGACGGGCCCGAGCTCGCTCGGCGAACTGCTGATGACGCGAAGCAACTCCGCCGTGGCTGTCTGCCGCTCCAGCGCCTCCCTGGTCTCGTTGAACAGCCGCGCGTTCGCCAGCGCCTGCGCGACTTGCGAGGCGAGCAAGGCCAAGCGGTCACGCTCGGCATCGCTCCAGCGGCCGAAGCGCCCTTCGATGTCGCAGTAGAGGAAACCCAGGTTTGCTTGCGGGCCGATCAGCGGGGCGACGATGCAGCAACGCTGCTCAATGGGCGCAGCGCCCTGCGGGCCGATGTGCAGGGCGGGGGCGCGCTGTTCGCGCGCCTCGTCCAGCCAGGGCGTCACAGCCGCCAGCAGCGCGGGGGCGGTTTCGCCGCGCGGCAACTTCGATTTGCCAAGTTGCAGGCCGGCGCGCGTTTCCAGAACGAGCAGGGTGCGCCTGGGCGAGCAAAGTCGATTCGCGGTGGCAATCAGCAGCGCACACAGCGCGTCGGCGCCGCGCGCCTGGGTCAGCTGCTGGCCGAACTGGACGAGCAGGTCCATGGGCTCATGGCGTTGCATTGCACGCTGTCCCATTCTTCAGCCCCCTGACCGCGGCGCGACTTGCGCCAGCGCATCGACCAATGCATCCACCCGGATCGGCTTGGTCACATAGTCGTCCATGCCTGCGGCCAGGCATAGCTCGCGGTCCCCCTGCATCGCATTGGCCGTCATGGCGACGATGCGCGGGCGATGCGGCGCCGGCCAGCGCGCGGTGATTCGCCGCGCGGCCTCCAAGCCGTCCATCTCGGGCATCTGCACGTCCATCAGCACCACGTCATACGCTTGCCGCTCGATGCTCTCGATGGCCTCGATGCCATTGCTGGCCAAGTCTGCCCGGTAGCCCATTTGCTGGAGCAGGCGCAGCGCGAGCTTTTGGTTCACGACGTTGTCTTCGGCGAGCAAGATCCGCAGCGGATGCCGCGTGGCGAGTGTGCCGTCCAACTTGGGCCTGGCTGTTGCGGCGACGACCCGGGGCGCACCGGCCAGCAGGTTCACCAGGGTGTCGAAGAGTTGGCTCTGGTGCAGGGGCTTGGTCAAGGTGGCGGCAAACAGGCTGTTCGCCTCACCCGCTTCGCGCCGGCCCAGCGAGCTGAACAGCACCAGGGGCAGCCCGTGCCCGGCGCCGCGCACGCGCGTGGCAAAGGTGGTGCCGTCCATGCCGGGCATGTGCATATCGACGATGGCCAGGTCGAACGCTTCACCCTGCGCCAGCCACTGCAGCGCCTGCGCAGGAGACTCGCTGTCCCTGGCCTGGATGCCCCATTGGGCGGCCTGCAGCGCCAGGATCCTGCGGTTCGTGGCGTTGTCGTCCAGCACCAGGATGCGCTTGCCTGTCAGGGCCGGCTGCGCGCCGGAAAAGTCGCGCCGGCTGCCCGCGGGCAGCTCCGCGACCGGCGCGCGTATCGTGAAACGGAAGGTCGAGCCCTGGTCCGTTCCGGCGCTTTCCACCCACATCGTGCCGCCCATGATCTCGGCGAGTTTCTTGCTGATCGCCAGTCCCAGCCCGGTGCCGCCGTATTTGCGCGTCGTGGCGCTGTCGGCCTGGCTGAAACTCTGGAACAGGCGGCTCTTGCCTTGTTCACTCAGGCCGATGCCGGTGTCGCGCACGGAGAACTCGAGTCGTTCGCTGTCTCGGCCACCATCTTGGCCACGCCCAGCCGTGACGCTGAGCACCACTTCGCCGCGTTCCGTGAACTTGACGGCATTGCTCAGCAGGTTGAGCAGGATCTGACGCAGCCGCGTCACATCACCCAGAATCGCCGCGGGCACCTCGCCCTCGTAGACGTAGGCAATGTCCAGATGCTTCTCGGCGGCGCGGCTGCCGATCAGATCGAGCGCCGACTCCACGCACTCGCGCAGGTCGAAGGGGTGCGCCTCGATGTCCATGCGCCCGGCTTCGATCTTGGAAAAATCGAGGATGTCATTGATGATCGTCAGCAACGAGTCGCCCGAGTCGCGGATCGTCGCGGCGTAGTCGCGCTGCTCGTCGTTGAGCGCCGTGTCGAGCAGCAGGCCGCTCATGCCGATCACGGCGTTCATCGGCGTGCGGATTTCGTGGCTCATCGTTGCCAGGAACGCGCTCTTGGCTTCGTTGGCGGACTCGGCCTGAAGGCGAGCGCCTTCGGCTTGAGCGCGCGCTTCCTGGGCCTCTTTGAACAGCCGCGCGTTCTGGATCGCGATCACCGCCTGGTCGGCGAAGGTCTTCAGTAACTCAACTTCTTTCTGGGCAAACTGCCCGATCTGCGGCCGCATGACCGTGATCGCTCCGACGATCTGTTCGTCGCGCTTCATCGGCACGCTCAAGACGCTGCGATAACCGGTGAAACGCGCAACCGGTTTGGTCAGGTATTCCGCGTCGGCCAGGGCCAGCACATCGGCCTTGTTGACCGGTGCGCCGCCGCGAATCGCTTGCGCCGTGACCGAGCCGTTGCCCGGCTGCATCGGAAACGCATTGCGTGCTGCCTCAATACCCAACGCGTTGACGCCGAACGCGCTGGCCACGTGAATCCACTCACCGTCAAACCTGAACACCATGCCGTAGTCGGCGCCGGCCAAACGCGCCGCACGCTCGGCAATCACGTCGAAAACCGGCTGCGTGTCGGCGATCGAGGCACTGATGACACGCAGCACTTCGGAGGTCGCGGTCTGCCGGTCAAGCGCCTCCTTGGTCTCATTGAACAGCCGCACGTTCTCCAGCGCCACCCCCAGGCTCGCCGCCACTGTCGTCAGCAAGCGCACCTGCGCCTCGCCAAAGGCACCCTCGCAATCGTGGCTTTCCAGGGAAATCGCGCCGATGAGCCGCTCGCCCGAGAACACCGGCACCATCGCGCGCGACAGGCAGGGGTCGACACGGTCTACCGCCTGCAAGCCGAGCGACGCCATCTCGGCGCGGCTGTTCGCGACGATCGGGCGCTTCGCCGCGAAGGCCTGCATCATCGGGCCGTCGAGGTCCGGCTTGAACGGCGGAATTTGAATGCGCACGCCGAACTGCACCATGTAGACACCGCGCGCGAGGCTGGCCTGTTCGTCCCACCAGAAGATCGCGATGTTGCCGGTGTCGAACACCTCGCGCAGCCGGTCACCGACCAGGTCGACGATCGCCTGGAACTCGAGCTCGCGAGCCATGCCGAGCTGCACGTCGTTGATCACTGCCAACTCGGCGTTGCGCGCTTCGGTTTCCTTCAGCAGGCGCTGCGTTTGATCGAACAGGCGCGCGTTCTCCAAGGCCACGCCCATGCTTGCCGCCACGGTGCTGAGCAGGCGCACTTCGGCTTGCCCGTAAGCGTTTTCGCGTTCGTGGTTTTGCAGAGAAATGGCGCCGAGCGTGCGCTCGCCCGAGTAGATGGGCACCATCGCAGTGGACAGGCTCGGGTCGGTGCCTGCGATGCTCCGCAAGCCCAGGGCCTGCATCTCGGCGCGGTTGTTCGCGACCACGGCGCGCCTGGCCTCGAACGCCTTCGTCATCGGGCCTTCGGGGTTGACGCGAATCGGCGCGACGCTGATGCGCACCCCGTGTTGGTAGGCGTAAAGGTTGCGCACCACGGGCTCGGGCCCGTCGCGCCAGACGATGCCGATATTGCCGGTGTTGAACACCTCGCGCAGCTTGTCGCCGACCAGGTCGACGATGGCCTGGAAGTCGAGTTCGGCAGCCATGCCCTGCTGGATACTGTTGATGATGGCCAGCTCGCTGGCACGTTGCTCGATCAAGGCGTTCGACGCGCGCAGCTCGGCGGTGCGCTCGGCCACCTTGGCCTCCAGGCCCTGCGCCCAACGCAGATCGGCCAGGGCCACTGCAGCCTGGTTCGCGAGCAGGGCGATCAAATCGCGGTCGACGCCGCCGAAGCGCCCGAACGCGCCTTCGATGTCGGCGTAGAGGTAAGCCAGCAATTCGTGCTGCGCGATCAGCGGCGCGATCAGGCAGGAACGCTGGTCGATCGCCGGGGCGCCGTCGGGCCCGTGGCGCAGGCTCACCGCGCGCGTGCGCCGCATCTGCGCGAGCCAGGGAGTGACGCGGCGCAGCAGCTCCTGCGCGGTTTCGCCAGGCGGCACGAGCGAGCCGGCCAAGACGAATTCGCCACGCTCTTCCAGCACCAGCAAGACGCGTTCGGCGCCCGTGAGTTCTATGGCCTCGTCGATCAGGAACTCGTGCAATTCCGTGGCGCTGCGCAGCTCGTTCAGGCGCACTCCCGTGTCCACCAGGCGCTCGAAGGGCTCGCCCAGGTTGGCCTCACCCGCCAGATGAGCCTCGCGTTGCACGGGCGCCAGCCTGCGCTCGCGCGCATCGGCCAACCATGCCAGAACGATGTCGCGGTGCTCGTCCTTCTTGTTGAGGAAGTTGCGGCGCAGCCCCTCGTCGCTCAGGCCGGCGATGCGCTCGGTGAGGAATCGGTACGCCCGCGCGAGCGCGTCGCGCGCCTCGCGCGTCTTGTGGTTGGCGCGCAGCGCCTGGCTGTGATGCCACCACAGCGCGGGCGGCTCCATGCCGTCGAGAGC
>JBAQUQ010000461.1:0-10083 GCA_049297615.1 Burkholderiaceae bacterium
GCCCAGACCCTGATGGCCGGTGTGCCCGAGGCCACCTATCGGCGCGCGCTCGCCGCGCTCGTCGCGTTCGACCGGCGCGAGGCGCTGGCGCGAATCAGCGTTCCGACCCTGGTGTTGACCGGCGCGCACGACACGCTGGCGCCGCCCGGCATCGCCCAGCGCATGGCGGCGCGCATCGCGAATTCGCAAAACGTCGTGCTCAGCGGCGCCGGCCACCTGCCGAACCTGGAAACTCCGGAGGCGTTCAACCGCAGCCTGCTGGAATTCCTGCAACGCCACTTGCGCGCCACCGGAGCCTGAACCATGGCCCAAGACTCCAACACCAGCTCCGCCTCGCGCTACACGCCTTCGCACATCGCCGGCCAGGCGCAGCATCTGAGCGACGCGCAGCGCGAACTGATCGCGCTGGCGGGCGAACTCGGCCGCACGAAATTTGCGCCGCGCGCGGCAGCCTACGACCGCGACGCGAGCTTCCCGTTCGAGAACTACGCCGACCTGCGCGCCGCCGGCCTGCTGGCGATCTGCGTTCCCAAAGCCCATGGCGGCGCGGGCGCCGACTTCGCGACCTATGTGATGGTGGCCGCCGAGATCGGCCGCCATTGTGGCGCGACGGCGCTGTCGTACAACATGCACGTCAGCTCGTGCATGTGGTCGGGCTTCATCGCCGACGCGCTCGACATGAGCCATGAGCAGCGCGCCGACCATGAAGCGAATCGCGCCCTGCACTACGCCCAGATCGTGCAGGACGGCAAGGTCTATTCGCAGCCGTTTTCGGAGGGCGGCGCGGCCGCGGCGGGCAAGGCGCCGTTCGGCACCCTGGCGCGCAAGGTCGACGGCGGCTACCTCATCAATGGCAAGAAAATCTTCGCCTCGCTCGCCGGCGCGGCCGATTACTACGGCGTGCTGTGCACGCTCGACAAACCCGGCGCGACACAACGCGACGCGCTCTATCTCGCCGTGCCGGCCACGGCCCCCGGCGTGCAGGTGGTCGGCGACTGGGACCCCTTGGGAATGCGCGGCACGGTGAGCCGCACCTTGTTGTTCAAAGACGTGTTCGTCGCCGAGACCGCACGCCTCATGCCCGAGGGCCTTTACCACCAGGCAGCGACGCGCTTCCCGCACATGTTCGCGACGCTCTCGCCCACCTATATGGGAATCGCCCAGGCGGCCTATGACTTCACGGTGCAATACCTGCGCGCCGAAGTCCCCGGCATGGCGCCGGTGTTGCGCCGCATGTACCCGACCAAGCAGATCGCCGTCGCGCAGATGCGCGTCATGCTCGAACAAACGCGCGCCCTGTTCCTGCAAAACGCCTTCGACGCGCGCATCGACCCCGACAAGGACGCGAGGCTGCGCCTGTACGCGGCGCACTACACGATCATGGAGAATGCGCAGGCGCTGGCCGCCCTGGCGATCCGCACCTGCGGCGGGCAATCGATGCTCAAGTCGTTGCCGCTCGAACGCCTGTACCGCGATTCGCGTTGCGGCTCGCTGATGTTGCCGTGGACCGCCGAGCTGTGCCTGGACCGCCTCGGCCGCGAATGCCTGTACGAGCCGGGCGAGCGCGACGAATCGATCGAGTGAATGAGCAGTGACACCCTTTTCGGCCTGATCGAGCGCCGCTGCGCCGAGGCACCGCAGGCGCTGGCGCTGCAATTCGGCGCGCAGGCGATCACGCGCGGCCAGTGGCTCGAGCGCATCGAAGCGGCGACGCGCACGCTGCGCGCCGAGAACCTGCCCGTCGGCGCGGCCATCGCCTGGCTCGGCTTGAACTCGCCCGAGATGCTGGCGACGCTGTTCGCGTGCGCGCGCCTCGGCCTGGTGTTCGTGCCGCTGAATTGGCGCCTCGCTGCACCCGAGCTCGCGGCGATCGTCCAACACGCCGGCGCGCGGCGTTTGCTCGGCACGCCGGAATTCGCTGCGCTGGCCGATCAGGTTCGGTCCTCCTGCCCGAGCCCGGCCACAGCGCCGGCCGAAGCAGGCTTGTTTGGCGCAGCCGACCTCTTGCTCGTCTACACCTCGGGAACGACGGGTGAACCCAAGGGCGCCGTGCACACGCAGGCGAACGTGCTCGCCAACATCACCGCGGCGATCGATGCGCAGGATTTCGATGCAACCACACGCGTGCTCGCCGTCCTGCCCCTGTTTCATGTGGGAGGCCTTTGCATCCAGGTTCTGCCGGCCTTGGCCGCAGGCGCTGCGGTCAACCTGCACGCGCGCTTCGAGCCGAGCGCCTGGCTGCGCGACGTGGCCGCGTGGCGGCCCAGCACCAGCCTGCTCGTTCCCGCCGTGATGCGCGCATTGAGCACGCACACCGATTGGCCGGCGGCCGACCTGGCGTCGCTGCGCTTTGTCAACAGCGGCTCGTCGATCGTTCCGGCGATGGCGATCGCGCCCTTCCACGCGCGCGGCGTGCCGGTGGCCCAGGTGTATGGCAGCACCGAGACCGGGCCGGTGAGCATCGTGCTGCGCCCGCAGGACGCCTATGCGCATGTGGGAAGTACGGGCCAGCCGGCGCTGAACGTGCAGATCCGCCTGGTGGATTCCGAGGGCCGCGACGTGCCGTCCGGCGAAGTCGGCGAGATCCACGTCAAGGCACCCAATGTGATGCGCGGCTACCACCGGCTGCCCGCGGACCCGGCGTTCACCGGCGGCTGGTTCCACTCCGGCGACCTGGCGCGCCGCGACGCCCAGGGCTATTACGAAGTGGTGGGGCGCGCCAAGGACTTGATCATCTCCGGCGGCGAAAACATCTACCCGGCCGAGATCGAAAACATCGCCGCAGCCTGGCCCGGCGTGAGCGCGTGTGCCGTCGTCGGCCTGCCCGACGCGTTATGGGGCGAAGTGCCGGTGCTCGCCCTGGTACCGGCCGAGAACGCCGCGATCGATAGCCGCGCGCTGCGCGCCGAACTCGCGGAGCGCCTGGCGCGCTTCAAACAGCCGCGGGCCATCGTCGTTCTCGACGCCCTGCCGCTCACGCCACTGGGCAAGGTGCGCAAGAGCGAGCTTGCCACCCAGCTCATCGCAAGCGGAGCAGCGTCAACTTTAACGAAGGCAGACCCATGATCGCGCCGCCTGTGCCCAACCTCGAATTCGACGCGCCGAGCTTGGTGGCGATTCGCGCGAACCGCGCGCGCCTGGGCGATGCGGTCATCACCACACCGGTTCGCCTTTGGGTCGACGACGCGCTCGCCGCGGCGGTCGGCGCTTCGACCCAGGTCTGGCTCAAGGAAGAACTGTTCCAGCGCACCGGCAGCTTCAAGCCGCGCGGCGCACTGTCCGTGATGCTCGACCTCGACGCGCAGCAACTCGCGCGCGGCGTCACCGGTGTCTCGGCGGGCAACCATGCGATCTCGCTGGCGTATTGCGCGCGCCGGCTGGGAACGAGTGCGAAGGTGGTGATGCCCAGGAATGCGAATCCGTATCGCATCGAGCTATGCCGTGAACTCGGCGCGGCGATCGAACTCGTCGACAACGTGCACCGCGCATTCGAGCGCGTGAAGGAGATCGAGTCGGCCGAGGGCCGGCTCTTCGTGCATCCCTTCGAAGGGCCGAAGACGGCGCTCGGAACGGCATCGGTGGGCATGGAGTTCATCGATCAGGTACGCGCCGCCGGCGCCAGGCTCGACGCCGTGATCGTCGCCGCGGGCGGAGGCGGCCTGACCGGCGGCGTGGCTTGCGCGGTGAAACTGCTGAGCCCGCAAAGCGCCGTCTACGTGGTCGAGCCCGAAGGCGCCGATTCCTTGAACCAGAGCTTCAAGGCCGGCTCGCCCCAGGCCATCGCGGCCGTGCGAACGATCGCCGATTCGCTCGGCGCGCCGCGCTGCGAGCCGTATTCATTCGCGCTGAACCAGCGCTTCGTCGACGCCGTGGTGCTCGTCAGCGACGAGCAGATTCGCGCGGCGATGCGGCTGCTGTTCCACTCGGCCAAGCTCGCCGTCGAACCCGCGGGTGCCGCTGCGCTCGCGGGCCTGATGCGGCCACTGCGCGAAAGGCTCGAAGGCCAGTGCGTGGGCATCGTCGTCTGCGGCGCGAACATCGACGCAGCGACCTTCGCGAGCCAGCTTTTGCCCTGAGCGCGCGCGGCCCTGTCGCGCTGCCGCGCCATGTCGCCCGGCGCTGCATTCAGCGTGCTAACTTCACACAACTTGCGCCTTGTGCGACGATGCGGCAAGCGTGGTGCCCATGTTCAGACCGCTGCTCAAAGCAGCATCCCGCCTGGCCCGCTTCGTCCCCATGGATGGACCCGCAGCGACACATGGCCGATCTCTTCATCTCTCACAGTTCCGCTGACGACGGTTTTGTGCGTGATTTGCGCGCCGCGCTCGCTGACCACGGGCAGCAAGGCTGGATCGACTCGCGCGAGCTGCGCGGCGGCGATCCTCTCTGGCCGGTGATCCAGGCCGCCATCACGCAGGCCTCGGCCTTGGCCGTGGTGGTGAGCCCGGCCGCGCTGCAGTCCAAATGGGTCGGCAAGGAACTGCGCCACGCGCTCAGACTGCGGAAAAAGCGCGGCAGGGACAAGTTCCCCGTCGTCCCGATCTCGCTCGACGGTACCCAGCTCGGCGTGCTGGAGCAATACTTCGACAACGAGCCGATATACATTCCCGCCAGCAGCGCAGCGGGCGGCGTCGAGGCCGCCATGCACGCCATCCTCGTGGCGATGCGCAGACGCCTGCCCACGGAACTGCGCCCCACGGCCCAGCCTAAAGCCCAGCCGCTGGAAGAACTGGTGCTCGAACTCACCGACCTCGAGTTCCAGGAACAAGACGGCAAACGCCGCGCCACGGCCCGCGCCCGGCTCGTCTATGAACCTGCCATGCCGGGCCAGCGCGAGGTCGCCAGCACGCAGGCCTGGCGCCTGGTGGCACCCCTGGGCCCGATCGAGGCCGGCGAGATCACTTGGTACCTGGAGAAGTACGCCATCTGGCCCAGCGGCATAGCCGTGATCCGCGACCGCGCGCGCCGGGTGGAAGAGAGCCTCGTGGTCTGGGGCCGCGCGATCTTTGAGGCGGCCATGCCGGTCGCCCTCACGGCCAATGTGATGCAGGCCTGGGCCAGGGTTGCCAGCCAGGCGGGGCGCCGCTTCTCCGTGCACGTCGATGCCGCGCTGGAGGCCGGCGCGTCGAAAGACGCAACAGCAGCCGCCCAGGAAGCCGCCACCGAGTTGCTGCGCCTGCCCTGGGAACTGCTGCACGACGGCAACGGCTTCCTGTTCCAGGGTGCCAAGCCGGTGCGCGTGCGCCGCCGTCTGCCCAACACCCAGGTGCTCGACGTGCCTGTCGTCGCGCCGCCCATCCGCATCCTGCTCGTCAGCGCGCGGCCCGAGGACGATGCCTACACCTACATCGATCACCGCGCCAGCGCGCTGCCCCTGGTGGCGGCCATGGAGTCGCTGCCCGGTCTAGTGAAGCTGCAGGTGCTCAACCCACCCACCCTGCCTGCCCTGCGCGCCGAGCTCGAGCGCGCCCGCGGCGCCGGCCAGCCCTACCACGTTCTGCACTTCGATGGTCATGGCGTGTACAGCCGGCAAGTGGGTCTGGGCGGCCTGTGCTTCGAGCACCCCGACGACACGGCCAAGCTCGACGGCCGCCGCCACATCACCGTCTTCACCCAGGACAGCACCGCGCATGGCACCGGCCTGGGTTCACTGCTGCGCGAGCATCGCGTGCCCCTCGCCTTTCTGGAGGCCTGCCAGACCGCCCAGGCGGAAAAGGCGTCCGAATCGGTCGCCTCGGAGCTGCTCAAGGTGGGTGTGGCGAGCGTGGTGGCCATGACGCACAGCGTCCTGGTCGAGACCGCGCAGCGTTTCGTGGCGGCGTTCTACCAGTCGCTGGCCGCCGGCCGACGCGTCGGCGACGCCATGTTGGCGGGCCAGCGCAGGCTGAAGGACGACACCGGGCGCGGCCAGGTCTTCGGCTCGGGCGAACTGCGGCTGGAAGACTGGTTCGTGCCCGTGCTCTACCAGGAGAAGGACGACCCGCAGCTGTTCCGCGCCGTGCCGGCGCAGCAGACGCTTGAGGATGAGCAGGCGCGCCTCGCCGCCCGTATGGGCGAAACGCCGGCGGCGCCGCCCACCGGCTTTGTCGGGCGCAGCCGCGAACTGCTGGCGCTGCAGCGCCTGCTGCACACGCAGCGCTACGCCGTGGTGCGCGGCCAGGGCGGCGAAGGCAAGACCGCGCTTGCGGCAGAGTTCGCGCGCTGGATGGTGCGCTCCCAGCAGGTGCAGCGCACGGCCTTTGTCTGCGTGGAATTGATTGACAGCCAGCGCGCCGTGGTCGATGCACTGGGCAAGCAGTTGGCGGGCAAGGGCTTCTCTGCCGCGGGCGATCTCGACTCTGCCACGCAGCAACTGGAACGCGCGCTGCGCGAGCAGGCCACCCTGCTGGTGATTGACAACATGGAGAGCGTCCTGCTGCCGCCCTTCATGGCGCAGCAAACGCCCGAGGCCCTGTCTGCCGATGCGCATGACGAACTCAGCGCCATCCTCGCCCTGTGCGCGCGGCTGATGCGCGTGGGCGAGACACGCCTCGTCTTCACCAGCCGCGAGGCGCTACCCGCGCCCTTCGATGCGCCACGCCACCAGCGCGAACTACGCCGCCTGGACCGGGACGACGCGGTGAAGCTGGTCGAGCGTGCGCTGAACAGCGACGACGGCAGCAGCGCTGCCGCCGGCGTGAACGCCGCGCCGCAGGAGATCGAGGCCCTGGTCGATGCCGTCCACGGCCACGCCCGCACCCTGTCGCTGCTGGCGCCGGCGCTGCGCGAGCATGGCGTCGCTGCGACGCGGCAAACACTGGCTGCGCTGATGGCGCAGATGGAACAGCGCTTCCCGGGCAGCCGCGAGCAGTCTGTCTTCGCCAGCGTCGAGCTTTCCCTGCGCCGCCTGTCGCCGCAGAACCAGGCGCGTGTCGGCGTTCTCGGGGTGTTTCATGGCGGCGTGCAGCTTGGCGTTCTGCACGCCATGATGCAGTGGGAACAGGCCGACGTGGCATCGCTCGCCACCGAACTGGTCGCCACCGGCCTGGCGACGCCGAACCGCTACAGCCATCTCGCGCTCAATGCCGCGCTGTGCCCCTGCCTGCGCGCTCGGCTCGGCGCTGCCGAACGTGACGCGCTCACCGCCCGCTGGGTCGAGGCCACGCGCGGGTATGCGGAGTTCCTCGACCGGCAGCGTAGGCAGGACGCCGAAGTCGCTGCGGCGCTGACCGGGCTGGAACTGCCCAACCTGTTTGCCATGCTCAGCCTGGTGCAGCAAGCGGGCGACGCGGAGGCGACGATTGACCTCGCCACCTCGCTTTACAGCCTGCTGCAATGGCTCGGCCGGCCCCGCCTGCTGGAGCGCGTCGGGCAGGTGCGTGACGCCGCGGCGGCGGCGCTCGGCGATGCCTGGAACCACGCGCGGTTCGAGGCGGCGCAAACCCGCATCGAGCAGCAGTTGGCCGGCGGGCAGTTGCGCCCGGCCTTGGAGGCTGCGCAAACCCTCCTCCAGCGCGCTCGCGCGGCGGGTGGAAAGGCCTATCCTGCTGCCGACTACCACTTGGCGGCGGCCTGTTTCCTTTTGGCCCGCGTGTTGGAGAGCTCCGGCGGCGCGGAACAGGCGATGCCGCTGTTGGACGAGGCCCGCCGGGGCTTTGAGGCGGTTGAAGTCCGAGAGCCCGGCCGCGGCGCGGCGCTGATGGCGTCTGTTTGCTTCGCCGAAACAGGCAACTGTCTAATGGGCCTGGGCCGGCTCGACGAAGCGGCAGCGGCCTACGAGGAGAACATCCGCCGCGCTGAGCAACTCACCGATGCTCGGCAAGTCGCCGTCGGCAAAGGCCAGCTTGGCACCGTGCGGATGTTGCAGCGCCGCTATTCGGACGCGCTGGCGGCGCATGCCGAGGCCCGGGAGCGCTTCACGCAGTTGGACGAACCCGGCTCCGTCGCCACGGCCTGGCATCAGACCGGCATAGTGCATCAGCTAGCGGGCCAGCCTGAAGCGGCGGAGGACGCCTACCGGAAATCGCTCGCGATCATGGTGCGGCTCGACGATGCCGCCGGCCAGGCGGCCACGCTGCATCAACTGGGGTACTTGTATAGCGACGCCCTCGACCGCCCTGAGGAAGCCGTCGCTTTTTACCGGCAGGCGGCGGATAAGTATGTCGAAATCGGCGACGCGGCGAAGGAAGGCTTCGCGCGGAACAACCTTGCCGCCACGCTGCACAAGCTGCGACGTCTCGACGAAGCGCGGCACGAGATCCTGCGGGCCATCGAGTGCGCTGCCCCGTTTGGCCACGCCTCCGAGCCTTGGAAGACCTGGTCCATCCTCGCCGATATCGAGACCGGCGCCGGCCAGCCCGCGCGCGCCGCCGAGGCCATGGCCAAGGCACGAGCCTGCTACCTCGCCTATCGGCGCGACGGCGGCGAGAACCACTCACCGGACGGCCGCCTCGCCCTCGCCGTGGCCGATTCGCTGCGCGCCGCCAAACCGGCGCAGGCCAGCGCCCTGTTGCAGCAACTCGCCGCGGAGCCCCAAGCCGCCCACATGCACCCCTTCATCCGCGCCCTGCAGTCCATCGTCGCCGGCAGCCGCGACCGCCGCCTTGCCGACGCCCCCGAGCTGGACCACACGATGGCCGCCGAAGTGCTGCTGCTGATCGAAACGCTGGAGGCGCCGTAGCCCGCGCCGTCAGCTCAGATCAGGACTTGCAAGCCTTTCTTGTCCAGCAGATTGAGCAACTTCAGCGACGGACCGCTCGGGTGTTTGTCGCCGATTTCCCATTGACGGACAGTCGAGAGGCTGGTGTTGAGTACAGACGCGAAGACCGCTTGGCTGAGTTTGTGTCGCGCGCGCAGCGCACGGATTTTCGCGCTCGAGTAGTTGGGCACTGGCTCGAGGCAAAGCGCGTCGTAGTTCTGCATGCTGCGTTTATCGATGAAGCCTGCGCCGTGCAGGTCACGCGCGGTCTCATGCACTGCATCCAGAACCTTGCTTCCCGCCCTGGTTTTAGCCGTCATGGCAAATCTCCTTCAGTGCCCCACTGGCGACATGTGCGTCCAGTTCGCTCGAGTCCAGCCGGAAAAGATCGGCGGCGATCCGTTGTACGGCCTCGACTTCCTTGGCGCTGATGTTGGCGCGTTCGTTCTTCTCGAAACCGAAGACGAAGAACCACCGGCTCCCTTGGTGGGTCGCTACCAGTGTGCGCGCACTGCCGCTCTTGCCCCGACCCGGCAAGGCAACACGCTTCTTCACGACGCCGCCACCCAGATCCGCATCGATGAGGCCAGTCGCCATCTCCGAGACAGCTGCGCAAAGCGCTGAGTCGCTCAGTTCAGTCTTGCGCATCCAGCGTGAGAAGTAGCGTGTCTTGAAGACTCGACGCATGACGCACACTATATCACTTAGTGTAGCCCCTTGCCAAGCTCACTCCATGCGGCGGCGGCTTGACGCCGCGTTCCGTGGCGAGCCGTGCGAACATCGACGCCCAGGCATTGCCGCGCGAAGGCGCTGCCACCGATCCAGGAGCAAGCACTTGAAATTCAAAATGGCCGAGAAGTCGCTGTTCGCGACCCTGCTGCGTTCGCCGTGGTGGGTGAGCCTCGCCATCGCTGTTGCCCTGGCGCTGCTGGCCGGCGCGTTCTTGCCCGAGGCTTACCGTGTTGTCGGCGCGGTGTCTGGCCTGCCCTTCGTCGTGATCGCTGCGATCGCGGCGTTTCGGCAGTGGAAGCTGCCGAGCGCCGCGCGCGTCTTGGCGACGCAGCAAGCGGTGGCGACGATGAGCTGGCCGGAATTTGCGCGTCTGCTCGAGCAGGCCTTCGCACGCGACGGCTACAGCGTGCAACGCGTGACGGCCGATGCGGTGGACTTCGAGCTCTTTCGCCAGGGCCGTACCATGCTCGTCTGCGCGCGGCGCTGGAAGTCCGCCCGCACCGGCCTCGAAACCCTGCGCGCCCTGCAGAGCGCGCGCAAGGCGAGCGACGCGGCCGACGCGCTCTACATCGGCCTGGGTGATCTCACCGACAACGCGCGGCCCTTCGCCGCCGAGCACCGCATCGCGGTCTGGCGCGGCGCAGAACTGGCGCAGGCCTTGCGCGGCCTCGCGC
>JBAQUQ010000462.1:0-2206 GCA_049297615.1 Burkholderiaceae bacterium
GCCATGCGCCACTCGAACTGGGCGATGGCGAATGCGGCGAGCAAGGGAACGACGACGGTGCCCGCGCCGATGCCGGCGCTGGCCAGGCCCGCAGCGAAACCGCGGCGTGCAGTGAACCACGGCGGCACGCAGCCGATCGCCGGTGTGTACACCAGGGCGATGCCCAAGCCGATGCCGACGCCGTAGGCGGCGTGGATCGTCGTCATCGAGCTTGCGAGGCTGCTCAGCGCCAAGCCCAGCGCGATCAAGGCCATACCGCTGCAACACACGGTGCGCGGGCCGAAGCGATCCGACAGAATTCCGCCGAACGCGCCGAGCACGAAATACACGCCGCCCGACAGGGCGAAGACGAGCGACACATCGGCGCGCCGCGCGTCGAACGCGCTGCTGAACGATTCGAAGAACGCCGCGAACGAATAGGCCACGCCGAAGATCACGGCCAGGCACACGAACGACGCCCACACGACGACCCAGGCGTAACGCGGCTCTTTCATGTGGGCCGCAGTGTAGGGCGGGCCTGGTTCGAGGGAGCAGACCACGCGTGAGCGGATGCATCTGCCCGCTTGCGTCCTGCCTGCTGGCAGGAAACCGAGTCTCAGCGGCCGAGCGGGCCCGCGTCGAACACTGCGACCGAAGGCAGTTCGACCAGTTGCCTGGCGTCTTCCTGGGTGCCGTACAGCCACTGATCGACATCATCGAACTCGATCGGCACGACGGAGCGCTTGTCCTGCTGGTGAGGTGCGAGCTCGGGATCGGGCTTGTGCATGCGCTTCATCAGTGCATGCTCGTCGGCGTTGAGCGTCAGCATCGTGTAGCTCTCGACGATCTCGCCTGAGACCCTGTCCGTCCAGGCATTCCACAAGCCAGCCAGGCCCCAAGGCGCGCCGTCGGCACGACGAAATTTCCACCACACGCATCTGGCGCTTTCCCAGTTCGGCTCGTCGAACGACAGGGCCGGAATGATGCAGCGCTTGCCGTACTGCCAGGGCTGCTTGAACGATGCCTTGGTCTCGATGTCCTCGAAGCGGGCATTGTTCGTCGAGTAGCTCAGTTTCGAGGTCTTGGCAAACCAAGGCACCAGGCCCCATTGCCCGACGACGAGTTCGCGCTGTGGCTCACTGGCTCGGGCGTTGCGGCGGATGAAGGGGCCGAGCGCCCGCGGGAAAACCTCGGAGGCTCGCCACGGGCTGCGCGCGCCAAGATGCCAGTAGCGCTCCATGTCGCCGGCGTCGGGCGAAACGTATCGATTGCACATGCGCCCAACTCTACAGCCGCTCGGCGCTCTGGCTTTGCTGGCTGGTGGACTTCCACCTACATGCGAACCGCGATCTGGTACGCCAGCGCGCGTGGGCGGGAGTCCGAGGAATAGCGGGGCTCCGGGGCAACGTCTGCCCATCCAAGACATGCCCCGCTCGCCCTGCTGACGGTGTGATCGATCTCGACGCCACCAACGCCCTATTGACGAAGACATTGACCGCGCTGCGCACCATCGCGGCCCGCCACGGCGATCAACTGAAGACCGAGCTTGGCGCAACCGGCGAGAAGGATCAGCGGGTCGTCGACGAGCTGTTCGAGGAGGATCTGGATCGTCGGCTGCGCGAAGACGACAAGTTCCATCGCATCAGCGACGAGCTCATGGACGACAACGAGCTCCGCTTCTCGCTGCTTGCCGATGGCGCCGTCCAGCAACCACTCCCCGCGCTTCGGGCGCCTGCTGACACCGCTGGTGAACGGCGTTCGCGTGGCGGGTGCCTTCCTGCCGGCATGGAACCGTAGCCAACAGCCCACGCTGGTGCTGCTCGACGGCGAAGGCCTGGGGCACACGCCCAAGTCCGTCGCGGCCATCTAGTGGCGGCCGTCGTGGAGAGCGTCTGCGCGGAGGGGGGTGCCGCACTCGCCTGATTGGCGGTCAGCTGCCGGGGCACGCCACAGAGGGGCGCCACGGAGGGTGGCTTGACAAATGTCGCGATATAGCAAACATAGCAGACATGACATCACAGACCAACTTCCCCGCCATGCTGCGCTCGGCACGTGCAGCTCTGAACCTCACTCAGGAGCAACTCGCCGGGCGCCTCGGCGTCTCCTTCGCCACGGTCAACCGCTGGGAGGGTGGCGGCAACCGGCCGCAGCGGGCTGCGCAGGAGGCCATTCTTGCGCTCGCGGCCGAAGCCGGCGTGGACGGCGCGGATGCCGCCGCCCCGCAGGC
>JBAQUQ010000463.1:0-24110 GCA_049297615.1 Burkholderiaceae bacterium
CACGATGCCCGCACCGATGCAGGCCAGGCGCAGCCCGGCCGCGCCGAAGCGGGCGACGATCAGCCCGGCTGCGCCGGTCTGGGCGAGAACGCGGCACGACCTCATGGCAACTTGATCTCGGTGTCGCGCGCGAACGGCCATTTGCGGTTCACTTCATTGACGAGATGCTCCACCTTGCGCAGGCTGGCCTCGACCTCGGCGCGCAGCAGTCCCAAATCAACCGTCGCCGCGCGCGCATTGCCAGCGATGCCCTGAGCCTCGAGCAATAGTGCATCGACCTTCTTCAAGCTGTCGCGCGCCTCAGCCAGCAGGCCGCCCAGTTGCGCCAGCGTCGCGCGCGTTTCCTTCATCGCACCGTTTTCGCCGAAGACCTGTGCATCGGCCTTGGCCATCACGCCGTCGGCCTTCAGCGCCAGCGCGTCGGCGCGCTGCACGAAGCCGTCGACGCGTTGTACCAGGCCGTTCAGCCGTGCGAGCAGCGCACTCGTCTGGTTCAACGTGGCATCGACGCGTTTGCGCGCGCTCGTGTCGTCGCCCATCACCACGCCCAGGGCGCCGCGCGGCCCGTTCAGATTTTCAGTGGTGGTCTGAAGGTTGCGCAGGCTGTTGTTGAGCGGCGCCTCGGCGCCCGACATGGCGGTGAGATTGGCGAGCAGGTCGCGAACGCTGGACAACATCTTCGGAATCTCCGCTGACGCGTCGCCGCTCAACACCTTTCGCACCGCACCGTCGGGCAGTGGCTCGTCAGTGAGCACGCCGGTGTAGGCGCGAATCTTCGGCGCGCCCACCAGGCCGCTGACCATGGTGAACACGCTGGACTCGCGCAGCCAATGCGCGTCTTTCACCGGGACATCGATCACGATGCGGGCGTTGCCTTCGCTCGAGAGTTCGATGCGATTCACGCGGCCGATGGCGAAGCCGGCGAAAGTCAGGTCCATGCCGACGACGACGCCCTCGGAGTTCTCCGCGACCAGCACCAGGGTCTGCTTGCGTTCGAACGCGCCGCGCGCGTAGAGCACATAGGCCGCCGCAGCGACGATGAGCAGCAGCACGCCCCACAGCAGCAGCCGCGCCTTCAGGTCGAGGTGGGCGACGGGAGGCGCGTCGTCCAGGGGGTTCAGGTCGGGTGGCGTGGGCATCGAATCCGTCAATAGTAGTTGCCCACGAGAGACACCATCTCGATCAATAGCACCACGGCGAACAGACGCGCCAGGCGCGCAATGTCGGCGTGCACTCGGGCCGCGCCGGCGGTGCCTTCATGCGCACTGGGCACCATAGGAATGATGGCCACCGCGAGGCTCAGGAAGAAAGTCTTCAAGGCAAAGATCAACACGATCACAGGGCTGAACACCTGGCCGACGGTGCGCGTGAATGCTTCCAGGCCCCAACTATCGAATCCATACAGCGAAAGGTAGGTCAACAGCAGCGTGCTGGCGCCGCTCACCGCGGCCAGGGTGAGCACGGCAAAAGCGCCGGCTGCCGCAAGCGGCAGCATGCTGTCGCGCGTGGGGTCGCCCCCGGCCGCGAGCATGGCCTGGAACTCGCCACGCAGGTGCATCGCACGCACCTGCTCGCCGGCCGGGACGGCGTAGCGCAGCGCCGCAAACAGCGCAGCCGAGAGCGGAATCAGTTCGAGGACGAGGGTGCGTACCAGCACGTCCAGCGCATAACGCGTCAGACCGTAGCTCAGCGCAGTGGCGAGCACGATGCGGATGATGATCAGCGCGGCGATCGCCGAGATCGCCGTGAAGCTCGGCAGCAGGGGCATCGTCGCGCGGTAGATCGCGTGCAGTAATCGCGGGCGCTGCACGCGGCGGTAACTCGACGGCGACAGCGACAGCACCATGATCCGCGCGCCGAAATGCAGCACATGGCGCCAGCCGCCCCACCATTGGAGCAAGGCGTGCCAGGTGGGGTGGATCAAGTCCGGCAATGGGGCGGGTGGCATGAGCAGCGAGAATCGTGGTCGCCATTGTGCCCAGCGTTTGGCGGACCGCACCGCGCGGCTGGCTCGGCGGGCGACGTTCCCGGGCTCGCGGAAGACTTCGAGGACCTGTCGGTGGGCGTCGACAAGGGCGCAGCGGACACGGCCTCAGGCCACGACCGACTCTGCGGCGGCTGCGGCGGGCCTGGACAATTCGTTGAACACCAGGGCCGCGAGCACTGTACTGCCACCGAGCACGGTGGCCAGCCCCGGCCGCTCGCCGCCGAAGCCCCAGGCGAGCAGGATGCCGAACACGACTTCGAGCAAGGCGAGCAGGGCCATTTCAGGTGCCGCGAGACGGCGCGCGACGTGCATCACGAGGACGCAGGGAATGCCGAGCTGCACGACGCCGAGCAAGGCAAGCAAGGCCATGTCGTGGCCCGAGATTTGAAGCGGCCAGGCGAACGGCAAGCACGCAAGGGCCGACAACACGCCGCCGACCAGCACCGCAACACTGATGTCGATGTCTTGCCCCGAGTGCTGCAACACGACCCAGTTGACAGCCGCCGCGACAGGAATCCCCAGGGCCACGAGCACGCCGACGACGTGGCGGCCCGCCATGCCCGAAACGTCGAAGGCGTACATCGTCACGATGCCTCCCGAGGCAAGGAAGATCGCCAACCAGGTCCGCCCGCCCACCCGTTTGCCAAGCACGCCCCACGCCAGCAGGGCCGTGAACACAGGCGCCAGGCTCTGCATGATGAGCACATTGGCCACCCGCGTCAGCGACAGCGCAACCATGAAACAGGTGAACATCACCGCCCACATCAGGCCGCTGATCCACACCGCCACACCACCTTGGGTGAGTGCAGCAAACGGCCGCGTCGACCTGGAGATTCGCCGGCGCAAGCCGAACCACACCAGCACAGTCAACGACGCGAACACGCTGCGCCAGAATGTAATCTCCAAGCCTTCGCTCGACTCGAGGTGCCGGCTCACCAAGCCGCCGATGCTCCACATCGAGGCGGCAAGGACCATCAGGACAATCGCGTTGCGATGTTTCATCTCGATCGTCGATTTTGAATCACAGCGGCTCGATGGTCGCCCGGAACGATCGATTCAGAAACTCGCCGCCTGAGCCAGCATGTACAGGGCCAGCGTGAGCAGCAAGCAGGCGAATGCACGCCTGAGCTGACGCACGTTCATGCGATGCGCGGCGCGCGCCCCCCAAGGCGCGGCCAACATGCTCGCGGCAGCCAGCGTGAACAAGGCGGGCAGGTAGAGGTAGCCGATCGCGCCGGCGGGCATGTCGGGCAAGGACCAGCCCGCGATGATGTAGCCCAATGTTCCGGCCACGGCGACGGGAAATCCCAGCGCCGCGGAAGTGGCGATGGCATTGATGATGGGGACATTGCACGCGACCATGAGCGGCACGGTCATGAAGGCACCCCCCGCGCCGACCAGGGTGGCGATCACGCCGATGGCGCTGCCGCTGCCGAACAGGGCGCCGCCTTGCGGCATGCGGCGCCCTGGCCTGGGCTTGCGCTCAAAGAAGATCTGCGTTGCCGAGAATGCGAGAAACACGGCGAACAGAGTCGCCAACACCGCAGACGGCAAGGCCTTGGCGATCTGCGCGCCCAGCAGCGAGCCGAGCACGATGCCCGGGGCGAGCAGCTTCACGACATCCCAATGCACGGCGCCGCGCCGGTGATGGGCGCGCAGCGACGCCAGTGACGTGAAGCAGATCGTCGCCAGGGAAGTCGCGACGGCCATCTTCACGATATGTTGCGCCGGCATTCCCGTCGACGGCAGCACGAGGGTCATGACAGGAACGAGCATGGCGCCGCCGCCGATACCCAGCAGTCCGGCGAGAAAACCCGCCACGCTGCCCAGGAGCAGCAACTCGATCACGAGCTGCCATTGGTCGGGCGAGTTCAGACAGTTCCCAGCAGCGTGATGACGGCCTGCCACTGCGCGTCAGTGACGGGAGTGATCGACAGCCGATTTCCCCGGCGCAAGACCAGCATCGTCGCCAGGGCCGCTTCGTCGCGCATTCGCTGCAGGCTGAACAGGGCGGTCTTGCGCACGAATTTCACGTCGACATGCACCCAGCGTGGCTCGGCACGGCTCGACTTGATGTCGAAGTAGTCGCTCTTCTTGTCGAACTGCGTTGCGTCCGGGTAGGCGCTGCTGGCGACGCTGGCCAAACCTGCAATGCCGGGTTCGGCGCAAGACGAGTGATAGAACAACACGCCGTCGCCGACGCGCATGTGATCACGCATGAAGTTGCGCGACTGGTAGCTGCGCACTCCCACCCAAGGCAGGGTCTGCAGCGGTGCTGCGGCGAGATCGTCGATCGAGCACTCGCCGGGCTCGCTCTTCATCAACCAGTAGTTCATCGGGGGCGGGGTGCGGCTTGAATGAGTTGTCCGCCGCGAACCGTGGGCCGCATTCCTGAACCCAGGCAGTTCAGGTGGGCGAGGTCAGCCGGGCTTCGGGTTCATCTGACGCGAGACGATCACACCTACCAAGCGATGTTCCAAGCCCCAGCTCATACGAGCATCGGTTCAAGGAAATTTAAGACCCACGCGAATGCGACGGACAAGTTCATTCTACGCTGCGCTCATGCGTCCACACGCGGCGCCATCACAGCAATCGACCGTCTTCGCTGAGTGCCTGGTCGAGTCTGCGGATTAGTGCATCGATCGCTGGCGATGAATCGTCGGCGACCCGCTCACTTGCCTTGGGTGCGATACCCTGGGCTGACGCCTCGTACGCGAGGTTGAGCGCGGCCAGGACGGCGATGCGTTCGCGCGCTTTCACTTTGCCCTTGGCACGAATCGCGGACATCTCGCGATCGACTTGCGCCACCGCATCGAGCAAGCCGGCCTCGCCGCCCTCGGGGCAGGCGAGCACATAACTCTGCCCCATGATTGTGACGTCCAGTTGCTTCACGCGGCGCGCTCGTCGGACTACGCGTCGCCCTGATGCGGCGGCAGGCCGACGCTGACTTCCTTGGGCAGCCGCTCGAGCAGGGCGTCGATCCGGCCGCGCGCCGCGCTCAAGCGCGAGCGCAGGCTGTCGCGTTCGTGCGCAACCGCATCGATTTGCTCGCACAGCAAGGCATTCGTGCGCTTGAGTTCGTCGTGGCGCAACAGCAGGCGGTCGACACGATCGATGAGGTCTTCGAGCTGGGCCACAGGCTGGTGCATTGAGTCAAGCAGGGCAGGCGCGATTGTAGGCGCCGGCGCTTCGGCCGTGTCGCATCGCGAGGGCCCGCTATCGCTGGCGTGGCAAGAAAGTCCGCAGCGGGAACCGCAGTAGGCCACTGGCCAGCGCTGTGCCGATCACGATGGTCGCGCAGCCCAGCAACATCGGGCCCGTGACGACCTCGTCGAGGAACCAGGCACCCCAGGCAACGCCGAACGCGGGAATCAAGAACGTCACCGTGATGGCGTTCGAAGCGCCGACGTGGGCGATGAGGCGAAAGAAAAGGATGTAGGCGACGCCCGTGCACGCAATCGCCAGTGTCGCGACGGCACTCCATGCGCGCAGCGATGGCTGTGTGCTTGGCCACCAGAATATCGATGGAGCGAGCAGGAATAGCGCCGCAAAGCATTGGCTGCCGGCGGCCACGGCGAGCGGCGCAACGCCGTTCAGGCGCCGCTTGGTGTAGTTTGCCGAAAAGCCGTAGAGCAAAGTGGCGAGCAGACAGGCGGCGATGGCCCAGCCGCTGCCGCCGGGCTTGAAGCCTGCATCGTGGTTGACATTGCTCCACGCCAAGCCGAGCACTCCGAACAGGCCGATCACCAGGCCCAAAATGCGCGAAGGGTTGAGGCGTTCATTCAGCCAGAGCCAGGCGATGACGGCGCCGAACAGCGGCGCCGCGGCGTTGAATATCGACGCCAAGCCGGCCGTGATCGACAACGTGGCAAAACCGAAGCACACGAAGGGCAAAGCGGAATTGGTCAGCCCGACGACCGCGATCGGGCGCCACGCCGCGCGCAGCGCATCGAGCTGGCCACGCAGCGCCAGCAGCGGCATCAAGAAAAGCGCTGCGCCCAAGACGCGCACGGCGGCCAGCGCGACCGGACCGAACTCCGCAGCGCCGATGCGCATGAACAGGAATGAAGCGCCCCACAGGGCAGCCAGGCTCAGCAGCTCGAACGGGTCTCGAAGTTTGACTGTGTCGAGCTTCAAGCGGCGGCCTCGAAAGGCAGGCAAGCCTGCAAGGCCCGAGCAGGGCGGTGCGGTTGGCGTTCGAGGGCGAGCAGGGCGACTTTGCGTTCCAAGCCAGCGGCGTAGCCGGTCAGCGCGCCCGAGCTGCCGAGCACGCGATGACAGGGCACGATGATCGCGACCGGATTGCGCCCGACCGCAGCACCGACGGCCCGCGCAGCACTGGGCGCGCCGATCTGCGCGGCGATGTCGCCATAGCAGCATGTGCTGCTGCGTTCAATGCGCAACAGCGCCTGCCACACGCTGCGCTGGAACGGCGTGCCGTGCAGATCCAGAGCCAGATCGAAGACGACGGCCTCGCCGTTGAAGTAGCGCGAGAGTTGTTGCGTCGCGCGTTGCAACAGGGTGTCGACCTGCGTTTTCCGCGCGCTCAAACGCTGCGGGTGATGCTGCTGCGCTTCGAACCACGCACCCGCCAGGCCGTGCTCGGTGCGTGCGAGCTGCATCGTGCCCAGGGGCGAATCGAAGTAGCACCAGGCGGTGCAGGCTTGCTGAATTGCATCGAGCGTTGTCATGAAGGTGTCTCCAAACTGTTCCACAGGCGCAGCACTGCGTAGGAGCGCCACGGCCGCCAGGCCTGGGCATGAGATTCGGCGGCTGCCGGCGTCGCGACGCTGAAGAGCTGTTGCATCGCCTTGATGGTCGCCACGTCGCGCGGCGGAAACGCGTCGGGCCAGCTCAGTGCACGCATCGCGATGTAGTGCGCGGTCCACGGCCCGATGCCGGGCAACGCGCACAAAGTTTCGATCAACGCTTGCACCATCGCCTCGGGCGACGCGCTGCTGCCGATGTGCGCGTCGATCCGCGGCCAGGCTTGGGCCAGCGCGACGATAGCGCCGGCGCGGCTGCGCACGATGCCGAGTTGGGCGATCTCGTCGATGCTTGTGGCGGCCAGCGTTTCGGGCGCCGCAAAAACGCGGTCGATTACTGTCCAGGGCGTTGCTTGCCGCTGACCGTAGCGTGCAACGAGGCGAATCGCCAAGGTGCGCGCGGCCGCCACGGTGACCTGTTGGCCGAGCACGGCGCGCACGGCGAGTTCAAACGCGTCCAGGCTGCCCGGCAGGCGCAGGCCGGGCGCACCGGGTAAGTCGGCCAAAGCGGCGTCGACGATCTGCGGCGTCGCGTCCAGGTCGAGCCAGCGGCGCGCCGCGCTTGCGATGCGCGCACTCGCCATCGCCCATTGCGGAGAAAAGAGAAGCCGAACCTTCGACGCGTTTGGCTCGAACCGCGCCTCGATCCAGCCCGCTTCAGTGGTCATGACACCGGCACGCACGCTGCGGCGCAAAGTCATTGCCTCAACGTGCTCGATTCCGGGAATCGCGCGCTGCGCAAAAAAGCGCAACAAAGCCTGTACGTCATACGGCTCGCGCCAACCCAGTGAAAGGCTTACGCACGGATCATCGGCGGCGGCATCGGGCGCTGCATTGCGGCGCAGCCGCCCCGGGCTCATTCGGTAGCTGTCGGCGAATGCAGCATTGAACCGCCGCAGGCTCTTGAAGCCGCTCGCCAGGGCGACCTGGGTGACCGGCAATTGCGTGTCGGTCAGCAACTGTTTGGCCAGCAGCAGGCGCCGCGTCTGCAAGTATTGCAACGGTGTCACGCCGTGTTCGGCGTGGAATATGCGCCGCAAATGGCGCTCGCTCACACCGAGCGTCACCGCGAGGTCGCCGATGTTCGGTGCCTCGCCCACGGCGAGGCCGTCGCAAGCACTGTGGCGCAAGTCCAGGCACTGCGCGGCCTGACGCGCGAGCGTTCGCGAGGCGTCCATCACGCTCCACGGCAGGGTAGCGCCCGGCGCGATTTCAGGCCGGCATTTCATGCAGGGCCGAAACGCGGCGGCTTCGGCCTGTGCGGGCGTTTCGAAAAAGCGGCAGTTCTCGCGCTTGGGGGTGCGCACGCGGCAAATCGGCCGGCAGTAGACGCGCGTCGAAGTGACGCCGACGAACCAGTGTCCGTCAAAGCGGGCGTCACGTGCAGTGAGGGCTCGATAGGCGCTGTCGGCGTCGATGGGCATGGAGCCGATTATGGCCGCCAGCGAGATTGAAACTCGCCGTTTTCGGACATGTCGCGCCCACGCTGGGCGCGCGCGCTTCAGGCGAGATCGAAAGGGGGCTCGAACGATCCGTGGCGACCCGCTCCGGCGACAAAACGCGCAGCCCCGGCGAGCGCCTCGCCGCTGCGCAATGTCGATTTACCGTACTCGAATTCCTGCGCCAGAGCCTCCTGCATCGGCAAGCCCGATTCACGCAGCGCGCTGGCTCGATCGTTGCGCATGCATTCTTGCGGATGGTGGGCGATTTGCTCGGCGAGTTCGCGCGCCGCCGCGAGCGCGCCGCCCGGCGCAACGACGCGATTCACCAAACCGAATTCGAGCGCCTCGGATGCCGCGACGGGCCGCCCCGTGAGAATCATGTCCAGCGCGCGGCTGCGCCCGATCAAACGCGGCAAACGCACGGTGCCGCCGTCGATCAGGGGCACGCCGAATCGTCGGCAAAACACGCCGAGTACGGCCGTTGCGCTGGCCACGCGCATGTCGCACCAGAGCGCGAGTTCGAGCCCACCAGCGACCGCGTGGCCCTCGATGGCCGCGATCACCGGCTTGCGCAAATTCAAGCGCGTCGGTCCCATCGGGCCGTCGGCCTGCATGTCGTCGTTCAAGGCCAGCCCCATCCCGTCGCTGGGAGTGCCATGAGGTCCAGCTGCCACGCTGCGCAAGTCGGCGCCAGCGCAGAAGTCGCTGCCCATGCCGGTGAGCACGGCGACTCGCGCCGAGTCGTCGGCGTCGAATTCACGAAACGCCAAGCTCAGCGCGCGCGCCGTCGGGCCGTCGACGGCGTTGCGCACCGACGAGCGATTCAGGCTGACGGTCCAGACCGCTCGGTCCTTCTGCACGATGAGTGCCATTCGGTGCTCCTGCTTGCGCGGCGGGCGTGCGCCGCCCACCTCAATCGAGTTTGATGCCGACCTTGTCGATGATCGCGCCCCACTTGCGCGCCTCCAGGTCGATGAAACTCTTGAATTCGGCTGCTGTGCCACCACCGATCAACAAGCCTTGCTTGAGGAGCGCTTCGCGAACGCTGGGCTCGTTCAACTCGGCATTCACATCGGTATTGATACGTCGCAGGATATCGGGAGGCGTTGCGGCAGGTGCAAAAAGCCCGTTCCACGCCAGCGCTTCAAAACCGGGGTACCCCGACTCGGCGATTGTCGGCAGGTCTTTCATGCCATCGAGACGCCGCGCGCTTGTCGTCGCCAAAAAGTGGATGCGCCCGTCTTGAAGTAGCGGTATCAAGGCTGGAGCGACGCTGAACAAGACCTGCGTGTGGCCCGCGGCGAGCGACTGCCCGGCCGGCGGCGAGCCCGCATAGGGCACATGTACGGCTTCGAAGCCTGCTACGCTTTTGAACAGCTCCATCGTCAAATGCGACGAGCTGCCATTGCCCACAGAAGCGTAGCTCAGCTTGTTGCCTTGCTGGCGCGCCCAGCTGACGAATTCAGGCAAAGTCCTGGCTGGAATGGCTGCGTTGACCGCCATTACATTGGGCTGCGACGTTGTCAGCACGATGGGAGCCAGGTGTTTCGCCGGGTCGTAAGGCATCTTCTTGTACAGGTATGGCGCGAACGCGACCGGGCCGTTGAAGCCGATGCCCAGCGTGTATCCGTCGGGCTGCGCCTTGGCGACGACGTCCATGCCGAGCATGCCGCCCGCACCGGGCTTGTTCTCGACAATCAGCGGCTGCTTCCAGCGATCCTTGAGCTTCTCGCCGAGCGTACGCACGATGATGTCCAGCGAGCTGCCCGCCGGTGCCGGCACGATGACGCGCACCGGTTGTTGCGGCCAACCTTGGGCGCTGGCGCTGTTCATTGCAAGGAGCAGGAATGTGACGAGCAGGTGTTTCATGGCGACTGCGTGAGGATTTGAGGGACCCAGGTCGGGGCGAATTGTCGGTGTCTCGGGGGTTTCCACATGGCGCCTCGCTACTGACTTCGCTACAAAGCAGGGCTTGCGGAGAATAGCGCGCAGGCGCCAGGGACCACAACGGGTATCGCCTGAGGTCGGTGGCGACACAGCGCCGATTCACGACACGGGGAGTAAGCTCATTGCAAGTCCTGCAGATCATCATCGGCGGAATGGCGCAAGGCTGCATCTACGGCCTGATCGCGCTGGGTTTCGTACTGATCTACAAGGCCACGGAAACGGTCAGTTTCGCCCAGGGCGAGTTGATGATGCTCGGTGCCTTCGGCGGCTTGGCGGCGATGACTCTGCTCGGTTTTCCGTTCTGGCTCGCGATCCTGTGCTCGGTCGTTGCGATGGGCGCCTTCGGTGTCTTGCTCGAGCGTGCTGTGATCAGCCCCATTCTTGGCCAGCCGGCGTTTTCGATCGTGATGCTGACGATCGGCATCGGCTACGTCGCGCGCGGCCTGGTCACGATGATTCCCAACATCGGCACCGAAACCCACACCCTGCCCGTGCCGTACAAAGACCAGGTCTGGAAGCTCGGGACGCTTGTGCTGAACGTGGAGCAAATGGTCGTGATCGCCGCCACGGCCGTGCTCAGCGCCGTGCTGTATGCGATGTTCAAGTACAGCAAGCTGGGAGTGGCGATGCAGGCCGCATCGCAAAACCAGCTTGCTGCCTACTACATGGGCATTCCAGTGAAACGGCTCAATGGCTTGGTATGGGGCCTGGCGGCAATGGTCGCTGCGGTCGCCGGGCTGTTGCTCGCGCCCATCACATTCGTGCACTCGAACATGGGCTTCATCGGCTTGAAGGCATTTCCGGCCGCCGTGGTCGGTGGCTTCGGTAGCTTGCCCGGGGCGATAGTGGGCGGTCTGGTGATCGGTGTGGTCGAGGCGCTTTCGGGATTCTTTTTGCCCGAGGGCTTCAAAGACATCGCGGCCTATGTCGTCGTGCTCGTGATGTTGATGGTCAAACCGAACGGCCTGTTCGGCGAGCGGCTGCGCAAGAAGGTTTGAAAGCCGCACCGGATCGGATTCCCATGCGATTTTTTTTCAAGACCGCTTACGAGCAGGACATCGCCCTGGTCAAACACGGTGGCCATGTCTTTTGGTACAGCGGACTGCTCCTGCTCATGGCCGCGGCGCCGTGGCTGGTCTCGCAATATTGGCTCGCGCAGCTGACCTTCGCGTTGATCTACTCCATCGTCGGCCTGGGCTTGATGCTGCTCGCCGGGTTCACGGGTTTATTCTCGCTCGGACACGCGGCGTTCCTCGGCGTGGGCGCGTACACGCAAGCGGCGCTCACCCATGTCGGTGTGCCGTTTCCGATTGCCCTGGTCATCGCCGGCTTGCTCGCGGCTGCGGTGGGGATGGTGGTGGGATTGCCCGCGTTGCGCGTGAAGGGCATCTATCTCGGCATCGCGACGCTCGCGTTCGGCTTCATCGTCGAAGAAGTGTTCGCGCGTTGGGAAAGCGTGACCGGCGGCAACGCCGGCATGCACCTCCAGGCGCCGCAAGTGCTGGGTTGGAAGCTCGAATCGAGCGAATCGTTCTACGGGCTGTGCCTGCTGGTGACGGTGCTTGCCACTTTGGGTGTGTTGAACCTGCTGCGTTCCCCGACGGGGCGCGCTTTCGTGGCGATTCGCGATTCGGAAATTTCAGCGCAGAGCATGGGCATTCACCTGGCACGCTACAAGACGCTGTCGTTCGCGCTGTCTGCCGCACTGGCGGGAATCGGCGGCGCGCTCTACGCGCACAAGCTGCGCTTTATTTCGCCCGACCAGTTCAGCATCTTGCAGTCGATCGACCTTCTGCTGATGGTCGTGATCGGCGGCCTGGGTTCGGTACACGGCGCCTTTCTCGGTGCCGTCTTTCTCATCACGATGCCGCAGCTTATCGCGCTGGGCAAAGACTTCTTGCCTGCCGCGATCGGCCAGGCGCCGGGGCTGCAGGGCTTGGTGTACGGTGCGGTACTGATCGCCTTTGTGCTGTTCGAGCCGATGGGGTTGTACGGGCGTTGGTTGAAGGTGCGCACCTGGTTCCAGGTGTTTCCGTTCTATCGCAAGGGCATGTTCAAGCGGCAGAAGAGTTTCCAGAAGTCGGAGCGGCTGAGGTGAGCGGCGAGATTCTTCTGTCGGCGCATCAGCTGAGCGTTCGATTCGGCGGCGTGCTTGCCGTGAACGACGTGAGTTTCGGCGTGCAGCGCGGCGAGGTCTTCACCCTGATCGGACCCAATGGCGCGGGCAAGACGACGGTGTTCAACCTCATCAGCCGGATCTACATGCCCACGGCGGGCGAGATTCGATTCGAGGGCAAGGCGCTGGCCGAGGTGGCACCGCACGCCATTGCCGAGCTCGGCATCGCGCGCACCTTCCAGAACATCGAGTTGTTCGAACACGCCTCGGTGCTGCAAAACCTCTTGATCGGCCGCCACAGGCACCGTGCCACCGGAGTCCTGAGCGATCTGTTTTTCACCGGCAATGCCCGCCGTGCCGAAGTGACGGCGCGAGCCAAGGTGGAACAGGTGATCGACCTGCTCGATTTGCAGCATCACCGCGATTCCCTCGTCGCAGGCTTGCCCTATGGCGTGCGCAAAGTCGTTGAACTGGCCCGGGCCCTGTGCACCGAGCCCAAACTGCTGCTGCTGGACGAGCCCTCGTCGGGCCTGAACGTCGAAGAAACCGACGACATGGCGTTCTGGATCCAGGACATCCGCCTCGAGCTGGGCATCACGGTGCTGATGGTCGAACACGACATGACACTCGTCTCCAGGGTCTCGGACCGTGTGCTGGCCATGAACCAGGGCGAGGTGCTGGCCTTGGGTACGCCGCAAGAAGTGCAAAATCATCCCGGCGTGGTGGAGGCGTATCTGGGAGTTGGGGCAGACTTGGCGACGCTGCGAAGGCAGGCCGCATGAACGCACAGCCTTCGCCAAGCGGGGCCGACGCCGCGCCGGCATCGGCCACCAGTTCGGCGATGCTGCGCTTGCAAAACGTGGAGAGTGCTTACGGCCCGATCCGCGCGATTCGCGGCGTCAGCCTGAGGGTCGGGCTGGGCCAGATCGCCACCGTGCTCGGCTCCAACGGCGCGGGCAAGTCGACGATCCTGAAAACGATCTCGGGAATCATCGATCCGCGCAAGGGCAGCATTGAGTTCAAGGGCGAAGACATCACGGCGCGCGACCCGTCCTTGATCGTGCGGCGCGGCTTGAGCCACGTGCCCGAGGGCCGCGAAGTGTTTGCCCTGCTGCCGGTGCGCGATAACCTGATGATGGGCGCCTTCACGCGCCATGACCGCGACGGTGTCGCGCGTGACCTCGAATCGGTGTACCGCTACTTCCCGATATTGCAGGAGCGCGCGGCGCAGCACGCCGGCTTGCTGTCAGGAGGCCAACAGCAAATGCTGTCGATCTCGCGCGCATTGATGGCGGCGCCGCAACTGATCTTGCTCGACGAGCCGAGCCTGGGCCTGTCACCCTTGCTGACGCGCGAGATTTTCGAGATCGTCGTGCGCATCAACCGCGAGCGCGGCACGACGATCCTGCTCGTCGAACAAAATGCCCATATGGCGCTCAACGTCGCCGATTTCGGCTACGTGCTGGAAAACGGCCGAATCGTGATGGAGGACAGCTGCGAACGCCTGCGCGAGAAGGACGACATCAAGGAGTTCTATCTCGGCATGAAAGAAGGCGGCGCGCGTGGTGAGCGGCGCTGGAAGAAGAAGAAGACCTGGCGCTGAGGACAGCAGCGATGCGCAATCTCTGGAATCTGAACGACCTGAGGCCGAGCGACGAAATACTCGTGCCCGGCGAAACCTTGAGCAGCATGTTCTGGAACGCCGCCGCGCAGCGCGCTGGCCAGGTGTTCATGCGTCAAAAAAGCTTCGGTCTGTGGCGACAGTGGACCTGGTCGCAGACTGCGCGGGCAGTGCGCGAAATCGGCGACGGCCTGCTCAGCCTGGGATTGCAACCGGGGCAATGCGCCTCGATCCTCTCGAACACCGTCGTCGAATGGGTGTTCGCTGACCTTGCCGTGCTCAGTTGCGGTGCGGTGTGCAACGGCATCTACCCCACCGATTCGGCTTCGCAGACGCACTTTCTTTGCGAGGACTCGAGCACGTGCATCTTGTTTGTCGAGGACGACGAGCAACTCGACAAGGCGCTTGAAGTGCGGCAGAAACTGCCCCTGCTGCGAAAGATTGTGGTCTTCAACCCCAAAGGCTTGCGCGACTTCTCGGATCCGCAGGTGATAAGCCTCGCCGCATTGCGTGAATTGGGGCGAGTGCACGCCAAAGAGCATCCGCACGAGCTCGATCAGCGCACAGCCGCCTGCCGGCCGCAAGACTTGGCGATCCTCGTCTATACCTCGGGGACGACGGGCAAGGCCAAGGGTGCCATGCACTCGCATGGCGGCCTGGTCTATACCGTGCGCGGCTACAACGCAATCGTCGTGCAAGGCCCCGCTGACGAGCGCATGTGCTTTCTGCCGCTCTGCCACATCGCCGAGCGCGTCGGCGGCGAGTACTCTTCCGTCTATACCGGTGCAGTGTTGAATTTCGTGGAGAACCCGCAGACCGTTCCCGAGAACGTGCGCGAGATCGCGCCCACCGTGTTCACTGCCGTGCCACGCGTATGGGAGAAGTTCTATTCGGCCGTGGCGATCTCGCTGCGCGAGTCGGGCAAGATTCAGCAGGCCATCTATGCATGGGGGTTGGGCGTGGGGATGCGCATCGCCGAGTCCGTGCTGGAGGGCCGGCCGGTCAGCGCCGCGCTGAAGATCCAATTCATGTTCGCGCGTTGGTTGGCCTTGGACAATGTGCGCAAATCGATAGGCATTCATAGGGCGCGATTCCTCATCACGGGCGCGGCGCCGATCTCGCCCGATTTGGTGAAGTGGTACTTGGCCCTGGGCGTGCCCATGCTCGAGGTGTGGGGGATGACGGAGTCGTGCGGTGCCTCCACCTATATGCCGGCGAGCCGCATCAAGCCGGGCTCAGTGGGGCCGGCCTGCCCGTACAACGAAGTCAAGCTCGACCCGGCGACGGGCGAAATCCTGGTGCGCGGCCGCAACGTCTTCATGGGCTACCTGAATCAGCCCGAGAAGACCCGTGAGGCCATAGACGCCGACGCCTGGTTGCACACCGGCGACGTGGGCACGGTCGACGCCGACGGGTACTTCCGCATCACCGACCGCATGAAAGACATCATCATCACGGCGGGCGGCAAGAACATCACGCCCAGTGAGTTCGAGAACGACCTGAAGTTTTCTCCCTACATCACCGACGCCGTCGTCGTGGGCGACAAGCGCGCCTTCCTCACGGCGATCGTGATGATCGATCAGGAGAACGTCGAGAAATTCGCCCAGGACCACGACATCCCGTTCAGCAACTACAAGAGCCTGACGCGGACCAAGGAAGTGCAGGAGCTGATCTGGGGCGAAATCGAGCGCATCAACGACAAATTCGCGCGTGCCGAGCAGATCAAGAAGTTTTACCTGCTCGAGAACCAGTTGAGCGCCGAAGACGACGAACTGACGCCGACGATGAAGCTCAAACGCAAGTTCGTCGAGAAGAAGTATGCTGAGCACATCGACGCAATGTATCGTTGAGCCTGTCACTCCCACAATGACCTCGTAAGGAGACACAAGATGAAGTTCAATTGCAGGATCGTCGCTATCGTGCTGGCTGCCGTGGCTCCCTGCGCGCTGGCCCAGACGCAAGGCGTGAGCAAGACCGAAATCACGATCGGTTCAATCCAGGATCTGTCGGGCCCGATCGCCGGTTTCGGCAAACAAGTTCGCTTGGGAATGATGCTGCGTGTCGACGAGGTCAATGAACAGGGCGGCATCGGCGGGCGCAAACTCAGGTTGCTCGTCGAAGATTCGGCCTACGACCCGAAGAAGGCCGTGCTCGCGGCGCAAAAGCTCGTCAACCAGGACAAGATCTTCATCATGGCCGGCCACATCGGCACGCCGACGAACAATGCGGCGATGCCGGTGCAGTTCGAGAAGAATGTCATCAACTTCATGCCCGTGACGGCGGCGCGCGAAATGTACGAGCCCTTCCATCGCCTCAAGTACTCGTTCGCCGTCACATACTACGATCAGATGCGCAGCTTCCTGCCTAAGATCGTCAAGGACAAGGGCGTCAAACGCGCTTGTACGATTTACCAGGACGACGACTTCGGGCTCGAGGTCCTGCGCGGCGCGGAGGCGGGGTTGAAGTCGATCGGCATGGAACTGATCGAAAAGACTTCGTACAAACGCGGCGCTACCGACTTCTCGTCGCAGGTGGCGCGCATGAAGGCCTCGGGCTGCGAACTGGTGGTGCTGGGAACGATCATTCGCGAGACGATCGGCACGATCGGCGAATCGCGCAAGACCGGCTTCAACCCGGTATTCGTGGGTTCGAGTGCGGCCTACACCGACCTGATCCACAAGCTCGGCGGCAAGGCGATGGACGGGCTGTACGCGACCATGACGACCCAGCATCCCTATCTCGACGAAACGTCGCAGCAGATCAGCTTTTGGGCCAACAAATACAAGACCAAGTTCAACGAAGACCCTACGGTGTTCTCGGTCTACGGCTACAACATCATCGACGCCTTCATCCTTGCCGCGGGAAAGGCCGGAGCCAATCTGACGACCGACACCTTCGTCAAGGCCATGGATACGATGAAGATTCCCCCTGATATCTTCGGCAGTCCCGAGGCGACGTTCTCGCCGACCAAACGGCTGGGGAGCGATGCCTCGCGCCTGTCACAAATCGTCGACGGCAAATGGAAGGTCGTATCCGACTACGTCAAGCCGCATTGACTCGGGGCCGACGCTGGCCACTCTAGTCCGCTCTAGGCTGGGCTCAGCGCCGGGCCGGCAGCGTGTGCATGAACTTGCAGATGATGCCGAGCATCACTTCGTCGGCGCCACCGCCGATCGACGCCAGGCGCCCGTCGCGATACAGGCGCGACACCGGGTTGTCCCAGGTGTAGCCCATGCCGCCCCAATATTGCATGCAGGCGTCGGGCACACTGCGCAGCAGGCGCCCGGCCTTGAGCTTGGCCATCGAAGCCCATTCCGTCACATCGCGGCCGGCGACGTAGTGCTCAGTGGCCATATAGGTGAGGCCGCGCAGCGCTTCGATTTCAGTCTTGAGTTCGGCCAATCTGAAATGCACGCTCTGGTGGTCGAGCACGCCGGCGCCGAAAATCTGGCGCTCGCGGGCATATTCAGCCGTGAGTTCCACGCAGTTGAGCAGGCCTTGAATCGCGTTCGCCGCAGCCCACAGGCGCTCTTCCTGGAACTGCATCATCTGGTAGGTAAAGCCTGAGCCCTCCTCGCCGATGCGGTTCGATTGCGGAACGCGCACGTCGTCGAAGTGGATCAGACCGGTGTCGCTGGACATCATGCCGATCTTGCGTATCTTCTTGGCCTTCACGATGCCGGGCGTGTTCATCGGAACGACGATCAGGCTCTTGTTCTTGTGACCAGCACCTTCCGAGGTGTTGGCCAGCAGGCACATCCAGTCGGCCTGCAAGCTGTTCGTGATCCACATCTTCGCGCCGTTGATGACGTAGTCGCCGCCGTCTTTGCGCGCCGTGGTCTTGATCGCCGCGACGTCCGAGCCTGCGCCAGGCTCGGACACGCCGATGCACGCGACGTGTTCGCCGGCAATCGCGGGCGCGAGGAATTCGCGGCGCAGCGCGTCAGAGCCAAAACGCGCCAGCGCCGGCGTTGCCATGTCGGTCTGCACGCCGATGGCCATGGGCACACCACCGCAAGCAATGTCGCCCAGGGCCTGCGCCATCACGACCGAGTAAGAGTAGTCCAGCCCCATGCCGCCGAACTCGGTGGGCTTGGTCAGGCCCAGCAAGCCGAGTTTGCCCAGGCCGGCAAAAACCTCATGCGCTGGGAAGATTTCCGCGGCTTCCCAGGCATCGACCTGCGGGTTGATCTCCTGCGCAATGAAGCGCTTGAGTGTGCTCCTGATCGCTTCGTGTTCGGGCGTCAGTTGCATTGGGTCTCCGGCCCGCGCGCGGCTTGGCAGGTGGGCGCGCGCGTTTCGCTATTTGAGGGTCAGCAGCCACTGCACCAATTGCTTGGCCTCGGCTTCGCTGACCTGGGCGTTGGCGGGCATGGGCACAGGCCCCCACACACCCGAGCCCCCCTTGAGGACTTTCTGCGCCAACTTGTCGACGGCGTCTTTCTGGCCGGCGTACTTGGCTGCGACTTCCTTGTAGGCGGGGCCGACGAGCTTCTTGTCGACGGCATGGCAGGCCATGCAGTTCTTCTTGGCGGCGAGGTCCGGGTTGGCCAGTGCGGGACCGGTGCTTGCGGCAGCGAGCAGTATCGTCAAAGCAGGGAACAACTTCATGGTTTCCTTTCGGGCGGGTTGATTCGACTGATCTGTCGGATTGGAGTGGTCGTACATTCAAGGCAACGGATTGTAAGAGCGTCGGTTGACGCACTCATGGCAGGCGGCGCGCCGGGCCGAGTCTGGCGGGCCCAATGTGGAGGGATCGAGGCATGTGGTTCATTGCAGCCGGGGTCGTGTTGGTCGTGTTGAACCTGCTGGGGGTCGGGCCCATTGGCGAATGGACCTGGAACCTCACGGGGGACCTGTGGAAGTTCGTCCTGCCATTCGCTTTCGCCCTTGGGTGGTGGGCCTGGTCGGACTCGTCGGGCTTGACCAAGCGCCGCGAGATGGAGCGCATGGACGCACGCAAAGAGTTGCGGCGCGAGAAGAACATGGACGCGCTGGGGCTGAACTCACGGGCCCGACGCAAATCCAAACCCTGATCGCACCTCGCCCTGCTTGGGCGCCTATTCGTCGAGGTCCAGCACCGCCCCGGTGCTCGCGCTCGAGGCGTTCTTCGCAAACTTGGCCAGCACGCCGCGGGTGTAACGCGGAGGCGGTGCAGTCCAATTCGCGCGGCGCTCGGCCAGCTCGGCCGCAGTGACGTCGAGCTTCAAGCTCAGGGTGTGGGCATCGATCGTGATCGAGTCGCCCTCCCGAACCAGGGCAATGGCGCCTCCGGCGTAAGCCTCGGGTGCGACATGGCCGACCACCATGCCCCAGGTACCGCCGGAGAAGCGCCCGTCGGTTACCAGGCCCACCGTTTCGCCCAGTCCCTGGCCGATCAGTGCGCTCGTGGGGGCCAGCATCTCGGGCATCCCGGGCGCACCCTTCGGGCCGAGGTAACGCAGCACCATCACGTCACCATCCTTGATTTGCCGCGCCATGATCGCCGCCATGGCACTTTGCTCGTCGTCGAAAACCCGCGCCGGACCGGTGATCTGGAGGTTTTTCAGCCCGGTAATCTTCGCCACTGCTCCTTCGGGCGCGAGATTGCCGCGCAGGATGGCAAGATGACCTTGCCGATACATGGGGTTTTCAATGGTGTGAATCACGTCCTGGTCGGCGCGCGGCGCGTCCTGGACATCGGCCAGCGACTGTGCAATCGTCTTACCGGCGATCGTCATGCACTCGCCGTGCAGCAGGCCGGCGCCCAGCAAGATCTTCATGACCTGGGGGATGCCGCCGGCCTTGTGCAAGTCCACGGCCAAGTACTTGCCAGAGGGCTTGAGGTCGCACAGCACCGGCACTTTTCGGCGCATGCGTTCGAAATCGTCGATGCCCCACGGTACTTCTGCCGCATGCGCGATCGCGAGGAAGTGCAGCACGGCATTCGTCGAGCCCCCAGTGGCCATGACGACCGCGACGGCGTTCTCGATGGACTTGTGCGTCACGATATCGCGCGGTTTGCGATTCGCTTTGACTGCGTCGACCAAAACGCGTGCCGCCGCTTTGGCCGAATGCACGATCTCGTCATGCGGATTGGCCATCGTGCTCGAGCTCGGCAGGCTCATGCCGAGTGCTTCGAAGGCTGAGCTCATCGTGTTGGCGGTGTACATGCCACCACAAGAGCCGCTGCCGGGAATGGCGCGGCGCTCGATCTGGCTGAAGTCTTCTTGCGTCATTTTGCCCGCCGTGAACTGGCCCACCGCTTCGAACACACTGACGATATTCAGATCCTGGCCTTTGTAGTGGCCGGGCAGGATCGTGCCACCGTAAACGTAGATGGCAGGCACATTGGCACGCAATATTCCCATCATGCCGCCGGGCATGTTCTTGTCGCAGCCGCCGACAACGAGCACGCCGTCCATCCACTGGCCGCCGACGCAGGTTTCGATGCAGTCGGCGATGACCTCGCGCGATACCAGGCTGTACTTCATGCCTTCCGTGCCCATCGCCATGCCGTCGCTGATGGTCGGTGTACCGAAGATTTGCGCATTGCCGCCCGCCTCTTCGATTGCGGCCACAGCAGCGTCGGCAAGCTTTTGCAGGCCCGAGTTGCACGGAGTGATCGTTGAGTGACCATTGGCCACGCCGATCATCGGTTTCTTGAAGTCGCCCTCTTGGTAGCCCAGGGCGTAGTACATCGAGCGGTTCGGCGCGCGAGCCACGCCCTCAGTGATATTTCTCGAGCGTCGGTTGGATGTCATAACGGCCCCGTGGTTCTGAACGGCGAAAGTGGCTGAACTATAGCCAGCGCCGCGCGGCGCACGGCTAGAGGCTCGCTCTGTGTTCGCTCCCTGCTGCGCGCAGCCGAGCAATCGAGCCCCCTTATCATCGTGACATGCTGGTCCATCCCCAGTTCAGTCCCATCGCCGTGCAGATCGGTCCGGTGGCGATCCATTGGTATGGCCTGACCTATCTGGTCGCGTTCGGCCTGTTCATCTGGCTCGCGGCGCTGCGCGTCAAGCAGCCGCAGTTTGCGCAATCGGGTTGGACGCGCCGCGACGTCGAAGACCTGCTGTTTTACGGCGTCCTCGGCGTTGTGATCGGCGGGCGCCTGGGCTATGTGATCTTCTACAAGCCCGGCTATTACGCGGCCAACCCTTTGGAGATTTTCGCTGTCTGGAAGGGTGGCATGGCGTTTCACGGCGGTTTGCTGGGGGTGCTGGCAGCTCTGTTGTTCTTCGCGCGTTCGCGCGGGCGCAGGTTTTTGGAAGTCGGCGACCTGATCGCGCCTTGCGTTCCTACCGGCCTGGCTTCGGGACGCATCGGCAACTTCATCAATGGCGAGTTGTGGGGTCGGGCTGCCGACCCGAGCCTGCCGTGGGCCATGGCGTTCCCGCAGTCGGGGACGCAAATCGCCCGACATCCCTCGCCGCTTTACCAGTTCGCGCTCGAAGGGATCTTGCTTTTTGTGCTGCTGTGGCTGTACTCGCGCCAGCGGCGCGCCCTCGGGCAGGTTTCGGGAGCGTTTTTGCTGGGCTACGGGCTGCTGCGCTTCGTGGCCGAATACTTTCGCGAGCCCGACAGTTTTTTGGGTCTGCAGGCCTTGAACCTGAGCATGGGGCAATGGTTGTGCGTGCCGATGATCCTTGCGGGGCTGGGTTTGTGGCTGTGGGCCGGGCGCCAGCCGGCGTCCGGCGCTGAACGGAAATAGCCATGCGGCAGGTCTTTCTGGACACCGAGACGACGGGCCTCAACCCCCTGGGCGGCGACCGGGTTGTCGAAATCGGCTGCGTGGAGATGCTCAATCGCCGCCTCTCGGGGCGCAATCTGCACTTCTATTTGAACCCGCAGCGTCCCAGCCACGAAGACGCCCTCAAGGTGCATGGCCTGAGCGACGAGTTCCTGGCCGACAAGCCCTTGTTCGCCGCGGTTGCCGACGAACTGCTCGTCTACCTCGAAGGTGCCGAGGTGATCATTCACAACGCCGACTTCGATGTGGGATTTCTGGACGCCGAGCTCGCCCGAATCGCCAAACCGAAGATCCAGGATCACGTGGCATGCATCACCGACACCCTGATGCTGGCGCGCGAAATGTTCCCCGGAAAGTCGAACTCACTGGATGCATTGTGCAAGCGGCTCGAGGTTGACAACACGAGCCGCACCCTGCACGGTGCCTTGCTCGATGCGGGGCTCCTCGCCGAGGTTTATCTGCGCATGACGCGCGGCCAGAAGTCGCTTGTGATCGACGCCGGCGAGTCCAGCGGGTTCGAGCCCGGCTTTGAGGCGATCGACCTCGGCGTGCTCGAAATAGTCGTGATTGAAGCTCGAGGAGACGAGCTCGTCTCCCATGAAGCAGTGCTGGCCGAGTTGGACAAGGCCAGTGGCGGCAAGACGGTGTGGCGCGCCCTTGCGGAGTCAGTCTGAGCCTAGGCCCTGTGGCACAATTCCGCAGCTTTCAGCGGACCCCGAAAACCAGATTCGGGCGGTTAGCTCAGGGGTAGAGCGCCTCGTTCACACCGAGGAGGTCGCAGGTTCGAAACCTGCACCGCCCACCATGCAAGTCGCGGCCTTGCGGCGCCTTGGCCGCGGGAACCTAGGGATTGACGCGACGTGTGACATGCCGAAATATGCGGCTACTCGTGACCACGAATGGGTGCGAGCGAGCCTGGACCCGATGATCACTCCGCAACATATTGGAAAGTACTCGATTCGCCGCGCCTTGGGTCAGGGCGCGATGGGCATGGTGTACGAGGGATTTGATCCGGTTATTGAACGCAAGGTGGCGATCAAGACGATCCTCGCCGAGCATCTGGCTGACGGCGGGGCAGCCGCGATTGCCAGGTTCAAGCGCGAGGCGCAGGCGGGTGGCCGTTTGCAGCACCCCGGAATCGTGGCCGTTCATGAATACGGCGAAGACCAGCAGTTCGCCTACATCGTGATGGAATACGTTGAGGGCACCGAATTGCGCAAATTGATGCGCGAGCGGGGCCGCTTCGAGCTCAGCGATTCGATGGAAGTGATGCGGCAGTTGCTGGCCGCATTGGACTACTCCCACGAACGCGGTGTCGTACATCGCGACATCAAGCCCGCCAATGTGATGGTGCTCAAGGGCCTGAAGATCAAGGTGATGGATTTCGGCATCGCCAGAATCCAGAGCTCATCGATGACCCAAGTGGGGACGGTGCTGGGAACGCCCACGCACATGGCGCCCGAACAACTGATGGGCGATACCGCCGACGGACGTACCGACCTCTGGGCCGCGGGCGTGATCTTCTACGAGTTGCTCACTGGTCGCAGCCCGTTCGCGGCCGATTCGCCAGCCGCAGTGATGCACCGCGTGATGCAAGGCGAACCGATGCCACCGTCAAGGCTGGCGGCCGATGTGCCATGGGTCTTGGATTCAGTGCTGGAGCGTGCGCTCAAGAAGAGCGCGGATTTGCGCTTTCAGTCGGCCAATGAATTCGCTCAAGCCCTGGAGCAAGCCGTCGAGGCCATTTCGGCCGATCCGACGATTGCGATGCCGATTCGCGACCCGAGCCAGACCGCCGGCGCCGCAGGGCGATCGGTGTGGCAGCAGCAAACCGTGGTGGACACGGCGCGAGTCGTCGATCCTGCAGTCATGCTCGCCTTGCCGGCGCCGACCTGGGCGGCCATCGAGTTCTCGCTGAGGGAGCTGATCGGGCCCATGGCAAGGCACGTCATGCGTTCCACGGCGAGCCACGTTCACAGTGTCGAGGAGTTCTACAGCACGCTCGCGGACAAGATTCCCGATGCCGCGCAGCGCGAAGCGTTCAAGACGCGGCTGGGCCGCCTGTCGAAACACGCCGGCTTGCCGGGCGGCGACCCAGGAACCCACCCCGGGGGCAGATCGCATCCGCGCCCGCAATTTGCATTCGACGCCGCCACCTTGGCGCGCGCCGAAAAACTGCTGGCGCATCACGTCGGGCCATTGGCCAAAGTGCTCATCAAACGGGCTGCGAGTGACTCAGGCAATGTCGCTGAGCTGCATCGCAAGCTCGCCGACCTCATCGATTCCGAATCACACCGCAGGGACTTCCTGGATTCGCTGCGCTGAAGTTGGCGCGACCGACGCTGGGCGTCGGCGCGCTCAAGCCGATCTAGCGATCGGGTTCGGTGCGATGCGCCATTCCTTGAGATTCTGAAACGTCAGGGTGCATCCCGAACAGCGGTACATGCTCGTCGCTCGAATGGCGCCCGCTCCATTTCGATCGAAAATGTTGCGGTAACT
>JBAQUQ010000464.1:0-1704 GCA_049297615.1 Burkholderiaceae bacterium
GAATCGGCGCGGTACGGCGACAGTGTGCTGTCGACTGTCGCGACGATGGCCTCGATGCGAGCGCCCAGGCGTTCGGCGCCGGGCCCGCCGACGCCGCTGAGGCGCCAGTAGGAACCGAAGGCGCGGCCACCCAATGCCGGCGCCTGGGCAGCCCGGCCCGGCCACGACGCGAGCAGTGGCATGGCGCCGGCCAGCGCGAGGAAGTGGCGGCGGTGTGTCAACACAAGCTAACCCCCAAAGTCATCGAAGTAGATCGACTCGCTGCCGACGCCGACGTCCTCGAGCACTGCCATCACGGCCTGGATCATCAGCGGCGGCCCGCACAGGTAGAACTCGCAGTCTTCGGGAGCCGGATGGTCCTTCAGGCAGTCACGGTACAGCACTTCGTGGATGAAGCCCACCGGACCCGGCCATGCGCCGGCCCGCGGGTCGGGATCGGACAACGCGACGGTCCAGGCGAAGTTCGCATGGCGCTCGGCCAATGCAGCAAACTCGCCGGCGTAGAACACGTCGGCGCTGCTGCGCGCGCCGTACCAGAACGACATCTTGCGCCGGGTTTGCTTGCGCTCCAGTTCGTCGAAGATGATGCACCGCAGCGGCGCCATGCCCACGCCACCGCCGATCAGGATCATCTCGCGCCCGGTGTCCTGCACGTGAAAATCGCCGAACGGACCGGAGGCGAGAATCTTCGCGCCGGCGCGGGCGCCGAACAGGTATGACGAAACGATGCCCGGGCTCGCGTCGTCAGCGGCGCCCGGCGACGGCACGGCCAGGCGGACATTGAGCACCAGCCGGCCCTGCTCGGTATCGGCCGGCCGGTTGGCGATCGAGTAGGCGCGCGACGCGGGCTCGTCACTGGCCACCTTCAGGCGGCGCCAGCCGAACTTGTCCCAGGATGCCGCGCATGACGCATCGACCTCGACCGTCGCGAAGTCCAGTGCATGCGGTGGCGCGGTGATCTGCACGAAGGCGCCGGCGCGAAACGAGAACCCGGTACCCGCCGGCAGCGCCAGCACGATCTCCTTGATCAACGGCGCCAGCATCGTATTGGAGAGCACGGTGCACTGCCAGCGCTCGGCAGCCAGCATGTCCTCGGGCACCTCGACCGCCAGTGCGTCGCGCACGACGACCTGGCACGCCAGGCGCAGCCCGCTGTGAATGTCGTTCACCCCGAGGCGCGCGGTCTCGGTCGGCAACGGGTCGCCGCCGCCCTCGGGGATGCGCACCCGGCACAGGCCGCAGGTGCCGGCCCCGGCGCAGGCCGATGGCACCGGCACGTTGGCGCCGTTTAGGATCGACAGCAGCTTCGCGCCGGTCGTGGCGTTGATCCGCGTCTTGCCGTTGACGGTGATCTCGACCGGCCGCGCCGGCTGGAAGATGCCGCGCGCGCCCATCACCAGCAAGGTCAGCGTCAGCACCACCAGCGTCAGCAGAACGGTCGCCAACACGATTTCGGTCATCGCAGTTGCATCCCGCCGAAGGCCACGAAGCCCATCGACATCAGTCCGGTGACGATGAAGCTGATGCCCAGGCCGCGCAGCCCCTGCGGAATGTCGGCATAGCGCAGGCGTTCGCGAATCGCCGCCAGCGCGGCAATGGCCAGCGCCCAGCCGATGCCGCCGCCGAGCCCGAAGACGACGCTCTGCGCGAAGTCGTAGCGGCGCTCGGCCATGAACAGGCTGCCGCCGAGGATGGCGCAGTTGA
>JBAQUQ010000465.1:0-14879 GCA_049297615.1 Burkholderiaceae bacterium
GGCTTGCACTTCGGCCGCGCCGGGTTTGAGGCGCGCGATCGCACGCAGGCGCTGCGGCGCGCTCGGCGCAAACGGCGCGCGACGATCCACCACGTCGCGGCTTTCGCCGGCGATGAAGGTCTTGACGATGCGGTCTTCCAGCGAATGAAAACTGATGGCCACCAAGCGCCCACCGGGGACGAGGAGTTCCAGCGCCGTGCGCAACGCAATCTCCAACTCTTCGAGTTCGGCGTTCACTGCAATGCGCAGCGCCTGAAAGGTGCGTGTTGCCGGGTGCTGCGCGCCGTCACGCGTCCTCACGCAGCGCGCCACGAGCTGGGCCAGTTCGCCCGTGGTGCGCATGGGCTGCCCCGCTTCGCGACTCACCACGATGGCCTTGGCGATTCGAGCCGAGAAACGTTCTTCGCCGTAGTCGCGGATCGCCTCGGCGATGCGGCGCTCGTCGGCGCGCGCCAGGAATTCGGCGGCCGTTTCACCACCGCTCGTATCCATGCGCATATCCAGCGGGGCGTCGAAGCGAAAGCTGAAACCGCGGCTCGGGTCGTCGATTTGCGGCGAGGACACGCCCAGATCGAACAGCACACCGTCCAGACGCTGCACGCCCGCTGCTTGCAGGGTTGGCGCCATCTGCGAGAAGCGCGCGTGATGCATCGAAAAGCGCGCGTCGTCGATCCGCGTCGCCCCTTCGCGCGCCGCGGTCACGGCCAGCGGATCGCGGTCGATGGCGAGCACCCGTGCCTGCGGCGAGAGCCGCTCCAGCAGAGCGCGCGTGTGGCCGCCGCGTCCGAAGGTTGCGTCCAGGTAGACGCCGCTCGTCGAGCCGACGAGGGCGTCGATGGCTTGCTCTCGCATCACGGTGCTGTGTTGCCATGGGTCCTCGCCAGGAAGGCCGCCCCGAACTTCGTTGATACCCCCGGGGGGCACGCGGCGCATCGCGTCGGCCTGAGGGCGCACAGTGCTGGCCATTCAAAAGCTGAAACTCTTCAGTGAATCCGGCAGGTCGGACCGCATCACCTGGGTTTCGTGTTCGGCGTGCGCCTTCGCGTCCCACAGCTCGAAGTGGCTTCCCATGCCGATCAGCATCACGTCGCGGACGAGGTTGGCCGACGCACGCAGTTCGGGAGAGATCAGCAGGCGCGACGAGGTGTCCATTTCCACGTCCATCGCATTGCCCAGGAACACGCGCTTCCAGCCGCTCGCGTCCATCGGCAGCGATGCGACGCGATCACGAAACAACTCCCATGCCGGGCGCGGGAAAATCATCAATGAACCCACCGGGTGCTTGGTCACGGTCAACTGGCTCACGCCCATCGCAGACAGCAGTTCACGATGGCGCGCCGGCATGGTGAGCCTGCCTTTGTTGTCCAATGTCAAGGCAGAAGGGCCCTGAAACACGACGTTCGCCATGTTGTCCACAAATCGCCACTAAAGTGCACTTCTCCCCACTGTAACGCATCACCATAAGAGGGTCAATTCGACTGCTCGGAAAAATCAATCAAATCAAAGACTTAGCTTTGGAACTAAATGTAACTTCAGGAATTGAAAATACCTTTCAAAATAACGACTTAGGCCAGTGAATGAAAGCTTTGGGTGAGATTATTCAGGGCGCCAGCCAGCGCAAAGCGGCGATTGAAGGGACAATCGCAGCTTCGCTGGCCGTGAAAAGGTTCACGGCCAGTTGCCATCGCGACCCAGCCCATCGAGAACATGTCCATACGCCGAACCCCTCCAAGCAGTTCTATTGAAGCCGGACTCAAGTTGCGCCAAACGCAGGCGGAATACACGGCGGCGCGCCCGATCAGCCAAGCGGGAATCAAGCCGATGATGTCGAGTTCGAAGATGTACGTTTGTCGGCGCTGCCAAGCCAACTTCAAGACTGGTGACGGCAAGCCAGACGCACGCATTCCCGGCTTGGGCAAGTGCAATTCCTGCCTCGCGGCGGGGCCAGCGACGGTGTAGTGCGGCGCCTCTAGCCGCACGGCGCGCAAGCACTCGAGGCGTCAGCCGAACGGCGACACGCCGATCAACCAGGCGTGTCCCCACAGCGCGAACCCGGCGTACAGCACCAATCCGCCGACCAGTGCAATGGCATCGTTGGCGGGAGACGCCGGGGCCGCAGGGACTGCGCGCGCCGGCCGGCGTTTCAGGGAAATTCGATCGGCAACCGCCCAGGCGAGAAAACCACCGAACAGCAGCACATCGGCCAGCGTGCCATTGGCCAGCAGATGCGCCACCGCCCACAGTTTGGTGGCGAGCAGCATCGGGTGTTTCGCAGCCGTCTTGATGCGTCCCGGCAGGTAGACCGCCAGCAGCAGCACGAACACCGGCAGCAGCAGCAGCAGCGCCAGGTGACGCAAGGCCGAGGGTGGTGCGTAGAGCACAACCGGAGATTGGCGCGCGACGTCGTAGCCGTAGATCAGCAGGGCCAGGCCGACGCCGGCCGTCAGCGAATACGCGCCCTTCCACACTGCCTGCCCATGCCGTGCGAGTTGCGCGTCGCGCCACGCCGGCGCGACGATGGAAATCGAGTGAATACCGAGAAACAGCACCAGGCCGAGGATGAGCAGGGTCACGAGAGCCTCCTGGAATGAGTCGCGTCGAGTGTAGAAGCCTGTCGCGCTCCTTACGCCGCAGCGCCCAAGCACGGCGGCACTGCGGCCACTCGTATCGCTACCAATTCGCTTCGCGCTCCGGCGTCGCGCTGACGCGGTGAATCGCCAGATCGGCGCCGTCGAACTCTTGTTCTTGTGTCAGACGCAGGCCCATCAAGGCCTTGAGTGCACCATAGACGACGAAGCCAGCGACCAGTGCCCAGGCCACACCGAGCAGAGTGCCCAGGAGTTGGCCCATGAAGGTCACGCCACCCAGGCCACCGAGAGAGGTGTTGCCGAAGATGCCCGCAGCAATGCCGCCCCAGGCGCCGCACAGGCCGTGCAGGGGCCACACGCCGAGCACGTCGTCGATCTTCCATCTGTTCTGGGTCAGCGTGAACATCGTGACGAAGATCGCCCCGGCCACGGCGCCTGTGGCCAGTGCGCCGATCGGATGCATGATGTCCGAACCCGCGCATATCGCCACCAGACCGGCCAGCGGCCCGTTGTAGACAAAGCCCGGGTCGTTGCGGCCGAGCAGGGCAGCAACCAGGGTGCCGCCCGCCATCGCCATCAGGGAATTCAGCGCCACCAGGCCCGAGATCTTGTCGATGGTCTGCGCGCTCATGACGTTGAAGCCGAACCAGCCCACCGCCAGCATCCACGCGCCCAGCGCGAGGAACGGAATGCTCGACGGCGGGTGCGCCGAAATTGCACCGTCTTTGCGGTAGCGGTTGCTGCGCGCGCCCAGCAATAGCACGGCCGGGAGGGCGAGCCAGCCACCGACTGCGTGCACGACGATCGAGCCGGCGAAGTCGTGCAGCTCGGCGCCGGTGTTGGCCTTGAGCCACGCCTGCACGCCGAACAGGCCATTCCAAGCCACGCCCTCGAACAGCGGGTAGACCAGGCCGACGATCGCCGCCGTGGCAATCAACTGCGGCCCGAAGCGCGCGCGTTCGGCAATGCCGCCGGAGACGATGGCCGGTACCGCCGCGGCAAAGGTCAACAGGAAGAAGAACTTGACGAGGTCGTAGCCGTTCTTTGCCGCCAGCGTCTCCGCGCCGCTGAAGAACTGCACTCCATAGGCCACCGAGTAGCCGACGAAGAAGTAGGCAACGGTGGACACGCTGAAATCAACCAGGATCTTCACCAATGCATTGACCTGGCTCTTCTTTCGAACCGTGCCCAACTCGAGGAAAGCAAAACCCGCGTGCATGGCCAACACCATGATCGCGCCAAGCAAAATGAAAAGGGCATCGCTGCCCTGTTTGAGTTGTTCCATTCGACCTGCCCTTCTGTGAGACGGGGTGCCCAAGCGACGCAGCTCCTGCGTCATTGCAGAGGCTGGCCGCGATGATACGCACGCTTATGGTGCGCCGGCGGCGGCACCCCCGCGAAGGTCGGCGGCGTTGCGCCGCAGGTCTTCAGTTCGACTCTTTGATGAGTCGACCGCGCGCCGACTGGACCGGGCGCGCATTCATCGGGTACAGGCGTGTGAAGATGGAAATTTGCTCTGGCGAGATCTGCACCGGCTGTTTCATCACCATCCACAACACACCTTCGCTGCACGGCGGCGTGGTCAGCGAACCCATGTAGGTGAAATAGCTGCGCTCAACAGGCAATAAGGCGTTCAGATCGAGCAGGGTCCTGGCGGCAACTTCATCGCCCTTTTCGAGCGGCAGGTTGTTCCACACCGTTTGCACCAGAGGATGCGCGCTGCCTTGCTCGAGCAGGACGGCGACCACCGCCAGGCGAGCGTCCAAGTCTTTGTGGACCAGGTGCACCACCATGTCGAATGCGCGGCCGTCGATACGCTCTTCGGAGGGGCGGTGGAAGTGGAACTGCACCAGGCTGAAGCGCCGCCCCATGGTTTCGATCGTATTGCCCGGCGCCACGTTCACCTGCACCGTGTGGCCGTTGTCGATGATGCGAAAGCTGCTCGGCCGGTATTCGAACTGCACCGGATCGAGCTGCAGCTTCAAGCCGTCGCGAATGTCGATCGGGCTTTGCCGCTCGCCGCTCGAACATTTGATGAATTCAGGCTTGAGCTGACCCCAGCCTTGCGGGCCCGCCTCGCCTTGATAGGCCCAATGCGCCGCTGCCGGATGGCCCGCAGCCGTGGGCGAGTGCACGACGGGCTTTTTCGCCACGGCTTGCGTTGCGATCGCCTTGGTCACCGGCACCAGTGCCACGGGCTGGGGAGACTGCGCTGCGACGCGCAATGTGTCCTTCGTCTGGGTCGCGCCGAGCCGCTGCGCGAGGAGTTCGCGCAGCTTGTCCATAGGGTCTTCGCGCTCGGGGCTGTCCTTGCCCTGGCGGCGCCGGCTTTTCGCGCTGCGTTTGTTCAGGGCGTCCGCTGGCGTTGCGGAGTCGTCGGTGGGATTCGCCGCGGGTTCTTCCGCGAAAACCTTCATGGCCGCCGCTGGTTTGGCTTCCACCGAGCGGCTTTCGGCAGCCAAGGCTGGCGGCAACAGAACGAGCATGCAAGCCCAGGACAGGGCTGCGCCTCGCAAACTCGGGGCAGGAGTGGCGTGCATCGTGCGTCGATTCTTCCAACAGGCGGGCAACGGAGACAGCCCTGGGGCCGGGCTACGAACCCAATATCGGCAAGCCCCTGGCCGCCTTGAGCATGTCGCCGGGCCGCAGAGGGAAAAAAGTGAAGCGAGCCGATAGGCCGGATTCTGTGCACCCTCGCGGTCTTGCGACCGCTCGGGCGTGACCGCCATTCCTCTGGGCCGTGCATCGCTGCACGGCTCGATGCCACCTACCCGCCGACTCCTCGGGCCAAATCGCTGCCGGCCTATTTGGTGTTGCTGCGCGTAGAGATTGCCCGTTTCACCCGGCCCTCGAGGTTGCCCCCTCGGGTCGACTCGTCTCTGTTGCTCTGATCCTCACCTCACGGTGGACAGCCGTTAGCTGCTACGCCGCCCTGTGCAGTCCGGACCTTCCTCCAGTGCGCCCTTTCGAGCCTTGCACCAGCGGCGGCCTGGCTTGCTTCACGGCTCGGATTGTCCCATGCGCAAGGCTGCGAGGCGCAGCCTTGAGGCATCATTGCCCACCCACAGCCCTACGGAGCGCCCCGTGAAATTCGACAACGTCTTGCAAAGCATCGGCAACACGCCGCACATTCGCGTCAATCGCCTGTTCGGCTCGGCCTCGGTGTGGATCAAGTCGGAGCGCCAGAACCCGGGCGGCTCGATCAAGGATCGCATTGCGCTGTCGATGGTGGAAGACGCCGAGCGCAGCGGTGAGTTGCAACGCGGCGGCACCATCGTCGAGCCGACTTCGGGCAATACCGGTATCGGCTTGGGCCTGGTGGCTGCGGTGAAGGGCTACAAACTCGTGCTCGTGATGCCCGACAGCATGAGTGTCGAGCGGCGCCGCCTGATGCTGGCCTATGGTGCGACGTTCGAGCTGACGCCCCGCGAAAAAGGCATGAAGGGCTCGATCGCGCGTGCGCAGGAACTGGTCGCCGCGACACCCGGCGCCTGGATGCCGCAGCAGTTCGAGAATCCGGCGAACATCGAGGTGCATGTGCGCACGACAGCGATGGAAATTGCTGTTGACTTTCCGCAGGGGCTGGACGCGCTGATCACCGGCGTCGGCACGGGCGGGCACATCACCGGCTGCGCCCAGGTGCTGAAAGCAAAATGGCCGCAACTGAAGGTGTTTGCCGTCGAGCCCAGCGCGTCGCCCGTCATCAGCGGCGGCCAGCCCTCGCCGCACCCGATTCAAGGCATTGGCGCGGGCTTCATTCCGAAAAATCTACACACCGAGCTGCTCGACGGTGTGATCCAGGTCGAAGCCGAAGCGGCGCGTGAAATGGCACGGCGTTGCGCGCGCGAAGAAGGTATGTTGGTGGGCATTTCGTCGGGCGCCACCTTGGCGGCAATCGCGCAGAAATTGCCTGAGCTTGCCAAGGGTGCCACCGTGCTCGGCTTCAACTACGACACGGGCGAGCGCTATCTGTCGATCGAGGGCTTCCTGCCGGCCTGAAGACGGCGGCGTCGTCGTAGAAGCTCGGGTCTTCGTTGTCCGGCCACCATCCGGGAACACCCAGCACAGGCAAGGGTGCGAAAGGGCGTTCGCTCGGGTCGGGCAGGGACGGCAATGGCCCGCCAACACTCAGCCAGACGTGCGCCGTGATGGCCTTGCGCGGCTGAATAAGTTTTTCCAGCAGGGCGTGGCCGACGATGGTGAGCTGGGCGTCGCACCAAAGGCTGCGTCGGTCGATGAACAGTTCGCGCCAATCGCGCTGCACCAAGGCCCGGGTCAAGGCGGGCGGTGCGACGAGCAATGCGCCGTTCTCGTCGAACAAGGTCAAGCTGTCGCGCGCCGCGCCGCGTGGCGACGCCGCGCCTTGGCGACGCAATTCGGCCGCATGCAAGAGATTCACGCGGCGCTTCAGCGCGTTGAAACGCAGCCACACCAGACCATTGAAGAAGTCGTGTACGTTGTCGCGTGTCGGAACGCTGGCGCTGCGTGCGACAAAAGCCTCGTAGGCTTCACTGCCCTGGGCCCGGGCCGGCACGAAGCGCGGCGACTGCGCCCCGCCTCGTGCGCTGCCATGCCTGTTCAAGGCCTGCGCAACGCTCTGCCCCGCCGCAACGTCGGCTGCCACGGCCTGGCCGAGCACGCGATACGGCGCGAACCAGGCTTGCTGCCAATCGATACCCGGTAGCGCGCTCGGCATCAGCCTCGGGAGGGCTTGGATGTGCGCTTGTCGCGCACCGCGACGTCGGATTTGCCTTCATTGGCCCACTCGAACAACTGCGTCGCGATGAGCAACTTGCTGAGCGTCGCGTAGCCGTAGTTGCGCGGGTCGAAGGAGGCCTGGTTCGCGATCTGCTGGCCCAGCGCACCGACGCGCGCCCAGCCTTCGTCGTCGGCCGCCGCCTGCACTGCATTGCGCAGCAGGGTCACGAGTTTGGCGTCTTGCTTGAGTTGTGCGGTGGGAATGCGAAGCAGCGCGGCGGGTGTTCCCTCACTGGCGTCGCTCGCTTCGCTCGCATCGGTCGCGGCGGTTGCGCCGAGCTTGTCGAGAAACAGAAAGCGCGAACACGCATTGACAAACGGCTCGGGCGTCTTCTGCCCGCCAAAGCCGTAAACCGCTGCGCCCTTTTCGCGCAAATGCATCACGAGCGGCGTGAAGTCGGCGTCGGAAGAGACGATGCCGAAGGCGTCGGGACTGTCCGTGTAGAGCAGGGCCAAGGCGTCGATCACCATCGCCATGTCGCTCGCGTTCTTGCCCTTGCTGTAGTCGAACTGCTGCATCGGTCGGATCGCGTGTTCGTGCAGCACCTCCTCCCAGCCTTTCAGCTCAGCCTTCTTCCAATTGCCGTAGGCGCGGCGGATGCTCGTTTCGCCGAACGTCGACAGTTCGTTGAGGATCAGGTCGATCTTCCTTGCCGGCGAGTTGTCGGCGTCGATCAACAGGGCGACACGGGGTTTGCGGTCAATCGTCATGCATCCTCCAGGCGAGGGTTTCGCCGCCGCGCAGCGGTTTGAGGGTCGTTTCGCCGAACGGCAGGGTTTGCGGCAGGGTCCAGGTTTCGCGGCGCAGCGTCACCCTGCCAGTGTTGCGCGGCAGGCCGTAGAAATCGGCGCCATGATGGCTCGCAAAGCCTTCCAGGCGCGCCAGTGCACCGGCACTGTCAAAAGCCTGCGCGTACAGCTCCATCGCGCTGAGCGCCGTGTAGCAGCCAGCGCAGGCGCCGGCGTGTTCCTTCAAGTGGGCCGCGTGCGGCGCGCTGTCGGTGCCGAGGAAGAACCTGGCACTGCCTGAAGTCGCAGCGGCGACGAGTGCGAGGCGGTGCACTTCGCGCTTGAGGACAGGCAGGCAGTAGTAGTGCGGGCGCAGCGCAGCGCTGCCGCTCGCGTCGAGGAAAATCGCGTTGCGGTTGTACAGCAGGTGATGCGCCGTGATCGTCGCCGCGGTGTGCGCCCCCGCCTGCCCCACATACTGCGCCGCCTCGCGCGTCGTGATGTGCTCGACGACGATCTTCAGTTCGGGAAAGTCGCGCCGCAGCGGAATCAGGCGCGTGTCGATGAAGACCTTCTCGCGGTCGAAGACGTCGATGTCCGGATCCGTTACTTCACCGTGCACGAGCAGCAGCACGCCTTCGCGTTGCATGCTCTCCAGCGTCGCATAGGTCTTGCGCAAGTCGATGACTCCAGCGTCGCTGTTCGTCGTCGCGCCGGCCGGATAGAGCTTGACGGCAACCACTCCCGATTCGTGCGCTCGGCGGATTTCGTCGGGCGCGAGCTGCTCGGTGAGATACAGCGTCATCAGCGGCTCGAACTTCACGCCCTTGGGAACGGCACGCAGAATTCGCTCGCGGTAGGCCAGTGCCTGCACCGTCGTCGTCACTGGCGGGTGGAGGTTGGGCATGATCACGGCGCGGGCGAACTGGCGCGCACTGTGCGGCACCACGGCGGCCATCGCCGCACCATCGCGAACATGCAGGTGCCAGTCGTCGGGGCGCGCGATCGTGAGGGCCATACCGGAGATTCTCGCACCGGGCTCGGGCGCGAATTCTCAAGCCGGCCGACTCAGACTTTCTCCCAGTGCCTCGTCTTCACCCGCTTGCTGCAAGCGCCACATCTCGGCGTAACGCCCCTCCAGCGCCAGCAGCGCGGCGTGCGTGCCACGCTCGACGATTCGACCCTGTTCCATCACCAGGATTTGGTCCGCGTCGACCACGGTCGACAAGCGGTGCGCGATCACCAGGGCCGTCTTGTTGCGCGCCGCACTCTGCAGCTCGGCCTGGATTGCGCGTTCGTTGGCCGAGTCCAGGGCCGAGGTGGCTTCGTCGAAGATCAGGATCGGCGGGTTCTTCAGCAGGGTTCGCGCGATCGCGACGCGTTGCTTTTCGCCGCCCGAGAGTTTGAGGCCACGCTCGCCCACCATCGTGTCGTAGCCCTTGGGCGTGGAGACGATGAAGTCGTGGATATGCGCCGCTCTCGCAGCCGCTTCGATCGCGTCGCGGCTCGCCGAGGTTTCGCCATAGCCGATGTTGTATTGCACCGTGTCGTTGAACAGCACCGTGTCCTGCGGCACGATGCCCAGTGCCGCACGCAGGCTCTTTTGCGTGATGCTGCGCAATTCCTGGCCGTCGATGAAGATGCGCCCGGCGTTCACGTCGTAGAAGCGAAACATGAGGCGCGCCAGCGTGCTCTTCCCCGCGCCCGAGGGGCCGACGATGGCCAGTGTCTTGCCCGCGGGGAGTTCGAAACTCACGCCGTGAAGAATGGTGCGATCCGCGTCGTAACCGAAGCGCACGTTCTCGAAACGCACCGCGCCGCCGCGGTTCACGAACGGCACGGCCTCGGGTGTGTCGGCGATCTCGCGGTTCTGGCCGAGCAGCGCGAACATCTTTTCCAGATCGATCATGCATTGTTTGATCTCTCGATACAGCACGCCCAGGAAATTGAGCGGGATATAGAGCTGAATCATGAGCGCGTTCACCAACACCAGGTCGCCCAGGCTCATGCTGCCGTCCACGACACCGAGCGTCGCGCGCCACACCAGCAGCACGACGGCCACGGAAACGATGCTGCTTTGCCCGAGATTGAGCAATGACAACGAGGTCTGCGACTTGATCGACACCGCCTCCAGGCGCTTCAGGTTTTCGTCGTAGCGGGTTTGTTCGTAGGCTTCGTTGCCGAAATACTTCACGGTCTCGTAGTTGATCAGCGCGTCCACCGCCTTGGTGTTGGCCTTGCTGTCCTGCTCGTTCATGGCACGGCGGAAATGGGTGCGCCATTCGGTGACGGTGACGGTGAATGCGACATAGCTGAGCAATGCCCCGAGGGTGATGACGGCGAACCAGCCGTCGAATTTGGCCGACAGCAGCGAGATCACGAGCGCCATCTCGACGAGCGTGGGCAGGATGTTGTAGATCGTGTAGTTCAGCAGCGAATGGATCGCTCGCGAGCCGCGTTCGATGTCGCGCGAAACACCGCCGGTCTGGCGCTCGAGGTGAAAGCGCAGGCTGAGCGACAGCAGATGGTCGAAGGTCTCGAGCGATACGCGCCGCGCGATGCGCGCCGCAACGGGATAGAACAGGAACTCGCGCATTTCGGTGAACAGCGTCACCGAGATGCGCAATGCGCCGTACGCCAGCAACAGCGCCACCGGCACGACGAGCACGGAGCGTGCATCGCCGGGTTTCAGGTCGAGTGCGTCGACGAGTTCCTTGAGCACCAGGGGCACGCCGACATTGGCGAGCTTGGCCCCCACCAGAAAGCCGAGCGCGATCAATACCCGCCAGCGCCATTGCCAGATGTAGGGCGCGAGCTTTTTCAGGGTGCTCCAGTCGGAACGGCTGGCTGCGGCGCTGGGCGCAGGGGCAAGGGGCAAAGTGGCGCTGTGGCGACGCATGGGTGAAGGCTCGATGAAGGATGGATCAGAATGCGGCAAGGCCAACCAGCAGGTGCAGCAATATGCCCGAGATTTCAAGTCGAACCGGCGCGGCCACGGACCATCAACTGTCGCCGCTGCAGTTGCCGGACGATCGACAACTGGTGCTGCGCGTCATGCCCCTGCCCGCCGATTCGAACGGCAACGGCGACATCTTCGGCGGCTGGATCATGGCCCAGGTCGACCTGGCCGGCGCCGTCCTGCCCTCGCGAATCGCCAAGGGCCGGATCGCCACCGTCGCAGTCAATCAATTCATCTTCAAGCAGCCGGTGTCGATCGGCGACCTGCTGAGCTTTTACGCCAAGGTCGAACGCATAGGCCGCACTTCAGTGACGGTGCACGTCGACGTGTATGCCGAGCGCAACCCGGCGGATTTGCAGGTGGTCAAGGTCACGGAAGCGAACCTGACCTATGTGGCGATCGACTCAAAGGGGCAGCCTCGCGCCCTGCCCACGCCCTGAATGGCCATCAATCGACGAAGAAATCCGGAATGAAGTCTTTCGTCCCCGGCTTGACGCTGTAGCGCTCGAGGTCGGTTACGCCGTGCTGTGCGAGCAGCACATCGTCGATGAAGAAATTGCCGGTGACGGCTTTGGCGTCGCTGGTGAGAATCAGGTACGCCGCGTCGGCCAGGATCTGCGGCGTGCGGCATTTCGAGATGTCAACGCCCGGGATCATTTGCAAGGCCGCGGTATTGATCGCGGTGCGCGGCCAAAGACTGTTCACGGCTATTCCCAGCGGCCGAAACTCCCCGGCGTGGCCGAGCGTGCACTGGCTCATGCCGTATTTGGCCATCGTGTACGCCACATGCGGGCTGAACCAATGCTCGCGCATCGAAAGCGGCGGTGACATATTGAGGATGTGCGGATTGCGCCCGGCTGACGCTGACTTTGCGAGATGCGGCAAGCAGATTTGCGTGCAAAGGTAGGTGCCTCGCACGTTCACGCCGAACATCAGGTCGAAGCGCTTGATCGGCGTCGCGGGTGTGGGCGTCAAGCTGATGGCGCTGGCGTTGTTGATCAGGATGTCGATGCCGCCGAAGCGCGAGGCCGCTTTCTCCACTGCGGCGAGCACGCTGGCTTCGTCGCGGATGTCGGTCTGTACCGGCAGCGCCTGGCCACCCGCTGCTTCGATCTCGGCCGCAGCGCTGTAGATCGTGCCGGGCAGCTTGGGGTTGGTCTCGGCGGTCTTGGCCGCGATGACGATGTTGGCGCCGTCGCGTGCGGCTCGCAGCGCGATCGCCAGACCGATGCCGCGCGACGCGCCGCTGATGAAAAGTGTTTTGCCCTGCAAGTTCATGATCATGTCCTGCATCCGATCAGATGAATTTCGAGAAGTCGGGTTTGCGCTTCTGGAGGAAGGCCTGAAAAGCCTCTTGGGCTTCCGGACTACCCAGGCGCTGGCTGAATACTTCGCCCTCGAGCGTGATGGTCCTGAGCACCTCGTCCATGCTCGCGCGGCGCAGCAGTCTCTTGGTTTCGCGCACGGCCGCCGGCGGTAGCGCATTGAAGCGCTCGGCCACACGCCGCGCATGGTTCACCACCTCGCCTGCGGGCAACACGGCGTTGGCGATGCCGGCCTCTACGGCATCGGCACCGGTGAACGGGTCACCGAGCAGCAACTTCTCGGCTGCTTTCACGTTGCCCAACAATCGCGGCAGGATCAGGCTCGAAGCGAACTCGGGCACGAGGCCGAGGCCAACGAAGGGCATTGCCAGGCGCGCCTCATCCGACACGTAGACAAAGTCGCAATGCAACAACAGCGTCGTGCCGATGCCGATGGCCGCGCCGGTGACGGCTGCAACAACCGGCTTGTCGGTGCCGATCAGGGCACGCATGAACTGCAGTGCGGGCGATTCGCCCGCGGGGCTGCGACTCGCGAAATTTTCGATATCGTTTCCCGAGGTGAAAATCCCCGGTTGACCCGTGATCAACACGGCGCGTACCGAGGCGTCCGCCTTTGCCGCGTGAAGCGCGTCGGCCATGGCCTTGTACATCGCCGCGGTGAGCGCGTTCTTCTTCTCCGGGCGCGCTATTTCGATCGTCGCAACGCCGTTCAATGTGGCGCATTTGATACTCATGGTGTCGTCTCCTGATCTTGACCGGTCGCCGCGCTCACACGCGCTCGAAGATGCCCGCTGCCCCCTGCCCCATGCCCACGCACATCGTCACCATGCCGTACTTCAGGTTGTGACGGTGCAGTGCATGCACGACGGTGGCCGAGCGGATGGCTCCGGTCGCGCCCAGCGGATGGCCCAGCGCAATGGCGCCTCCCATCGGATTGACCCTGCTTGCATCGAGGCCGACAGTGTCGATCACTGCCAGCGCCTGCGCGGCGAAGGCTTCGTTGAGTTCGATCCAGCCGATGTCGGCGAGCTTCAACCCGGCGTGGCGCAACGCGACCGGAATCGCCTCGATCGGGCCTATGCCCATGATCTCGGGCGCAACGCCACGCACCGCAAAACTGACGAAGCGCGCGAGCGGCTTCAGATCGAACTGTTTGATTGCCTTTTCCGAGGCGAGGATCAGCGCGCCCGCACCATCACTGGTTTGCGAGCTGTTGCCTGCCGTGACCGAGCCTTTGGCAGCGAACACCGGCTTGAGCTTGGCCAGGCCTTCGAGCGAGGTGTCGGGGCGTGCGCCTTCGTCGAGGTTCACCGTGCGCGTCTTGGTGCCCACCTCCCCAGTGGCGAGCTCGGGGAATCGCTCGATGATTTCGATGGGCGTCATCTCGGCACTGAATTCACCTGCTGCGAATGCCTTCAATGCCTTCTGGTGCGACGCCAGCGCGAACGCATCCTGCGCCTCGCGCGACACCTTCCATTGCGTCGCCACCTTCTCCGCCGTGAGGCCCATGCCGTAGGCGATGCCGACGTTTTCGTCCTTGGCAAAAACATCCAGATTGAACGAGGGCTTGTTCCCGCCCATCGTCACCATGCTCATCGATTCGGCACCGCCGGCGATCATCACGTCGGTCTGCCCGACCCGGATGCGATCGGCTGCCATTTGCACCGCCGTCAGGCCCGACGCGCAGAAGCGGTTCACTGTCACGCCGCCCACCGAATGCGGCAGCCCCGCCAGCAGCATTGCCACACGCGCCATGTTCGTGCCCTGCTCGGCCTCGGGGAACGAGCAGCCGATGATGGCGTCTTCGATCGCTTTCGGGTCGAGTGTGGGCACCTGCCGCAACGCGTTGCGGACCGCGGCGACGAGCAGGTCGTCCGGCCGCGTGTTCTTGAAATAGCCGCGGCCCGATTTGCCGATGGGCGTGCGCGTAGCGGCAACGATGTAGGCGTCTTGAACTTGTTTGCTCATGTCTCAGTCCTTCGAAGGAGTGACTCCCTCTCCCGCTGGCGGGAGAGGCTCGGGGTGAGGGTGGTAGGTCTCGAGCCAATTGAGGATGGAACTCATCACAGCGTCCGTCTGGGCAAGAGCATCGCGATCGCTGAAGCGCAAGACTTGGAATCCCGCCGCATTCAATACCGCTGTTCGGTCATCATCCGCTCGAATCGCCTCAGGCTCGCAATGCTGGCCACCGTCCAGTTCGACAATCAATCCGACCTCGACGCATGCGAAGTCCGCGAAGTAGCGGTCAATGGGGTGCTGGCGCCGAAATTTCCTTCCGCAGAGTTGCCGATTGCGCAGGCGCTGCCACAGCTTTTGTTCCGCGTCGGGAGAAGTGCGGCGAAGCTCACGCGCCCTCACCCTGGCCCTCTCCCGCGAGCGGGAGAGGGAAGAGGCAATGGCATACCCTTGTGGCATCGCGCTTCAGTTAATTGCGCACCGGCTTGCCGGTTTGCAGCATGCCCATGATTCGCTCCTGCGTCTTGGGGTGCTCGAGCAAGCCGCAGAAGTGTTTGCGCTCCA
>JBAQUQ010000466.1:0-5214 GCA_049297615.1 Burkholderiaceae bacterium
GTTCCGACCCGCCGCCGAGCACGACGATCGCCGTGTTCCTGCTTTTGGCGGCCTGGGCACGGATCGCGCCGATTCGCTCTGCGCTCAGCGCCGCGGGAGGGTCGAGCAGCCAGCGCGACAGCCAGTGGCCGCTCACTGCGCATTGGCTCAGCCATAACAGTGCGACGCTGAGCAAAAGGCTTGTCGCACCAAGGATCCGGCGCCGCGCCATTTGCCAGGCGCCCGCCAGAACCAGCAGCAGCAAGGGCACGGGGGGAAGCAGCAGCGCCACGAGGGCGGGTTTCCACGATTCGATGCCCAGCAGGACGAAAAGACTGTTCAAGGCAGGTGGCAAGTACAGGGGGGATCGGACGATTTTGGGCCATTGCCGGCCCCATCAGGCGCGCCGAATCGTGCGTCGTGGAGGATCGGCCCAGGGTCGGTCCCGATGCCGGCCGGTTCGGGGCGGGCATCATGCGCCAATCGCAACCGGGAGTTCGAACATGGCGACGACCGCCGAAAGACTGTGCGCGCGGCTGATCCGCAACTTCGACGCCGCCCAAAAGGTGCTCGAGCGGCGCGACCCGCTGTATGAAACCGCCTGCGCGCGGCTCGCGCTTGGCACGGCGGCGACCAAGTTGGGCGTCAGCATCGACATCGTCCCACCGGGCAAACGCGCCTGCCCCTACCACTTTCACTGCGCGCAGGAAGAAATGTTCATCGTGCTCGAAGGCCGTGCAACGCTGCGCGTGGCCGACGAACTGCTGCCCCTGGTGGCGGGCGATATCGTCTTCATTCCGCCGGGGCCGGACTATCCGCACCAGATCATCAACGACTCGAACGCACCGCTCAAGTACCTCTCGATCAGCACCAAAGAGAGCCCTGAACTCGTGGAGTATCCCGACTCCGGCAAGTACCTGGTCAGCGCCACGCGCGACGGCGACCCCTACGGCTTCGCGCGCATGCACCGCGACAGCGACGACCTCGATTATTGGGACGGCGAGCCCTGAACTCGCGCTGGGAGCAGCGCCCGCGCGCGGGTGCTGCGTCCAGGCCACATCTACGCGTAAATACCCATGAAAGTTTTCCATGCGGTGCGTACTCTTGCCGGGCCCATAGGCGGGGCCGGTTCGCGCTTTTGTGCCGGCAGATCGATGTGCGACTGATCGAAATCCACAACCTGGAGGAGACCGATGAAAGTTCTAAAAGTAGCCGCAACCCTTGCCACGGCAGCGCTGCTCGCGTTGTCCGGCGGCTCGGCGTTTGCGCAGGCGCCGAACATAGAGAACCTGAAGCAGATGAAGGTGTCGGGTGTCGACCCGAGCATGCCGGTGGTGCCCCAGGGCGGCACCAACGCCGCCGCGCTGCGCGAGAACCTGAAGCGCGTCAAGCTGCCACCAGGCTTCAAGATTGACCTGTATGCGGTGGTGCCGGACGCGCGCCATATGGCCGTGGCGCCCTCCACCAACATGCTATTCGTCGGCACGCGCAAGAACACGGTATGGGCAGTGACCAACCGAAACAGCGGGGATGTGGCAACCGAAGTCAAGCCCTTCGCCCCCTCGGCCAAGTTCCACGTGCCCAACGGCGTGTGTTGGACCAAGGACGGCTTCCTCATCGTCGTCGAACACAACCGCGTGATCAACTTTCCCGCCGCCGAGTTTTTCTATGAAGGCGGCGACGTTGCGGTAATCGAAACCGTGCCCCAGGGCAAGCTGATTCCGGTCGAGGAGGAGTCTTACAACCACCATGCACGTACCTGCCGCATCGGCCCGGACGGCATGCTCTATATCACCCTCGGTCAGCCGTTCAATGTTCAGCCGCGCAACAAGATTGACCTGTTCAACAAGGTCGGCATTGGCGGCATCGTTCGCATGGACCCATTCGATGGATCCAAGCGCGAGGTCTATGCCACCGGCATTCGCAACTCAGTCGGGCTTGAGTTCAACCCCAAGGACAAGACGTTGTGGTTCACCGACAACCAGACCGACGGCATGGGTGACCTAATTCCCGAAGGTGAAATTAATCGCGCCACCAAGGCCGGGCAATTCTTCGGCTACCCTTGGAAGCAGGGCAAGACCCGCATGACCGATTTCGGCTACGACAAAGATCCGCTGCCGGCGAACATCACCGACCCGCAGGTCTACATGGACGCCCACGCGGCCGACCTTGGTCTCGCGTTCTACACCGGCAAGTCATTCCCGGCCAAATACCAGGGTGGCCTGTTCTCCGCGCAACATGGCTCCTGGAACCGCACCACGCCGATCGGCGCGCGCATCATGTTCACCAGCCTGAAGGCAGACGGCACGGCGGACAAGACGGAAGTCTTTGCCGACGGCTGGCTCGACAGCGCCACCGGCCTGTACCGTGGCCGCCCAGTCGATGTGGCAATGATGAAAGACGGGTCCATGCTCATCAGCGATGATTTCGCAGGCGCTCTCTATCGCGTGACCTACGGCGACGGCAAGTAGAACAAACGCGTTGGTGCGCCTTTGCGCCTCACTTCTCGGGCCGGTGATTCTCCGGCCCATTTTTTTGCTTGTGCAACTCTCGATGAATAACTCCCGTTTGCTGGCCATTGCGTTGTTGGCGGGTACCGGTTTGGCGCAGGCCGACGTCACGCTGGGCAAGACCAAGGCGCACGCTTGCGCCGTGTGCCATGGTGTGATGGGTGTGGCCGTGGCCCCCGACACACCGCACCTCGCCGGGCAACCCGAGCGCTACCTCACCGAACAACTCAAAGCCTATCGGAGTGGCATTCGCAGACATGACATGATGTCAATAGTGGCCAGGTCGCTGACTGATGACGACATCCGCGACCTCTCAGAATGGTTCTCGTCATTGATGATCGAAATCAGGACGGTGCAATAAGGGCCCGAGTCCTGGGATGGGCGCAAGGGCGTGGTGGCGTATATCAAGAGCAGCAGTTTTCCCCCTGATCGCTCGTCATCGCCAGTGCTAGAGAACCTTCACCAGGAGGCTCCAATGACCCTCATGCGCGTCTTGAACATCGCCCTCGGTTTGACGATGCTCGGCTTTGCCGGCGTTCAATACAACGACCCTGATATGCCGCAGTGGGTCTTGATGTACACGATCCCAGCGCTGTGGATGTACGTCGTGACGTTTCGCCTGCAAAGCGTGAAGCTCTCGATCGAGGTGACGGGCCTGTTGTGGGCGAGCGTGGTTTTCTACGTCGTCGCGGTGGTGTTCTACTGGCCCGCCATGCCCAACTTCTGGCTCAAGGAGGTTTGGATCGTTGAGGAAACCGCGCGCGAAGGCATGGGCCTCATGATTGCACTGGTGGTCGTGCTCGTTGCCTTATTGAACACGAGGCTGCAAGCGGCCGAGCGACGCTCCAAGGGCCGCGGCGTCACGGCGCAGACGCGTCACAGCTAGGAGCCCTACAGGCTCCTAGAAACTGCCGCGTACTTCGACTCGCAGTCTGCGTTCCTGGCCGGGGAACCCGACGAACTGCTCGTAGTTTCGGTCGAGCAGATTGTCGATCGCTGCCTTCAACTGAACCGGTCCGAAGCTCACCGAGTGGCTCAGGTCGAGCGTGCTGAAACCCCCCAGCTTGATGTCGCCCGTGGGATTGGAGCGGTCGAGAAAGCCACTGGTGTAACTGAGCACGGCGTTCAGCGAGGAACGAGCGCCGATGTCGTAGGCGACTGAGGCCGTGGCGCGTTTCTCGGGCCGGTTGCGCGGCGGCGCGAGGCCGTCCTGCGCGTCGATCTCGAGCAGGCTCAGCCCGAACTGGGCCCGCACGCGCCCGGGCATTTGCCACTTCAGCGACGGCTCGATGCCCCTGATGACGATATTGCCGCGATTGACGGTCACGGAGTTGGCGCTGTCGAAGTCGACGAGTTGGCTGAGGCTGTGCCGGAAAACGCTCACCTGGACAGCGTTGTGCTCACCGCCGACGCGGTGCGCCAGGCCGGCTTCGAAGTTGCGGCTGCGCTCGGGTTCGAGGTTGGGGTTGCCCACGACCGGGTGGCCCAGGGCGAACAAGCTTGGCAGCTCGAAGCCCTCGCCATAACTCGTTTTCAAAGTGGTGGCGCCATTGCCCAGGTTCCACACGGCACCGAGTTGCGGCGAGATCTCGCGGCGGAAGTGCTCGATCTTGTCCCAGCGCAGGCCGACTTGCAGCACCAGGGCAGGGGCGACTCGCATTCGGCCTTCGGCGAACAATGATTCGGTGCCGCGCTTCAGGTCGAAACCCAGCGTTTGCGGCGAACCCGTGCCGGCGAAGTCGCCGATGCTGACAAGGCTGCCATGTTCTTCCTGATGTTCGAATCCGAACACGAGGCTCGTGTTCGGGTTCAACGCCTGCGTGCCGGTGGCGTGCAGCGCGGCACGACGAAAATCCGTGTCGCCCAGGCTCGCGGGGAGCGCATTGCGCAGGCCCGCGGCGACGGCGGCGTTATCGGCGCGTTCGCTGCGCTCGTAGATCGAGGCGCCGCATTGCAGGCGCAAAGCCGGTGACAGCTGCATGCCGCCCTGGGCGCCGACCACGGTGTCGCTGGCATCGAGCCTGGTCTTGGCGCGGTTCACCGCCAGGCGCGGGCCGCCGCTGCCTTCGGGGAAGGCCTGGCTCTCGCGCTGGGTACGGCGCGCGAAGGCTTCGCCGTCGATCTCAGAGCCCGGCGCAAGGCGCACACGGCCCGAGACTGTCGTCAGGCGCTGCCAGGCGTCGTCGCTGCGCCTGCCATCCTGACTGCGCCCGACGCCCAGCTGGGTGTGCAGGCGTTCATCGCCGAACGCCGGCGTTGCGCCGAACCGTTGAAAACCGTCTTCGCCGGTGCCGGCGTAAGCGCTGCCCTGGACGCCGCTGCGAACGCCACTCCTGGTGACGATGTTGAGCACGCCGGCCAGCGCCCCGGCACCGTGCATCGCCGATGCCGGCCCGCGCAGGATTTCGATGCGGTCGAGCTGGCCCACGTCGATGCTGGAGAGGTCGTAGGTGCTGCCACGTTTTGCCGTCGGGTCATTCATCTTCACGCCGTCGACCATCACCAGCAGGTGGCGGTTCTCCGCCCCGCGCATGTAGAGCGACGAAGTTCCGCCCGTCGTGCCGGCCTGGTCGGCATAGATCCCCGTCACGCGGTTCAAGACGTCTTGGAGCCGCGCCGGGTTGACCTCTAGCAACTGGCCCTGGTCGATCAGGGTCGGGTTTTGCACCAGGTCGCCGGGCGTGGCGGGCAGGCGCGAACCCGCGGCCACGGCCGAGGGCAGGTC
>JBAQUQ010000467.1:0-20731 GCA_049297615.1 Burkholderiaceae bacterium
CACCAGCGGGCGCGAAAGATGGCAAGGATTTGGCTGAGGCTCATGGCGGGCTCACTTCACGGCGCGCATTAAAACAGGCTCTCGCGCACATAGATCACGTCGTCGGCGCGCACGATGTCGTCCATCGAGGGCTGCAAGACCTGGGTCTTGCCGTCGGCGCCCCGGCGGTGGATGCGCAGGCCTTTTTCGGTGCCGCGTTGCGTGATGCCGCCCCCGCTGGCCAGCACCTGCATCAAGGTCATGCCGCGCTCCAGGCGCAGCGTGCCGGGGCGCTGCACTTCGCCGTAGATATAGACGACGGGCGCACGGTCCACGTAGAGCACGTCGCCGTTCTGCACGAACAGGTCGTCGGCGCGGCGCTCGCTGCGCACGATGCTTTGTACATCCAATTCTTTGCGGAAAGGCTGGCCGTTGCGCGTGCCCACGAGCGTGACGACGTCGGCTCCGCCGGGTGCGATGCCGCCGGCGGTGGCCAGAAGATCAGACAGGCGCATGTCGGCGGTTTCGACCGGGTAGCGCCCGGGGCGCCCCACCTGCCCGAGCACGGAAACCTGATTCGCGCGCACCTGCACGACGAGCAAGCTCACTTGCGGTTGCTTGAGGAAGTTGCCGCTGCGCAGGCCGTCGGCGATGGCTCGCTCGGCCTGCGTGACACCCAGGCCACCGAGACGCACGCTGCCCAGGAGCGGGTAGCTGATGGTGCCGGCCTCGCCGATGCGTGTTTCCAGGGAAAGGTCGGGCGACTGGTAGACGGTGACGCGAACCACGTCACCGGGGCCGAGGCGGTATTCGGCCACCGGGGCCTGGGCGTGGCTAGGCCCGCCAGCCAGGAGCAGGGCCAGGATGGGGGCCAGGAGGAGGTGGAGGAAGGTTTTCACTCTGCCGTCATGCCGGCAAAAGCCGGTATCCATTGGTTGATCGGCACTGCACTTCGCGGGCGAATGCGGCCTCAGTCCGGTGGATCCCGGCTTTCGCCGGGATCACAGGATTCGCCGAGATGACGGGCATCTTCATCGCGAGGCTCATGATTTGCCACTCGGGCTTACAGGCGGTGGTTCGATTGCAGTTAGGGACATGTTGAATTGCACGGCAGTTCGCATTGCCTGCTCGCTTAACTGCTCGAGCGTCAAATCAGGTAGGCCGGACCGGCGCCATTCGGTGTAGTCGAAGCTATCGCGTGAAACGGATGCGATGAACCGCTCGGCCTCCACGGTGCCCAATGCGTCGATCAAGGCATTCATGCCCGCCGACCTGATTTCAGTTTCAGTTTTCATACCATCCCTCCACGCTCGCAAGTGCCGCCCCGGGCAGCAGAGCCAGCCTCCGTGGTATTCGAATCTGTGGATCGCGGCTTTCACCGGAATGACGTCTACATTCAAGTTGCACTGCAGCATGGCCGGCCGGCTCCCGTCAGCGTTGCGACAAACCCGTTGAGTTGGCGAGCGACTTTCAGCGCTTCAGTCACATCGTTCACCGATGGATCTGCGTCTACTGAAGGGTAGCGCAGTACCGTACCGAACGCAGACAGTTCGGTCAGTTTGTCTGCCCATTCGGAGAACTGCGCATCAGCGGCGGCACAACGCGTCAGCAGGGCCATCAGGTCATGCGTCTTTGCCACAGGTTCGCCACGCCACGCCAAGAACGCCTTCAGGGCCTTCTCGGCCGCTTGGTGACAATGGTAAGCAGCCGTGTCAGTGATAGGGGCACCGGCTCGCAGGGCGCGATCTGCGGTTTCCAAGTCATGGTCGGCCTTTATCAGCCAGGCCTCAACCCACTGCAACGATGTGAGCTGTTCAACCATGCAAGACCTTGCCTTCGCGGAGAATTTTGTGTGTAAGGGTCGTCGGCAACGATGCCTCGCGCTGCACTTCTTCGCGGGTGCGCACCCACACGTCACATGGAACTCCCAAGCCAAATAGGCTGCGATAGCCTGCGCTGGCGCGGCGATATGTTGGCTCGCTTGATTCGGCAACCACCACAAGAAGGTCCACGTCGCTGTCTCGAGTCGGCTCACCCCAGGCATGCGACCCGAATAGAACGATCTGCTCAGGGTGGTACGTTGCCACGAGGCGTCGCGTGATTTCGCTCAATACGGCTTCGTTGACGCCCGAATCTACAGCGTTGCCGTGGCGTTGGATCCCGGCCCCCGTGTCGGGCCCGACTTTCGTCGGGGAGCCGACGGGGCCTCGCTGCGCCGGGATGACGGGCGCGCGATGTATCACTTCTTCATCCCCATGCCCTTGCTGAGCACGTCGGCGTCGATCGGGCTGCTGCCGGCCGGGCCGGTGGGCGGCGGCGCGGCGATGACGACAGGAGCCGGCGCCTGCGTTGCGCCGCTGTTCGCACCCGCCTTGAGGCCCAGACCCTTGTTGATGGCGTCGGCCTCCAAGCCGCCCTCCCTGGGTTTGGCCGCGGCGGCGGCGGCTTCTTGCGTGGCTTTGGCAGCCGCGGCAGCCGATGCAGCGCCTTCGGCGAACTTGCCGACGTACTGAACCCTGGCCGCAACGCGCAGGGCCTTGACGTCGCTTTCGATGAGCTTGCGCTTGGCCTCGTTCAGCAAGAACTGCTCGATGGCGGGCCGGGCACGCGCTTCGTCCATCGGTTCGCTCTTGCTGCCGGCGATCATGACCACTTGCGCGCCGTTCGCGGAGGGCACCAACATCGCCTGGCCGTCTTTCATCTTCAAGAATGTGTCGAGCAGGTTCAGCGGCAGTTGCTCAGCAGGGCGCACGGCCTGGTTGCCGGCGAAGCGGAAGTTGTTGGCCTTGAGATATGCGACGAACTCGTCCAACGACTTGGCAGTTTCCAGCTTGGCACGCAGGCCAGCCACTTGTTCCGGCTTGGCTTCGATGGCGACTTCTTGAAGGCTGTAGATGCGGCGCTCTTTGAACAGGGCTGGCTTGGCTTCGTAGTACTTGCTGATCTCCTCGGGCGTGGGCTTGGGCGCGGCTTCGCCGACTTTGTCGAAGTAGGCGCGGGCGACGATGTCGCGCTTCGCGGCTTCAAACTGTTGCACGACGCGCGCGTCGCGGTCAACCCTGAGTTCCTGCGCCTTCTGGACGGCGATTTCCTGGTCGATCAGGCGCTCGAGGATCTGCCGGCTCACGGCGTCGGCCTGGTCGGGCTTCAGCCCGCGCTGCTGTTGCAGAACGAAATTGATTTGATGGACCGAGATTTCTTCCTTGTTGACCTTGGCGGCCACCTGCGACGCAGCCTTGTCGGTCGCGGCGCCACCGCAACCGGCAAGCACCACGGCGAGGCAGGCGGTGGCGACGAGCCAGGAACGCTTCATTGACATGACGCTTGCCGGGGGCGAACTGCGATCGAGTGGCGAAATCATGAGCGGCCTTTCCCGTTGGTTCAGAAGCGCGCACCTTGTGAGCGGCGCGTGGCCTGGGGGAGGGGGAAAACCCCATGCCCTTCGATTGCCGAGTTTACCGGCGATGCGACGCCGATTCGCCCCCCGGTACACAGGGCCAGGCGCGACAGCACAGGTAGAGCGCATTTGTGCCCGCCACTGCGAGCCGGTGCCCTGCACCCCCCTCAATGGGGGTTACGGATGCGCGAGCCGCAAGCTAGCTCCAAATGCCGGCCCACCCCAGCATGCACTGAGGCCGAATGCGCCCTGCCATGAGTGGTTCCCGGCGTGCGCCGGGATGACGTTCGGGTTCAGCACTTGATTCCCACATGCAGCGCCACCACGCCGGCGTTCATGTTGTGCACGTCCACATGGCCGAAGCCCGCGGCCTTCAGCATGGCTTTGAGTTCGGCCTGGTCGGGGTGCACGCGGATCGATTCGGCGAGGTAGCGATAGCTGTCTCCGTCGCCGGCGACCCACTGGCCGATGCGCGGCAGCACCTTGAATGAATACCAGTCGTAGGCTTTGGCCAGCGGCGGCGCGATCTTGGAGAATTCGAGAACGAGCAGGCGGCCACCGTCTTTGAGCACCCGGTTCATTTCGGCGAGAGCCTTGTCCTTGTGCGTCATGTTGCGCAGGCCGAAGGCGACGCTCACCACGTCGAAGCGGTGCGTGGCAAAGGGCAAGGTCTCGGCGTCGCACAGGATGGTCGGCAGCGACAGGCCCTCGTCGATGAGGCGATCGCGGCCGCGTTTGAGCATCGCTTCGTTGATGTCGGTGTGCACGACGGTCCCCGTGGCGCCGACCTTGCGGGCGAAAGCGCGCGCCAGGTCGCCCGTGCCGGCGGCAATGTCGAGCACCTGGTCGCCTTCGCGCAATCTTGCCGCGGCGACGGTGTAAGCCTTCCAAAGCCGGTGCAGGCCGAGCGACATCAAGTCGTTCATCAGGTCGTACTTCGCCGCGACGGAATCGAACACGCCGCGCACGCGGCGCGCTTTGTGCGCTTCGTCGACTGAATCGAAGCCGAAGTGGGTGTCGCTCATGGTCTTAGCAGCTCATGGCGTCGCCTGATTGGCGATGACTCAGCGAGGCTTTCACCCTCACCCCCACCCTCTCCCGCAAGCGGGAGAGGGAGCAAGGCCCGCTCTCCCGCAAGCGGGAGAGGGAGCGAATTCTGGCTCCCTCTCCACCGCACTCGGGGGAGAGGGGTGGGGTGAGGGGGTCATGTGCCTTGATCGTGGTGAACTGCATGGTTTCGGGATTGAAGCCGACCACGGGATCGGTTCTTTAAATGGGGCAAGGGCAGTGTAGCGAAACGGGGCGGGGAGAGTCGCTGCCAGCGTCAGTCGTACGGCGACAACCGGTCGCCGATCGCAGCAGCAAGGTGCGCGCGCTCGATGACCCCTCGTCGGCGCACTCCGCGTCTTCTCAGCTTGGTGCGGCGGTGGGCCCGAAGTCCACATCGTCGTGCAGAGTAGCGATCGGCCAATCGATTCCATGTTCTGCAATGTGCAGGGTGTCTGCCTCGACTAACGGCTGCAAGACCCACAGCCCGTCGTCATTCTTGCGAAACAGTTCGGCACCGCGGCGGTCTTGTTCGACCAGGAGGTAGTGACTCAATGTCGCCACCTGTCGGTAGAGTTCGAACTTGCGGCCGCGGTCATAGGCCGCAGTGCTGGCCGACAAGACCTCGAGCACCATCCAGGGGTGGCGAATGCAGGTGTCATCGTCCGGCTTGCGGTCGCGCGGGTCGCAACTGACCATCACATCCGGATAGACAAACGCATCGGCGGCGTCGATCCGGAGCTTCAAGTCCGCCATGAAAACCCGGCAGGGTTTGCCCTTCAGGGCCTGCCTCAGGAACACCGCCGCATTGAGCACAATGATGTTGTGCGCCAGCCTCGAGCCAGTCATAGCGAACACTTCGCCGGCAACGTATTCGTGGCGCACTTCCTGTGCGGCTTCCCAGGCGAGGTAGGCCGCAGCGTCAAAGCCAGGTCGGGGCACTACAGCGCTCATTTGGCCCTCGAGTTCATCAGGAACCCCCAGGATATCAGCGTCCCGCGAACCCGCTGCTCTCAGGGGGGCAGCACGCGCAATGGATGCCGGGGGCGATCAGACCAGCACACGCTCGATACCGCCGTCGTTCGCGCGTGCGACGTACTGCGGCATCCATTCGGGCCCGAGAATTCGATTCGCCATTTCGACGACGATGTAGTCGGCCTCTAACAGGCCGTTGTTCAGATCGCCCTTGTAGCGACTCAGTCCTTGCAAGCAACTCGGGCAGGAGGTGAGGATCTTCAGGTTGCCGCGCTCCGCCCTTGGGGCGGCCGCTGCACCACCTGCGGCGCCCTCGCCGCCCGCCATCATCGCGCGCAGCTCGGTTTCATCCCGGCGCAGCTCTTCTTCCTTGCGAAAACGGATCTGCGTCGAGATGTCCGGCCTTGTCACGCCCAAGGTGCCGCTTTCGCCGCAGCAGCGTTTGCTTTCCACCACGTTGGCGCCGAGCAAGGCCTTCACGGTCTTCATCGGTTCTTGCAGCTTCATCGGGCTGTGGCAGGGGTCGTGGTAGAGGTAGCCGCCCTTGCCGCCCAGCGTGATTCCCTTTTCCAAAAGAAACTCATGGATGTCGACGATGCGGCTGCCGGGGAAGATGTCCTCGAATTTGTACCCCTGCAACTGGTCGTAGCACGTGCCGCAGCTCACCACCACCGTCTTGATGTCGAGGTAGTTGAGCGTATTCGCGACGCGGTGGAACAACACGCGGTTGTCGGTGATGATTTTGTCGGCTTTATCGAATTGGCCGCTGCCGCGCTGCGGGTAGCCGCAGCACAGATACCCTGGCGGCAGCACCGTCTGCACACCGGCGTGCCACAACATCGCTTGGGTGGCCAGGCCCACTTGCGAAAACAGTCGCTCCGAGCCGCAGCCGGGGAAATAGAACACGGCTTCAGTGTCGGCAGTGGTTTTTTCCGGGTCTCGGATGACGGGGACGTATTCCTTGTCCTCGATGTCGAGCAAGGCGCGCGCCGTTCGCTTGGGCAGGCCGCCGGGCATCTTCTTGTTGATGAAGTGCACCACCTGCTCCTTCATCGGTGCCGGGCCATTGGTTGCGGGCGGCGCGGCGGTTTGTTTGTTGGCCAGGCCGCGCAGCAGGTCATTCGCCATGCGCTGCGCTTTGAAGCCGACGTCGACCATGGCGCGGCGCAGCAGGCGGATCGTCTGCGGATTCGTCGCGTTGAGGAACAACATCGCCGCCGTGTTGCCTGGTCGAAAGCTCTTCTGCCCCATCTTGCGCAGCAAGTTGCGCATATTCATCGAGACCTCGCCGAAGTCGATATTCACCGGGCATGGGCTCAGGCACTTGTGGCACACGGTGCAGTGGTCGGCGACGTCTTCGAATTCGTGCCAATGTTTGACGCTGATGCCGCGGCGCGTCTGCTCTTCGTAGAGAAAGGCTTCGACCAATAACGAAGTCGCGAGAATCTTGTTGCGCGGGCTGTACAGCAAGTTAGCGCGCGGCACATGCGTGGCGCACACCGGTTTGCACTTGCCGCAGCGCAGGCAGTCTTTCATGCTGTCGGCGATCGCGCCGATGTCGCTGCGCTGCATGATCAGCGACTCGTGCCCCATCAGGCCGAAGCTCGGCGTGTAGGCATTCGTGAGGTCGGCCTTGAGCGAGGCGTCGCGCAGCAGCTTGCCTTTGTTGAAATGGCCGTCGGGGTCGATGCGGTGTTTGTAGGCGCTGAACTCCGCGAGTTCGTCGTCGCTCAGGAATTCGAGTTTGGTGATGCCGATACCGTGCTCGCCCGAGATCACGCCGTCCAGGCTGCGCGCGAGCTTCATGATGCGCGCCACCGCTTCGTGCGCGGTTTGCAGCATCTGATAGTTGTCGCTGTTCACGGGGATATTGGTGTGCACATTGCCGTCACCGGCATGCATGTGCAGGGCCACCCAGACGCGGCCGCGCAGCACCTCTTGGTGAATGCGCTGGCATTCGTCGACGACGGGGCTGAGGGCCGAGCCGGAAAACAGGCTGCGCAGCGGTGCGCGGATTTGCGTTTTCCACGAGGCGCGCAGCGTGTGGTCTTGCAGAAGCGCGAAGAGCGTGCCGGCGCTTTCGGGCTGCACTTCGTCGAGGTGCGCGAGCCAGTGGCTCCACAGTGCGCGGATCTCGCCCAGCAGCGTCAAGGCCTGCTGCACCCGGTCTCCCAGCAACTCCGCCGAGGCGATCTGGCTGGCGTCGTCGCTCTTGCCCAGGGGCAACTGGCCGGTCTCGAAAAACGCCTGGAGCGCGTCGATCAACTCCAACTTGTTCCGCAGCGACAGTTCGATATTGATGCGCTCGATGCCATCGGTGTATTCGCCCATGCGCGGCAGGGGAATCACCACGTCTTCGTTGACTTTGAACGCATTCGTGTGTTTGCTGATCGCCGCGGTGCGTTTGCGATCGAGCCAGAACTTCTTGCGCGCCTCGGCGCTGACGGCCACAAAGCCTTCGCCGCCGCGGCTGTTCGCCAGGCGCACGACTTCCGACGCGGCGCGCGCCACGGCGTCGGCGTCTTCCCCGGCGATATCGCCCACCAGCACCATTTTGGGCAGAACCGACGCGGCATTGCCCGCGCTGCCGCGTTTGCTCTTGGTCGCGTAGCCCACCGCCTTCAAATACCGGTCGTCGAGGTGCTCGAGCCCGGCCATCAGCACCGGGGACAGCGCACCCCCGTCCGGTCCGGTGCGGCCGGCACGCGCCTGCTCGAACATGTAGTCCTTGATGTCGACGATCGAGGGCACGGCGTCTTTGGCGTTGCCGAAGAATTCGAGGCAGACGGTGCGCGTGAACGCCGGCATTTTGTGCAGCACCCAGCGCGCCGAGGTGATGATCCCGTCGCAGCCTTCTTTCTGAATCCCGGGCAAGCCGGCAAGGAACTTGTCGGTCACGTCCTTGCCCAGGCCCTCTTTGCGAAACGTCGAGCCTGGAATGTCGAGCCGCTCGGTGCGCTCGAGGCGTCTGCCGGTGGCGTCGAAATAGCGCAACTCGAAGCTCGCCATCGGCGCGTCGTGAATCTTGCCCAGGTTGTGGTTCAGCCGCACCACTTCGAGCCACTTGGCCTGCGGCGTGACCATGCGCCACGACGCCAGGTTGTCCAGCGCCGTGCCCCACAACACGGCTTTTTTGCCCCCCGCGTTCATCGCCACATTGCCGCCGATGCACGAGGCCTCGGCCGACGTGGGGTCGACGGCGAACACGAGACCCGCGCCCTCTGCCGCGTCGGTGACACGCTGGGTCACGACGCCGGCTTCCGTCCAGATGGTGGCGACTTCGCGCTCCAGGCCGGCCAGGCGTTTCATTTCCACGCCGCTCATCGCCTCGAGCTTTTCGGTATTGATGACGGCGCTGTTCCAGGTCAATGGAATCGCGCCGCCGGTGTAGCCGGTGCCGCCGCCGCGCGGGATGATCGTCAGGCCGAGTTCGATGCACGCCGCCACCAAGCCGGCCATCTCGGCCTCGGTGTCGGGTGTGAGCACGACGAAGGGGTATTCGACGCGCCAGTCGGTCGCGTCGGTGACGTGCGAGACGCGGCTCAGGCCGTCGAACCTGACATTGTCTTTGGCGGTGTGGCGGCGCAGCACGCGCGTGGCGCGGCGGCGCAATTCGGCCACCGCCGCGAAGTGCACCTCGAAGCGCTGCACCGCCGCCGCCGCCGCTTGCAGCAGTTCGCCGACGTTCGTGTCGCGCTGCGAAACTGCCAGGGCGCCGTCGGCGCCCTCAGGCGCATCGGGTTTGCGCCGCAGTTCGACTTCGCGCAGCCTGTGGCGCAGCGCGTCGATCAGCAACTTGCGGCGTTTCGGGTTGTCGAGCAAGTCGTCTTGCAGGTAAGGATTGCGCTGCACGACCCAGATGTCGCCCAGCACCTCGTAGAGCATGCGCGCCGAGCGCCCGGTCTGGCGCTCTTTACGCAGTTGGTTCAGCACCTCCCAAGCGCGATTGCCGAGCAGGCGGATGACGATCTCGCGATCCGAGAACGAGGTGTAGTTGTAGGGAATCTCGCGCAGGCGCGGCGTATTCACGGCCGATACATTGCCGGCCGATTGCACGGCAGCGATCCGGGTCAGTGGCAGAGGGGCGTTCATCGGCGCCGGGTGCTTTGCGGGCACTCGTCTTGGCTGGGGCGGGCGATCGTACCGCAGCGTAGTGTTGAGGCGATCGCCCCAACGGGGGTATCCCCCGTTGCCCTGGCCAGGCTTCCACGGGATAAACGCAGCTTCAGAACTGTCACTCGGGCGCCACTGGCCCGCGTGCGCAGCCGAGCCGACCCTTCACAGCGACATCCACGGAGTTCCCATGAAATCACGATCTTTCCTTTCAAGCTCTTTCACGCTTGCCGTTGCGCTGGCTGCTCCGGCGCATGCCCAGGTGGAAGTCCAGTGGTGGCATTCGATGGGCGGGGCCCTGGGCGAATGGGTCAACGACCTGGCCAAAGACTTCAACGCGAGTCAGACTGCGTACAAGGTTGCGCCCACGTTCAAAGGGACCTATGACGAATCGATGACTGCGGCGATCGCCGCGTTTCGCTCCGGCAACGCGCCGCACATCCTGCAGGTGTTCGAAGTCGGCACGGCGACGATGATGGCGAGCAAGGGCGCTATCGTCCCGGTGGCCAAGGTGATGGCCGACGGCGGCCAGAAGTTCGACCCCAAGATCTACGTGCCGGCCGTGGCCGGTTACTACACGGCACCGAACGGCCAGATGCTGAGCTTCCCGTTCAACAGCTCGACGCCGGTGTTCCACTACAACAAGGATGCTTTCAAAGCGGCCGGCATCGACCCGAATCAACCGCCCAAGACCTGGCCCGAAGTGGCCCTGGCCGCGGCTAAGCTCAAAGCGTCGGGCCACAAGTGCCCGTTCACGACAAGCTGGGGAAGCTGGACCCAGCTGGAAAGCTTCTCGGCCTGGCACAACACGCTGTTCGCGACCAAGAACAACGGCTTCGGCGGCCTGGACACGCGCCTGGCGTTCAACACGCCGCTGCACGTGCGCCACATCGAGAACCTGGCGAATATGGCCAAGCAGGGCCTGTTCATCTACAAGGGCCGCGGCAACGCAGCCGACGCGACTTTCGTTTCCGGCGAATGCGCGATGGCCACCGCTTCGTCGGCGCTGTACGGCAATATCAAGCGCAATGCGAAGTTCGCCTCGGGAATCTCGACACTGCCGTATTACCCCGACGTGCCGGGCGTGCCGCAAAACACAGTGATCGGCGGCGCAAGTCTGTGGGTCATGTCGGGCAAGAAGGCTGACGAATACAAAGGCGTGGCCGCATTCTTCGCCCATCTGTCCAAGGCCGATGTGGCTGCCGCGAGCCACCAGCGCACCGGTTACCTGCCTGTGACCCTGCCCTCGTTCGAGCTGACCGACAAGAGCGGCTTCTACAAGCAGAACCCCGGCACCGACGTCTCGGTGACGCAGATGATTCGCAAGACGACGGAGAAGTCGCGCGGCATTCGCCTGGGCAACTTCGTGCAGATCCGCACCATCATCGACGAGGAGATGGAAAACATCTGGAGCGGCAAGAAGTCGGCGAACGAGGGACTGGATGCTGCGGTCAAGCGCGGCAACGAGCAGCTCGAACGCTTCGAGAAAGCAAACAATTCCTAGTCGGACTTGTTTGCTTCGCGGCTGAAATGACGGCACCCCTGCCCGTCCCTCCCCGCCGGGCGGGGAGGGCCTAGTCAGAAAGACCGAACTTGGCCGTCGAGAAACGCGTTCGCTTCAAGAGCTGGTGGCTGCCCTGGGCGCTGATCGCGCCGCAGATGGCCATCATCTTGGTGTTCTTTTTCTGGCCCGCGGCGCAGGCGGTTTACCAAAGTGTGCTCTCGCAGGACGCGTTCGGCACGTCGACGAAGTTCGTCGGCGGCGAGAATTTCGAGCGTCTGTGGAACGACGAGACCTACCTCGCATCGTTCTCCACCACGGCCGTGTTCTCGGTGCTGGTGGCCGGCCTGGGCTTGGCCATCGCCTTGCTGCTGGCGGTGATGGCCGACGGCGTGGTGCGCGCGGCGGCGGCGTACAAGACCCTGCTGATTTGGCCCTATGCCGTGGCCCCTGCGGTGGCGGGCGTGCTGTGGCTGTTCATGTTCGCGCCGTCGGTGGGCATCGTCAGCTATGCACTGCGCGCCGTCGGTTTCGAGTGGAACCACCTGCTCGACGGCACGCACGCGATGGCATTGATCGTATTCGCCGCGGTGTGGAAGCAGATCTCGTACAACTTCCTGTTCTTCCTCGCCGGCTTGCAGTCGATTCCCAAGAGCCTGATCGAGGCCGCCGCGATCGACGGTGCGCACCCGTGGCGGCGCTTCTGGACCATCGTGTTTCCGCTGCTGTCGCCGACCACGTTCTTCCTGCTCGTCATCAATATCATCTACGCCTTCCTCGAAACTTTCGCCATCGTCGACGCAGCGACCAATGGCGGCCCGGGCAAGGACACCGCGATCCTGGTCTACAAGCTGTACTACGACGGCTTCAAGGCACTCGACCTGGGCGGCTCTGCCGCGCAATCGGTGGTGTTGATGACGATCCTGATCGCGCTCACCGTGGTGCAGTTCAGGTTCATCGAAAAGAAGGTCAATTACTCATGAAAGCGACGCTGCGCCATGGTTGAACGCCGCCCCGTCCAGACCTTGTTGTCGCACCTGGTCCTGGTGCTGGGGGTGCTGGTCGTGGCGTTTCCGGTCTACGTGACGCTGATCGCGTCGACCCAGACCTCGCAACAGATCGTGACGAGTGTGCCGATGTCGATGCTGCCCGGCGGCCACATGCTCGAAACCTATGGCCTGGCATTGTTCGGCGGCGAGACCAGCTACGGCGGCAGGATCACGCCGGTGGCGCCGATGATGTTCGTCAGCCTGGTCAGCGCGCTCGTCATCGCGATCGGCAAGATCGCGATTTCGCTGCTCTCTGCATTCGCCGTCGTTTACTTCCGCTTCCCGTTTCGCAGCCTCGTGTTCTGGATGATCTTTGTCACCTTGATGCTGCCCGTGGAGGTGCGCATCTTCCCGACCTACCAGGTGGTGTCGGACCTGGGCATGCTCAACACCTATGCCGGTTTGACGGTTCCGCTCATCGCCTCGGCGACCGCGACCTTCCTGTTCCGCCAATTTTTCCTCACCGTTCCCGACGAGCTGACCGAGGCGGCGCGCATCGACGGCGCCGGGCCGATGCGTTTCTTCAAGGACATCCTGCTGCCGCTGTCGAGCACGTCGATCGCTGCGCTGTTCGTGATCCAGTTCATCTACGGCTGGAACCAGTACCTGTGGCCCTTGCTCGTGACCACCAATGAGTCGATGTACCCGGTGGTGATGGGAATCAAGCGCATGTTCGTCGGCGGCGACGCGGCCAACGAGTGGAACGTGATCATGGCCACCGCGATCCTGGCGATGATCCCGCCGGCCATCGTCGTGCTGAGCATGCAGAAATGGTTCGTCAAGGGCCTGGTGGACTCCGAAAAGTAAGGGCCGGCGACGATGGGTGCGATATCGATCCGCAATGTATTGAAGCGCTATGGGCACGGCGCCAAGGCCACGCCGGTGATCCACGGCGTGAGCGCCGATATCGCCGACGGCGAGTTCATCGTCATCGTCGGTCCGTCGGGCTGCGGCAAGAGCACGCTGTTGCGCATGGTGGCCGGGCTGGAAGAGATCACCGGCGGTGAAATCGCCATCGCCGGGCGCGTGGTGAACGACGTTGAACCCGCCGACCGCGACATCGCGATGGTGTTCCAGAACTACGCGCTGTACCCGCACATGAGCGTGTTCGACAACATGGCCTACGGCCTGAAGATCGCCAAGGTGCCGCTCGACGAAATCAAGGCGCGCGTGGCCAAGGCCGCGCAGATCCTCGAGATCGGGCCGTATCTGACGCGCAGGCCGCGCGAACTTTCCGGCGGCCAGCGCCAGCGTGTCGCGATGGGCCGTGCCATCGTGCGCCAGCCTCAGGTGTTCTTGTTCGACGAGCCGCTGTCCAACCTCGACGCCAAGCTGCGCGCCCAGACCCGGCTGGAGATCCAGAAACTGCACCGCGAGCTCGGCGTGACCTCGCTCTTCGTCACGCACGATCAGGTCGAGGCGATGACGCTGGCGCAGCGCATGCTCGTCATGAACGCCGGGCGCATGGAGCAGATCGGCACTCCCGAACAGGTGTACCAGGCGCCGGCGACGACCTTCGTGGCGGGCTTCATCGGTTCGCCGCCGATGAACCTGATTGCCGGCCGTGCCGAGGGCTCGACCTTCCGCAGCGGCGGCCAGGCCCTGGCCTTGCCGCGGCGAGCGCCGCGCGAGGGCGAGCTGATCCTCGGCTTGCGCCCCGAGCATGTCGAGCTCAGCGACGCGCCGGGGGCGGGTTGGCCCCTGCACGTCGACGTGGTCGAGATGCTCGGGGCCGAGCGCCTGGTGTATGGCAAGCTCGGGCAGGCCCTGTTCACGGCGCGAATCGACGGCACGCGCCCAGCGCCCGCGGTGGGAAGCACGGTGTCCTTGCACGCCTCGGCCGATCGCCTGCATTGGTTCGACCCGGCCACCCAGCAGCGCATCGCGGCATGAAAGACTGGCCCTATCCGCTGTGGATCGCGCACCGTGGCGCTGGCAAGCTGGCACCCGAAAACACCCTCGCGGCGTTTCGGGTGGGCGCTGCGCACGGCTATCGCGCTTTCGAGTGCGACGTGAAACTCAGCGCCGACGGCGTGCCATTCCTGCTGCACGATTCGACCCTGCAACGCACGACGTCCGCCAGCGGACCCGCCGGCGAGCGCAACTGGGGCGAGCTGGCTCGGCTCGATGCCGGCGCCTGGCACAGCCGCGCCTACGCGGGTGAAGCGCTGCCGAGCCTGGAGGGCATCGCGGCTTTTTGCCTGCACAACGGCCTTGCGCTGAACATCGAGATCAAGCCGACTGCGGGCACGGAGGAAAGCACCGGCCGCGCGGTAGCGCAAGAAGCCGCGCGGCTGTGGGCCGGTCAGGCGCTTGTGCCCTTGCTCAGCTCGTTTCGCCTCGAGGCCTTGCAAGCGGCCGCCCAGGGCGCAGCGCAATTGCCGCGCGCACTCCTGCTCGAGTCACTCTGGTCGGGCTGGTTCGATGCTGCGCAAGCGGTCGGCTGCGTCGCAGTCGTGACGAACCATCGACTCATGGACGCAGCCCTGATCGCCAGGCTGCACGACGCCGGCCTGCGCGCCTTGGCTTACACCGTGAATGAAGCCGCCGACGCGCACCGGCTGCTCGCTCTGGGTATCGACGGCCTGATCACCGATGCGGTGGACCGCTTCGCACCGGCGCTTTGTCATCCCGGCGGAGCCCGGGATTCACCGGGCGATTGATGGCAGTGGACCCCGACCCCGTATCGAACACGGGGCGGCGCTTTTGTCGGGATGGCGCATCACGTCGGGTCCATTGCGGCGGGGGGCCGCACGATCGCTTCGGCACCGAGCCAATCGCGCTCGGGCTCGGGTTCGGGCAAGCTGCGCAAGTTGCGAATCACCGGAATGCGCCACGCCAGCGCCGCCATCAGCAAGGCCGACCCGCCCGAAAACGCGAGTGCGGCGCGCAAGCCGATGTGTTCGCCGAGCCAGCCGCCGAGCAAAGCGCCCGGGCCGGCCGGAATCAGGATCAGCCAGCGCATCGTGCTCGTCATGCGTCCCAGCAGCGGCGCGGGCGTGACGGCCTGTCGCAGCGCGAGGAAGTTGATGAACACCAGCACTGCGCCGAACCCGAACAGCACCAGCATCAGGGCGAACATCGTCGTGCCCCAGGCGCTGGCCGGTGCGAACGAAAGCAGCAGCCAACCCGCGCCGCAAATCGCAAAGCCCAGCACCAGGCAGGGACCGGGGCCAAGGCGCTGGCTGATGCGGTGGCCCAGGACGCTGGCCACGACCGTGCCCACACCCAGGCCGACATAACTCAGCCCCACCTGCTGCTCGTTCAAGCCCAAGGTGCGCGTCGCGAACAGGATCTGCACCACGATCGCCGCGTGGTGACACATCTGCCACACGCCCACCGCGCCGGCCAAGGTCAGCAGCAAGCGGTTCCCGACGACGAAGTGCACGCCGGCTTTCAAGTCGCTCCAAAAGGCGCCGCGGGCGCGTCGCTGCCGGCTCTCGTCGATGCGAATGCCGCGCAGAATCGCCGCCGAGACGATCAGCGCCACGGCGTCCACCAGCAGGGCCAGCGGTGCACCGACGAGCTTGATCAAGGCGCCGGCCACGCCTGGCCCGGCTATCTCGGCGCCGGACCCGGCCAGCGCGTTCTTCGCATGCGCCTCGACCAGGCGTTCGCGCGCAACGACCTGGGTCAACACGATTTGCGCCGCGCTGCCCGCCACGGTGTAGACCGTGCCGATCACGAATCCCGCGGCGTAGAGCCAGGGCATCGCCAACCAGCCCATCCACCAGGCCAGGGGAATGCTCGCGACGACGAGGGCCAGCACGCTCTCGCCCACCACATAGACCGGTAGCTTGCGAATCCTGTCCAGCCACACGCCGCAAGGCAGCGAGAACAGCACGAAGGGCACGATTTCCATCGCCGTGAGCAGCCCCATTTGGGTGGGGCTCGCGTGCAAGAGCACAGCCGCTGTAAGCGGCAGGGCCAGCATCGTGACCTGGCCGCCGAGCGAGCTGATCAGGATCGACGTCCACAGACGCCGGTACGCCAGGTCGCGCAGCAAATCGCCCGGGGCCAGGGCGAACCGGTTGGTCAGGGCCGCCCGCCAAACTCTCAAGCCGTTTCTCATGACATCACGCCTTCTTCTCACGGTGCGGGCGTCTTGTGGACGCCCTGTGTGGCCGTTGGGCCCGATACAGCGGAGAAAGGCTGTTCAACGCCGATTTCCGCTGAGACTCTCAGCGGAACTTCGGTTCGAAGTGGTGACTGAGAGGACTAGATACGCGCCGGAATCTGCGCTAGCGGATTCGGGGTGGCGAGGTGGGATCGGTTACCGGTCATGGCGGCGAAACCGACGCGCCAACACGGCAACGCAGCGATGTCGCCACTGGGGGCGGCATGCTTTGATGGGAAGGTGCTGAGCTTCATCGGTTTCGATCCCTTTCGCGAGCCGCCATCATAACGGCCCGATGTGAACCCCGGCAAGCAAAAGTGCTGGCCAATTCCTGTCCAATACGCTGTGAGTTTGAAATCCGCAACACCCGCGTTTGTCGCGGCCACGCCACCCTCGCGAACACTTTGGCTCGGCGTTGCCGCGCTCGCCTTGTTCGCGGGCCTTTGGCTGCACGGCCCTGTGGCGCAATGGGTCGACTACCATGGCTTCGCCGATACCCGGGTGTGGCTGGGCATCCCCCACGCTGCCGACGTATTGAGCAACTTGCCGTTTCTCTTTGTCGGTGCGTTCGGCCTGTGGCGTTTGTCCGGGGCGTCGCGTGGGGAGCTCGACCCGCCCTCGCGCAAGGCCTGGCAATTATTCTGCGTGGCGCTGCTGGGCACGTCCGCCGGCTCGGCGTTTTATCACTGGGCGCCGAACAACGCTGCCCTGGTGTTCGACCGGATTCCCATCGCCTGGGCCTGCGTCGCGTTGACCGGCGCCCTGCTCGCCGAACACGTGCATTCGCGCTGGGCTGCAGCGTCGGTGCTCGCCGCGGCCGTGGCAATCGCGACCGGCGCGGTGGCGTACTGGTGGTTCACCGAGCAAGGCGGTCTGGGTGACCTGCGGCCCTATCTGTTCGTGCAAGTCCTGCCCATGCTCCTGGTGCCCCTTGCTCTGCTACTGAGCTTGCCGCCACTGCACGCCGCGGCGACGCCGGCCAGTGCCTGGTGGGGCGTGCTCGTTCTGTACGGGGCCGCAAAAGCCATGGAAGTCGCCGACCATCAGGTGTTTTCCGCGACCGGTTGGGTCAGCGGTCATACGCTCAAACACTTGTTGGCCGCTGCCGGCGCGGCTTGGATCGTTCTGGCAGTCACGCGCAGCGACGCGCCTCAGCTTCGATAGTCGGCATTGATCTTCACGTAGTCGACGCTCAGGTCGCAGGTCCAGACCGTGGCGTGCGCCGCGCCGCGATGCAGGTCGACGCGAACCGTGATCTCGCTTTGTCGCATGACGCGCTGGCCGTCCGCCTCTTGGTAGGCGGGGTGGCGCCCGCCCCGCACGACGACGTGCACGTCGTCGAGAAACAAGTCGATGAGATTCGCGTCCAGGCCCTCGATGCCGGCATAACCCACAGCGGCGAGGATGCGCCCGAGATTGGGATCGCTCGCAAAAAACGCCGTCTTGACCAGGGGCGAGTGCGCGATGGCGTAGGCCGCTTGCCGACATTCGCCCGAATTTCTGCCGCCGTCGACTTGCACGGTGATGAACTTGGTGGCGCCTTCGCCATCGCGAACGATCGCCTGGGCCAGCTGCTGCGAAACTTCGATCACCGCGTTGCGCAGCATGGCTCCTTCAGCCGATTCGAGCCGATCGATCGGCGCATTCCCGGCCAGGTGGGTGGCGATCAAGATGAACGAATCGTTCGTCGACATGTCGCCGTCGATGCTGATGCGGTTGAACGAAGCGTCGGCCGCTTCGCGCAGCAAGCCGGGCAAGAGCGCCGGCGCGACGGCTGCGTCGGTGGCGACAAAACCCAGCATCGTCGCCATGTCGGGCCGAATCATTCCGGCGCCCTTGGACATTCCCGTGATGGTCACGCACCTGCCGCCGATTTGAATTTGCCGCGACACCGCTTTGGCGACGGTGTCCGTGGTCATGATGGCCTGCGCCGCGCTGAGCCAGTTCGCCTCGTGCAAATCCGCCAGCGCGCCAGGCAAACCGGCTTCGATGCGTTCGATCGGCAATGGCTCCATGATGACGCCGGTGGAAAACGGCAGCACCTGCTCGGGCGACAAACCGAGTTGTTTGCCCAGCGCGCGGCAACTCTGCTGCGCCCTGTCCAGCCCTTCCTGGCCGGTGCCGGCATTCGCGTTGCCGGTATTGATGAGCAGGGCCCGAATCCCCTGGCCCTGTTGGCTGGCGCGCAGATGCTGGCGGCACAACTGCACCGGCGCCGCGCAGAAACTGTTGCTCGTGAAGACCCCTGCCACCGACGCACCCGGGCTCAAGGCAATCACCGTCAGGTCGCGGCGATTCGCCTTGCGCACGCCCGCCATCGTGACGCCCAGGCGCACGCCGGAAACGGCGAACAAGCCGGCAGGGTCGGGTGGGAGCAGGTTGACGGGCATGTGGGCGGGCTTTCAATACGCTACTTGCGGCTGAGGATTCCGTCGAACACGATCGCGGTGACTTGCCTGACGAACTCCGCGAACGAACCCTTTTGCGGGTTGTACCACTCGACCGTCCAGTTCAATGCGCCGATCATGAACAGGCGCACCACGGCCGTGCTCGCGTCGCCGCGCAACTCACCGCGCGCGAGAGCCTGTTCGAGCAGGCGTTCCCAATAGTGGGCATAGGCGCGGCGCACGACCCGATGCCGGTTCTTCGCCGCCGTGGACATCTGCCCATACAGGCGGATGTTCGCCGAGGTGAAATCGCCGTGATGCAGCAAGCCCCAAAGATGGCCTTCGACCGCTGCGGCGATACGCTGGCGCGATGTGGCATGGCCGGGCAGCGCGTCGACACGTTCGCGCACCGCCGCGGCGACGACTTCGATGCCCTTGTCCATCACTTCGCCCAGAATCTGCTCTTTGGATTCGAAGTGATAGTAGATGCTGCCGGCCTTGATGCCCGAGGCGTCGGCCACCTCGCGCAGCGTCGTCGCCGAGTAGCCGTGATGGCGAAACAGCCGCGCCGCCTCGAGCAGGATGCGCTCGCGCGTTGCGCCATCGACCTCGTTGGCGACGGCTTTTTCGAGGGTCTTGGTGGCCATTGGGCTGGTGCGTCGGCTGCTGCCGATCGCATCTAACTAACGTATGTTCGGTATGATAACAAGGCCGAACGCGCCGCACAGGCAGAACCGACACCATGAACGAACCCATTTACTTCACCGAGGAACACCGGCTGTTCCGCGACAACCTGCGCCGCTACATCGAGCAGGAAATCGTACCCAAGGCCGCGCCGTGGGAGGACGCGGGCATGGTCCCGCGCGAAGTGCTGCGCCAGATGGGCGCGTTGGGATTTCTCGGGGTGCGCTATCCCGAGCAATACGGCGGGTCTGAGCTCGACACCGTCTACAGCGCCATCCTCGCCGAGGAGTTGGGCCGCTCCACCTTCGGCGGATTCGCCGTGACGGTGACGGTGCACACCGACATGGCCTCACCGCATCTGGCCAACTTCGGCACGCCCGAGCAGCTGACACACTACCTGCCCGCCATCATTCGCGGCGAAAAGATATGTGCCGTGGCCGTCACCGAACCCGATGCCGGCTCCGACGTCGCCGGGATCCGCACCCGCGCCGTGCGCGACGGCGCGTTCTGGGTGATCAACGGCAGCAAGATGTTCATCACGAACGGCGTGCACGCCGATGTGTATTTTGTCGGCGCGAAAACCGACACCTCGGCCAAGGGCTCGCGCGGGATTTCGATGTTCATCGTCGACAAGGGCACGCCCGGGTTTCGAGTCGGCCGCGAGCTCAAGAAAAGCGGCTGGCTCAGCAGCGACACCGCCGAACTCGTGTTCGAGAACTGCCGCGTCCCCGCCGCCAATTTGCTCGGCGGCGAGCAAAAGGGCTTTTACCAAATCATGCGCAACTTCCAGAACGAGCGCATCGTGCTCGGCGCCCAGGCGATGGGCGAGGCGGCGCGCGCCATCGAGCTGACTTTGGGCTATGTGCGCGAACGCCGGGCTTTCGGCGCGCCCCTGTGGGACAAACAAACGATCCGCCAGCGCCTGGCGATGCGCGCGGCCCAGGTCGAGGCGGCGCGATGCCTGGTCTACCACGCCGCCTGGCTCGACGCGCAGGCTCGCGAATGCGTCAAGGAAGTATCGATGGTCAAGGCCCTGTGCGGCGAACTCGTGAACGACGTGGCCTACGACTGCCAGCAGTTCCACGGCGGCTTCGGCTACATGCGCGACACCGCGATCGAGCGTTTGATGCGCGACGCCCGCGTCGATGCGATCGGCGGCGGCGCCACCGAAGTGATGCTCGAGGAAGTGGCCAAGCGGCTCTAGTGCCAGGCGGCGCAGCTGCACCAATCCCCGCAACGACGCATGTCGAATTCCGCCACCGAAGACGCACGGCTGCTGCGCCTCGATTTGCGTCAGGGCTGCAACAGCGCGCTTGGTGCTTTCGGCCCAGAGGCGTCTGTCCGCGTAATCTCAACCGGCCTGCGTCGTGGCGGCAGGGCGGCGGCGGCGCCCCCGTTCTCCGACCCACGCTCGCGGGGCGCCACCGAGCGCCACTACGCTCGGCCGCGTCATCACCGCCCGTGCCCGGCACGCTTGGGGGG
>JBAQUQ010000468.1:0-2788 GCA_049297615.1 Burkholderiaceae bacterium
GCTCGTGCCCGTGCTCGCGCCCGGCGCAACGCTGGTGGCGATCCTGGCCTCGGCGGCGCTCTGGTCGGCCGCTTTCGCATTGTTCACGCTGCGCTACTGGCCAGTCCTGACGCGCGCGCGGCTCGACGGCAAGCCGGGCTGACCGTGGAGGGAGCAGTCGCGCGCATGGACTACGCCACGCTCAAGCTGGTGCACCAGATGGCTGTCGCGCTGTCGATCGGCGGCTTCGTCGCGCGCGGCGTCGCGGCGCTGATGGATGCGCGTTGGGTGCGGGGCAGGGCGGCGCGCACGCTGCCCCATATCGTGGACACGGTCCTGCTTGCCTCCGCGCTCGGCCTGGCGTGGCTGCTGCGGCTGAACCCGATCGCCACGCCCTGGCTGTTTGCCAAGATCGCCGGATTGCTGCTCTACATCGGGCTGGGCATGGTCGCGCTGCGGCCGGGCCTGCCGCGCGCCACGCGCGCTGCGGCGTTTCTCGGCGCGCTGCTGTGCTTCGGGCAGATCGTGGCGATGGCGTTGACCAAGAGCGTCGCAGGAATTCTCGCCTGGCGTTGACGGCCCTCGGCGGGGTCGAACTCGGGCATCGTGCAGCGCATAATGCCAGACGGTACTCAACTCACAGCACCAGAAAGCGAGGAGAACATGGCCGTTCGTACTTCATCCGCGGAATGGAAAGGCACCCTCAAGGAAGGTGCGGGCACGATGAAAAGTGGCTCCTATGAGGGCCCATTCACCTATGCCTCGCGTTTTGAATCAGGCCGGGGAACGAACCCCGAAGAGCTGATCGGCGCAGCGCAGGCGGGTTGCTTTTCGATGTTCCTGGCCGCCCTGCTCACGACCGCGGGCTTCACTCCCAAGCGCATCGCCACGACGGCGAGGGTGCACCTGGGCGAAGGCCCCGCCATCACCCTGATCGAACTGAACACGCAGGCCGAAGTCCCGAATCTGACCGACGCTGAGCTGCAGAAGCACGCCGAGGCAGCGAAAAAGAACTGCCCGATATCGAAGGCGCTGGCAGGGCCGGAGATCAGACTGCAAGCGCAACTCGTGGGCTAGGCGCGGGCTAGGCAGCCGGCGCGCCTGAGGGACGCGACCACGACGCCGGCGCAAGGCAGGCGCCGGGCGAGGGCGATCATGCCCGGGCGGCCCTCACACCGCGTTCAAGTGCATGCCGAAATCGAGTTCGACGATCGCGCCCGTCATCATCGTGGCGCTCGAGACGAGCCAATGGATGGTCTCGGCCACTTCGTCGGGGTGGCCGATGCGCCGCAGAGGCGACACGGCGATCTGGTGCGCGCGGCGTTGGGCAAACGATTGCGGCGCCAGGCGTTCGACGAATCCCCCTTCGACCAGGACCGGACAGACCGCGTTGACGCGCACTTCGGGCGCGAGCACGCGCGCCATCGACAGCGTGAGCGTGTTCAGCGCACCCTTGGACGCAGCGTAGGCGATCGACGATCCGCCGCCGGCCAGGGCCGCGCGCGACGAGATATTGACCACGGCACCGCGCCCCGTCGCCTTCAGATGCGGCGCGCTGGCGCGCATCATCTGGAACGGGCCGATCGCATTCACGGCGTAGATGCGCTGAAAGTCGTCGGCCGACAGGCCATCGAGGTCGGTGTGGGCCACCATCTTGCTGATCCCGGCGGCATTCACCAGGGCGTCGAGTCTGCCGAACGCGGCCACCGTCGCCTCCACCAGTTTCACGCAGTCGGCATCGCGCGTCACATCGCCCTCGATGGCGATGCCGCGCCGCAGGGGCCCGCCGCTCGCGGCCAGTGCCGTCGCCGCCTCGCGCTGGCTGGCGTCGAGGTAATTGACCGCGACCTGCCAGCCCTCTTTGATGAAGCGGCCGATGGTGGCGGCACCGATGCCGGTTGCGGCGCCGGTGACGAGGACGGAGCGGGTCGGGGTTGTCATGGGTGCGCGTTGGGTGCGTGGACGGGCAGCTTGCGAAGGGGCTCCTCCCGGGGATGCCGTGCTTCAGCGAGATCGTCGCAATGGCGTTGAAGAAGAGCCCCGTCGAGTTTCTTACCCGGTCTTCGCCTGCCGAAGGTTCTCCACGTTACGGACAGCGAAATCGCAACAACCCCCACTGCGTCGAAGCGGCGCACATGATCAACTTCATGCGAAGTGGACTCCTTTGGAACGCCGTCAACCTCCTTGGTGATTTCAAAGTTGTGCTTCTTCCAGTGCTTTGCCGTGAGGGTCTTGCGCAGCCGCTGCGTGAACTTGGTTTCGCCACCACCACTTCCGATGATTTCTGTGATCGGAAGCTCGAGATCGGAACGCGCCTCTTCTAACTCTGCAACTGCATCGGGAAAGTCCTGTGCCAGGATAGCCGCAGCGTGCGAGACAAAGAGGACATCGAAGCCCTTTGCCTTCAGCGCCTCTAATGGTTGGGTTGGTGCGGTGCCCATCCGCTGATGATATTCGGGACCTACTTGCAGAGCCCGGAGTCGTCGTGCCCGCATGGAGGAGCGCCACCGCGTCGTGGGTGACGATCCAGGCAGGACAAGGCCTGCAGCCGGGGCCTCCCCATACACTTCGGGCGAAGACAACCATCGCCTAGGATGAAACTGGCACACCTCGATTTGCGTCAGGGCTGCAACAGCGCGCTTGATGCTTTCGACCCAGAGGCGTCTGTGCGCGCAATCTCAACCGGCCTGCGTCGTGGCGGCAGGGCGGCGGCGGCGCCCCCGTTCTCCGACCCACGCTCGCGGGGTGCCACCGAGCGCCACAACTCTCGGCCGCGTCATCACCGCATGTGCCCGGCACGCTTGGGGGG
>JBAQUQ010000469.1:0-8176 GCA_049297615.1 Burkholderiaceae bacterium
TGCGGCGGCGTCGACGCCCGGCGTTGACTTGCTTGGAAATAGTGTGCACGTGTCCACCAAAAACTTAGTGGACACGAGCATTCCAAAATCATCAGTCGCGTTCAAGGTGCCGCGGCGAGACGCTTACGTTCGGTCGTCCACTTCGCGCGCTCGTTGTGCCGCGTGCCCCCTTCAGCGCCGGAACGCTGCAAGAACTTTTGCAAGAACTTCATTCAATCGCCCCGTAATTTCATAGGTATATTCGAGTGACCCCAGCCCACCAATTGAGAGTCCCGGAAGGTCCAAGGAAGTCCAGAAACCCCTAAGTTTTCAAAGACTTAGGGGTTTTTTCCTGGTCAAACGGGTTCATTCGCCATTGCTCATGCGGCTCGCCTGGATGGCCCCGTGCCTTGCGGCAAGAAATGGTCTTGGCGGCGTTCAATTAGGATCGCGCTCGATACACATGCTTATGCCATGAGATTGCCCCAGGTTATTGAGACGCAGCGCGGCGTGTCTGACTTCTTTGAAAACCCCGAAATGCTGGCGCCGGCGCGAACGCTGCGCAGCGAGTTAGGTGACGGCAGCGTCGTGCTGCGTTCCCCCGAGGCGCTCAGACCCTACGCGCGCTGTGTCGGGCGGTGGCTCGAACAGTGGGCCGAAGACACCCCCGATGCGCTCGCATTCGCGCAGCGCGATGCCAGCGGCGCCTGGCGGCGCCTGAGCTGGCGCGAGCTGCGCTGGGCTGTCGGCGCGATTGCCCAAAGCTTGCTCGCGCTGGATCTGCCCGCAGCCAAGCCGGTCGTGATCCTGTCCGACAACGCCATCGACCATGCCTTGCTGATGCTCGCGGCGATGCACGTCGGGCGAGCGGTATGTTCCGTGTCGAGCGCCTATTGCAGGCTGACGCAGGACTACACGAAGATCGCGGGCATTCTGCGCACACTCGACCCCGCCCTGGTATACGCAGCGGACGCAAAGGTTTATGGCCCGGCGCTTCGCGCATGCGCGGTCGACGCCGTCACGGTTCTGGGAGAAGGCGCTGCCAGCGTGAGCGGCGCGATCGGATGGGACAGCCTGCTTGCAGCGACCGAAGGCCCCGAAGTGATGCGCGCCTTCAACGCCATTCAAGCCGACGACCACGCCAAATACCTGTTGACCTCGGGCTCGACGGGCCAGCCGAAGGTCGTGATCAATACGCATCGAATGCTGTGCGCGAACCAGCAGATGATTGCGCAGACCTGGCGCTTCCTCGACCGCGAAAAACCCGTCCTGCTCGACTGGCTGCCGTGGAGCCATACGTTCGGTGGCAACCACAACCTGAACCTCGTGCTGCGCAACGGCGGCACGATGTACATCGACGAGGGTCGGCCGGCTCCCGGCCTGATCGACAAGACGGTGCGCAACCTGCGCGAGGTTCGCCCCAACCTGCACTTCAATGTGCCACGTGGCCTGGACATGTTGCTGCCGTTTTTCGAAAGCGACGCCGACTTGGCCCACGATGTCTTCACGCAGCTGCGCATGGTCTTCTATGCGGGAGCCGCTTTGCCGCCGGCCATCTGGAAGCGGCTCGTCGCCGTTGCCGCGCGAGCGCGTACAGCGCGCCCCCAGGCCGACGACCTACGTCGTCCGCCCCCCGAGGGGGTTGAGTCAAGTGGCAAAGCCACATTGACTCAGGAGCCGCTTTGGCTCACCACCTCATGGGGCTCCACGGAAACATCACCGGCCGTCACCAGTGCGCATTGGCGCTTGGACGCCGCGGGCTGCATCGGCATCCCCTTGCCGGGCCTGGAGTTGAAGCTCGTGCGCAGTGCTCACAAGCACGAGTTGCGCGTGCGCGGCGTGTCCGTCTTCCCCGGTTATCGCAACGCGCCGGACCTGACTGCCGCTGCCTTCGACGACGAGGGCTTCTACCGCATCGGTGACGCAGGCTACCTGGCCGATGAATTGCGCCCCGAGCGCGGCGTGATGTTCGACGGGCGCATCGCCGAAGACTTCAAGCTCACCACGGGCACCTGGGTGTCGGTGGGAATGCTGCGCCTGAAACTCGTCTCGGCGTTTTCGCCCTACGCGCAAGACGTGGTCGTGACCGGGCATGACCGTCACGAGATCGGCGCCCTGGTGTTTCCGAGCCCGGCCGGTTCGCAACTGAGCGCCGACGCACTCGCCGCCAAGATCGGCGCGGCACTGTCGGGCTTGCGCGCGCAAGGGGGCGGGTCGTCGCAGACACCGCTGCGGGCCTTGATATTGAGCGAAGCGCCGAATGCCGACGCCGGCGAGATCACGGACAAGGGCTACGTGAACCAGGGTGCCGTGCTCGCGCGGCGCGCTGGCGAAGTCGAACTGCTTTACAGCGAGCCAGCGCATCCGCGCGTCATCCAGGCTGTTTGATACCGTAGCGCAGGCCTTCCCCATCCAAGCCCAACTTCCAGGAGACGATCGATGACGCAACGCAGACCCTTGCTACAAGCCGCCCTCGGCTCCACCTTGCTCGCCACGCTCGGGGCGCGCAGCGTTTCCGCGCAGGCCTTGGACCAGGTGCGTTTCCTTTACGGCTTTCCTGCGGGCAGCGCAGGCGACATCGTGGCGCGACGTGTCGCCGAGAAAATCGCCGGCAGCGGCTATTCGCGCTACGCCGGGCTGGTGGAGAACAAACCCGGCGCGGGTGGGCGCATCGCCCTGGAGGCGCTCAAGAGCGCCGCCGCGGACGGCGCGACGCTGGCGCTGTCGCCCTTCTCCTGCACGTCGATCTATCCGCACGTCTACGGCGCCAAGCTCCGCTATGACCCGCTGCGCGATTTTGTTCCCGTCTCGATCGCGGCCCTGATGTTCCATGGCCTGGCCGTGGGCCCCCTGGTTCCGTCGAACGTGCGAGGCGTCAAGGACTTCCTGGAGTGGGCCAGGGCCAATCCGAAAGACGCCAACTACGGCTCGCCGGCGGCAGGCTCGACGCCGCATTTCATCGGCGCTTTGCTCGGCTTGAACAGCGGCGTGGATCTCAAGCACGTGCCTTACCGCGGCTCGGTGCCCGGCGTGACCGACGTGGTGGGCGGCCAGATCGCGGCCATGATCACGCCCAGCGGCGACTTCATCGCCAACCACAGGGCCGGCAAGCTTCGCATCCTGGCGACCTCCGGCGCCAAACGCTCACCCTTTATCACCGACGTGGCGACCTTCGCCGAACAAGGCTTCCCCGAGTTCACCGTCGAAGAGTGGTTTGGTTTTTACGCACCGGCGCGCACGCCGGGCGTCGTGCTTGAAGCAGCCAATGCCGCGATCACGGCCGCGCTCAAGGACAAGGCCCTGATCGAAGGCCTGGGCGTCGTGGGCCTGGTGGCGCAGGGCTCGACCGCCGAAGAAATGGCGCGCAGCCAGAAGGTCGAATTCGACCGCTGGGGGCCGCTGGTGAAGAAGACCGGATTCACCGGCGACTCCTGAGAGCGTCCGAGCCCGCAGGGCTCATCAAACTGCCACCGGTGCCTTGATCGGTGGATGATGCCGGTAGTCGACGATCTCGAAGTCTTCGAAGGCGTAGTCGAAGATCGAGGCCGGCCGCCGCGCGAACGTCAGCATTGGGTAGGAAAACGGCGCGCGCGACAACTGCAACTCGACCTGTTCGACGTGGTTGTCGTAGATGTGGCAGTCGCCGCCGCACCAGATGAATTCGCCCACGTCCAGGTCGCATTGCTGCGCCAGCATGTGCGTCAACAGCGCGTAACTTGCGATGTTGAACGGCACGCCGAGGAAGATGTCGGCGCTGCGCTGATAGAGCTGGCACGACAGCTTGCCCTGCGCCACATAGAACTGGAACAACGCGTGGCACGGCAGCAGCGCCATTTTCGGCAGCTCGGCGACGTTCCAGGCGCTGACGATGATGCGTCGTGAATCCGGGTTCGATCTGAGCTGGCGCACGACGTCGGCAATCTGATCGATGTGGCCGCCGCCCGGCGTGGGCCAACTGCGCCATTGCACGCCGTAGATGGGGCCGAGGCCACCGTCGGGCTTGGCCCATTCGTCCCAGATCGTCACGCCGCGCTCCTGCAGCCAGCGCGCATTGCCGTCGCCGCGCAGAAACCAGAGCAACTCCAGGACGATCGCCTTGGTGTGCAGCTTTTTCGTCGTCACCAGCGGAAAGCCTTCGTTCAGGTCGAAGCGCATTTGATAGCCGAACACGCTGCGCGTGCCGGTGCCGGTGCGGTCGCCTTTGGCGACGCCATGTTCATGCACATGGCGCATGAAGTCTTCATACTGGCTGCGGACGGGGCGATTCATGGCGGGAAGACGGTGGCGAAAGGCCGCGATTATCGGTGCGGTGCGGCCAGGGCGGATCGCGCTTGTACAGTCTCCTGCGCCGTGGCTGTCGGCGTCGCGCTGCTGCCGCTGAACTGCATCGCCGCGAGCCGGGCGTACAAGCCACCGCGTGCCACCAGCTCGGCGTGCGTGCCGGTGTCGACGATCTCGCCCGCCTCCATCACGACGATGCGGTCGGCACGCTGTACCGTGGCCAGGCGATGCGCGATGACGAGCGTCGTGCGGTCCTTCATCGCCGCCTCCAAGGCAGCCTGCACCATGCGTTCGCTCTCGGCGTCCAGGGCGCTGGTGGCTTCGTCGAGCAGCAGCAGGGGCGGGTTTTTCAGGATCGCCCGCGCGATCGAGATGCGCTGGCGCTGGCCGCCCGACAAACGCACGCCGCGCTCGCCGAGAAACGTGCGGTAGCCCTCGGGCAGGACACTGATGAAGTCGTGCGCGTAGGCGGCCTTGGCGGCCTGTACCACCTGCGCGTCGCTCGCCTGGGGCCGGCCGTAGCGAATGTTCTCCATCGCGTTGGCCGAGAACACGACGCTGTCTTGCGGAACGATGGCGATGCGCTCGCGCAAGGCTGCCAGCGCCGCGCAGCGCAGCGCCACGCCGTCCAGCGACAATTCACCGCTGCTCGTGTCGTAAAAGCGCAGCAGCAACTGGAACACGGTGCTCTTGCCCGCGCCGCTGGGTCCGACCAGGGCCACGGTTTCGCCCGATTTCACGTCGAGCGTGAAATGCGACAGGGCAGCGTGCTGGGGTCGCGACGGGTAGCGAAAACTCACGTCGCGAAAGACCAGGGCCGAGCCACCCACCGCAGCGGGCAAGGCAAGGGGCTCGGCCGGTGAAGCGATGCGCGAGCGCGTCGCGAGCAGCTCCATCAAGCGCTCGGTCGCGCCCGCAGCGCGCAACAAGTCGCCGTAGACCTCGGCCAGCACGGCCACGCTGCTGACCAAGATGATGACGTAGACGACGGTCTGGCCCAGGTGGCCGGCGCTGATCTGACCGTCGATCACCGCCTGCGTGCCCTGGTACAGGCCCCACAGCAAGGCGCCAAAGGTGGCCGTGATGATGAAGGCCACCAGCATCGAGCGCAGGCGCGTGCGCCGCACGGCCGTCGCGAAGGCGCTGGTCGTGGACGCGTCGAAGCGCTGCGCTTCGCGCTGCTCCTGGACATAACTCTGGACGACGGAAATCGCATTCAGCACTTCGGCCGCGATCGCGCTCGAATCGGCGACGCGGTCCTGGCTGGCGCGCGAGAGCTTGCGCACGCGCCGCCCGAAGGCCAGCGAGGGCAGCACGACGAGCACGAGGATGCCCAGCACTTGCGTCATCACATACGGATTGGTGACGATCAACATCAGCATCGCGCCGAGTCCCATCACGCTATTGCGCAGGCCCATCGACAGGCTCGAGCCGACGACGGTCTGCACGAGTGTTGTGTCGGTCGTCAGGCGCGACAACACTTCGCCGGTCTGAGTGGTCTCGAAGAACTCCGGACTCTGTTGCACGACATGCGCATACACCGCGTTGCGCAAGTCGGCCGTGACGCGCTCGCCGAGCCACGTGACCATGTAGAAGCGCAGCGCCGAGAACAGGCCAAGCGCCGCGCCAACCGCGAACAGCGCGAAGAAATGTTCGCGCAGCGCCATCACGCGCTCGCCCGGGTCGGTGGCGACCAGGCCCTCGTCGATCAAGGACTTCAACGCCAGCGGAAACACGAGCGTGCTGATCGCGGCGAGAACGAGGAACAGGACGGCCAGCGCGATGCGCCCGCGGTAGCGGCGCAAGTAAGGCTGCAATCCGCTCAGCGAGCGAATGTTCTTCGGGGCGGTTGCGGCGGTCATGGAACGAAGTCTATGGGCGTTTCAGGCAGGCACGTCGCTACGGCGCGGGCCCGGCCCAAAGCCCGAATGGCTGCTAGAGGCGCAGCGGCGCGGCGTAACCCGTCATCTCCAGATAACCCAGGCCGATTTGCCGGCCGCCCTCATCGAGAAGTTCGCTCAGGCCTTCCCAATAAATGGCGCCGGTGCTTGCGCGACTGTCGAGCTCCTGATCTTCGAGCAGAGCTCGTACTTCGAATTTGCCGCTCGCAGTGTGCACACTCCAGTGCACCGGATAGCGAGCTTGTGAATGCGGGCTCGTCCACAAACGCCGCGGTGTGAAATCCACGGCGTCGGCCGCGTCGATGTGTGGCGGCCGCCCCGGCCTGCGAAAACTGCCGCCGGCGTAAAACGCGCTGCCATCGGAGCGGCGCAAGCGAAACGCCGTCAGCGCCGAACCGTCGTGCAGGTTCATGCCGATCCAGTCCCAGCCGACGGCTTGCGTGTCGAGCGGCGCGTCGCTCCATTCATGGTCGAGCCAGGCACGGCCCTGCACGGCGATCTCGAGGGCGTCGATCTGCAAGCTGCCGTGCGCGGCGAGCTGCGGCTGGCTGTAGTACAAGCTCGCCTGGTCGGCGCGCGGGCCTTTGCGCGACCAACCCTTGTCGCCCTGCGCCAGCAGGGCCTGGGTCGCGTCGCAGTGCAGTTGCAGGGCAAATCCCGCCGCTGGGCTGCGCACCATCGCGACATAGCGGCTTTGCTGCGCTGGGCCGCTGCGCGCCAGGCTCCAATCGCGCAGCGTGAGCTTCGTCTCCGCGGTGTCGAACTCGGCCAGGCCGAAACCGGTGCGAGCGATGCGCTGGTCGTGACGCATTCGGGCTTGCGCAAGATCGGTCAGCGCAATATGCGCAAACAGCAATTGGCCGGCAGCGAAGCGGCTGGGGTGTACCGGGTCGACTTGCGTTCGCGCACGAAAGAACGTGACCTGGAACCCGAACTGCGGCTCTTGCATCGCGGCCGCGTCGGCTTGCGGCTGCGCAGCCGAGCGCGCCAGATGGCCAGTGAGGTACCACCATTCGATGCGCTGGCGCGGGTGTGCACCGTGGTCGGCGGGGAAAGCGAGGCGGTGCTGCGCCGGGCTGTGGGTACGCAGCGGCCCGGCGCCGGCCGTGGCGGCCAGCAAGACCGAAAGCTCGCAGAGGCGGCGTCGTCGCATGGGCGCGAGCATCGCACGGCGCGCCGGGGTGATCCGGCACGCGGCTTGCGCGGCCCAGTTGCGACGCGGGTATTGGACTGCTTTTCGAGCTCTCAGGCGGCTACCTTGTGCCTGCGCTTCGCACAGGCGCTTCGCCGCGGCGACTCAAAGCCCGCGCTTGGACGTTTCGACAGCGCGCATGAAATCGGACGCGCTCGCTTCGCTGACCTGGAGCTTTTCGTCGACCAGGAACGACGAAGGCCCGGCGCTGCGCTGAGTGATCTGTTCGACCTTTTCGTGAAGTGTCAATGCCACCGAAATTCGCGAGCGCAGGTCGGCGATGCCGGCGCCCACCGGCTCGCCAACGATGCTCTCCAATTGGGCCCCGGCGCGCTTCAGCACGCGGGGCGGCAGGTTGTCGAACGCGGCGAGCCCTTGCGTTCGCAGCGTTTGCTCCAAGGTCGCCAAGTGCATCAGCACCTCGCGCGCACCCTGACAGCGGCCCAACAACTCCTTCAACTCGTCGCGCATGCGGTTCAGCGTGGCATCGAGTGCCGTCGGTGCGGGCTCTGTCGATTTCGTGTCGTCCTCGAAGACCACTCGAACCTTGCCGTCGCTGCGTTCGAGCTTGACAGACTTGTTGATCACGCTGAGTTTGTCAAGCACGGCGGCGAGCATCGAGCCGATGCCGGCGTTCGGGTCGCGCTGGGATCGGTTTGTGCTCAAGTCGCTGCCTCGGTGCTGTAATGTCGACCAGCGAAGTATCGGCATTCCCCGGCCCTCTCAGAGCACGAAGCCTGGATCGGACTCGCGCCGAGCGTGCCAGACGCCACGCTCGGCGGGGGTCCCCAAACGAGCGCCCGACTACCAGTCCTGCTTGACC
>JBAQUQ010000470.1:0-13030 GCA_049297615.1 Burkholderiaceae bacterium
GCGTGGCACCAGGCTTGGCGGCAGTTGTTGCCGCAGCGGGCGCAGTCGGCTGCGCCGACTCGTTTCCAAAGATACGCTTGAGCCAGGCCAAGAATCCGCCGCTCGACGCTGTTGTTGCGGCCCTTCGTGGGGCCATCGAAGCGGCCACCGGTGTGATTGCCTGCTGGGGGGCAACTTCTGCTGAGGTCGGCGGCTTCGCCGCGACCACGGGAGCCGGCGCCTCGGGCAAGATGCCCTTGATCACGGGCTCCTGTTTTGCCTTGCCCTTCTCGCGGCGCGTGAACCCGACCTCTTCTTCGGGTTCATCGACCATCTTGTAGCTGGCTTGCAGGTTCTCCAGGCGCGGGTCGTCTTGGCGCAAGCGCTCGAGGCGGTAGTTCGGCGTCTCGAGGGTCTTGTTCGGCACCAGGAGCACGGTCACGCGCTGCTTGAGTTCGATCTTCGTGATCTCGGTGCGTTTTTCGTTCAGCAGAAAACTCGTCACTTCCACCGGCACTTGAACGTGCACGGCGGCCGTGTTGTCTTTCATCGACTCTTCCTGAACCATGCGCAAGATTTGCAGAGCCGAACTTTCCGTGTCGCGGATATGGCCGGTGCCGTTGCAGCGCGGGCAGGTGATGTGAGAGCCTTCGCTCAGCGCCGGTCGCAGGCGCTGGCGGCTCAGTTCGAGCAGGCCGAATTTGGAGATCGAGCTGAATTGCACGCGCGCCCGATCCTGCCGCAATGCGTCGCGCAATCGAGTCTCGACTTCGCGCCGGTTCTTCGATTCGTCCATGTCGATGAAGTCGACGACGATCAGACCCCCAAGATCACGCAAGCGCATCTGGCGCGCGATCTCGTCGGCCGCTTCGAGGTTGGTGCGCGTCGCGGTCTCCTCGATGTCGCTGCCGCGTGTCGAGCGCGCGCTGTTCACGTCCACCGACACCAGCGCTTCCGTGTGGTCAATGACGATCGCGCCGCCCGAAGGCAGGTTCACAGTGCGCGAGAACGCCGTCTCGATCTGATGCTCGATCTGGAAGCGGCTGAACAACGGTGCGTCATCGCGGTAGCGCTTCACCTTGTGTGCCGTCTCGGGCATCACATGGCTCATGAACTGCTTGGCCTGCTCGAAGATGTCGTCGGTGTCGATCAGGATTTCGCCGACGTCGGCGGTGAAGTAATCGCGGATCGCGCGGATCACCAGCGATGATTCCTGGTAGATCAGGAACGCTCCCTTGCCGGCCTGGGCCGCGTCGTCGATTGCGCTCCACAGCTTGAGCATGTAGTTCAGGTCCCACTGCAGCTCGGGCGCGGTGCGACCGATGCCGGCGGTGCGCGCGATCAGGCTCATGCCCTTGGGGTAATCGAGCTGGTCGAGGTTTTCCTTCAACTCTTCGCGGTCCTCGCCCTCGATGCGCCGGCTCACGCCGCCGCCACGCGGGTTATTGGGCATCAGCACCAGGTAGCGCCCGGCCAGGCTGACGAAGGTGGTCAGGGCCGCACCTTTGTTGCCGCGCTCTTCTTTCTCGACTTGCACGAGCAGTGGATCGCCGTCTCGAATCGCGTCTTGAATGCGTGCTGAGCGCAGGTCGACTCCGTCACGGAAGTAATTGCGCGAGATTTCCTTGAATGGCAAGAAGCCGTGGCGGTCTTCGCCATAGTCGACGAAACAGGCTTCGAGCGAGGGCTCGACGCGGGTGACGACTGCCTTGTAGATATTGCCCTTGCGTTGTTCGCGGCCTTCGATCTCGGTCTCGAAGTCCATCAATTTCTGGCCTTCGACAATGGCCAGGCGACGCTCTTCAGGCTGCGTCGCATTGATCAGCATGCGTTTCATGTGCACTCCATTCTTTGTGCGCCGCCGTGTGGCGATGCGCGCAACTCAAAGTCCCTGCGGCCGTGCCGCAGGCGACGCTTCGATGCACGAGGAACGCTGGAAGGCCCGGAAGGAATCGCCCTGGACTGCGTACCTGGCCGCTCGGTCTTCAGACCGGCACGGCGCGCAGCGTTGGCGCTTGCGTCGGTGTGACTGCTGTGCGTTGCAGGCACCGCGCGCGGCCGCGAGGCCGGGGCAGGGACGCTGCATGTGGATCGCTCGGCCCAGAGCACCTTGCGCCGGTGATTGCGGCACTGAGGCGGCAATCGAGCCGATTCACTGCTTCAATCAGGGGCAATGGGTGTGGGGCCGGGGTCAACATCCGCATGGGATCACTTGACGCGAGGCGGGAGGGCTGGGGCAGCACGCCCGGCGTGATTCGCCGGGGCTCGCTGTGGCTCGTGTCTCCCGCCTGTATAAACCTAGTGGGTGGGTGCCTTCTTTGCGTTGCTCTGCCGCATCCTGCGCCGGGGCCGCAGCGCCAGTCAATTGACCCTGCCTGCCCTGCACAGCGATGCGTTGCATCACCTGTTCGGGTGGGCCCTTCGGCTCTCCCCTTGCCAGTTGCTAGGCCTGTCCTGAGCGTGCAAGGCTAAACTCCTGCCGATCGATCACTGAGCGCAACAACGTGGTGCAGCGCATTATAGGGGCCAAGGGCGCGGCGCCAGGGCCGTCTGCTCCAGGCGCACTGCCGAAACCTGCGGGCCTGGGTGTGCACTATGTCCGCATCGAAGAAGACTCGGCCGGCCAGCGCCTCGACAACTTCCTCATCAAGCTGCTCAAGGGTGTTCCCAAGAGCCATGTGCACCGCGTCATCCGCAGCGGTGAGGTGCGCGTCAACCAAGGGCGGGCCGCAGCCGATAGTCGCCTGGCACTGGGCGACAAGATTCGGGTGCCGCCGGTGCGCGCGGCGGCCAAGGCTGACCCGCAAGCCGTGCCGGCGCGCGACTTCACGATTCTGTTCGAGGACGAACACCTGATAGCCATCGACAAACCCGCGGGCCTTGCGGTGCACGGTGGCAGCGGCCTGAGCTTCGGATTGATCGAGCAGTTGCGCCGTGCGCGCCCGAAAGAGCGTTGCATTGAACTCGTGCACCGGCTCGACAAGGAAACCTCGGGCGTTCTGCTCGTGGCGCGCAAGCGCGCGAGCCTCGTCGCCTTGCAAGAACAGCTTCGACAACGCGACAAAGGCGTGGTCAAGACCTACCTGGCGCTGGTCGTCGGCGCGTGGCCGGACAAGCTCAAGGTCATCGACCTGGCCTTGCGAAAAACGCTCAACGCCGATGGCGAACGCCGTGTTCGCGTCGTTGAGGCGGACCATGAACAGGCGCGCCGCTCGATCTCGCTGGTGAAGGTGAAACGCCGCTATGCTGGCTTTACCTTGCTCGACGTGAGCATCAAGACCGGGCGCACGCACCAGATCCGCGTGCACCTGGCCAACGCCGGCCACCCGATCGTGGGCGACTCGAAGTACGGTCATTTCGACTTGAACAAGGCCTTGGCGCGCGGCACTGGGTGGCCTGGCGTGGCAGGGCAGGGGGCAACACAACGCTTCGACGGCATGTTCCTGCACGCTTCGAGGCTGCGCGTGGTGCACCCGGCCAGCGGCGAGCTCCTGGAGATGGCCTCGCCCATGCCGGCAGAATGTGCCCATTTCCTGATGACACTGGAGGACTTAGAGGAATGACCACCGCCGGTCGGCGAATGCATCGCCGCTTCGACCTGATCGCCTTCGATTGGGACGGGACACTGTTCGACTCGACCGCATTGATCGCGCGCTGCATTCAGGCGGCGTGTGCCGACGTTGGGGCTCCTATTCCGAGCGGTCGCGACGCGAGTTATGTGATCGGCCTGGGCCTGGCCGACGCGCTGCAGCACGCGGCGCCCGCGCTGCCGCGTGAACGTCATCGCGAGTTGGCCGATCGCTACCGGCACCACTACTTCGCCCAGCAACACGAGGTTCTGATGTTCGACGGCGCCCTGGTCATGCTGCATGCACTGAAAAGCCGCCAGTACAGCCTGGCGGTGGCGACGGGAAAATCGCGGCGCGGCTTGGACGAAGCGCTCAAAAGCGTCCAATTGGCGGGCATGTTCGAGGCCACGCGCACTGCCGACGAAACAGCGTCCAAGCCCAATCCGCTCATGCTGCTCGAGTTGATGGACGAACTCGACGTGACGCCCGAGCGCACGCTGATGATCGGCGACACCACGCACGACTTGCAGCTCGCAGCAAACGCCGGCACGGCGAGCCTGGCGGTGAGTTATGGCGCGCATGAGCACGCGGAGTTCGACGCGTTCGCGCCGCTTTACATCGCGCATTCCGTGGCCGACCTGCAGCAGTGGCTGGTGGACCATGCCTGATAGCACTGCCTCTCGCCAGGCTTTGTGCAGCTCCGGGGAACTGCAGGAAAAGGGCCGGGCGCTGGTGTTCGACGTGCTGCACGCCAACGAGCCGGCGCGGGCCTTCGCCCTGCGCTTCGACGGGAGAGTCGTCGCCTACCTGAACCGATGCGCCCATGTGCACGCCGAGCTGGACTGGCAGCCCGGTGAGTTTCTCGACGCCGGGCGCGAGTTCATCCTGTGTTCGATCCACGGTGCGCAGTACCAGCCGCGCGACGGGCGCTGTGTCGGTGGCCCTTGCGGGCGCGGCCGTCTGACGCCGCTGGCCGTCGAAGAAGACACCGGCCGAGTCTATTGGTATCCTTCTGCCGAGACGCAACCGGCATTTGTCGATTGAGCGGCCCCCCATTCGAAAGCCCCCCATGAATGCCGACGAATCGACTCCCAGCCCCAGCCCGATCTCCGGCGAACCCGGGCCGGCCCTTGCTGGGCCGGGCATGACCTCATCGACGCCTGCTGCGCCGCCAGCCTCGCCCGCGCCAGCCGGCACTGCCGCAGCACGACCCAGCTGGGACCAGGCACTCGAAAGACTTGCGCAAGATGTGCTGAAGGACCGCCGCTCCGAGCGGCGTTGGCGCACTGTTAAGCGCGTGTCGTGGATCGCATTGCTGCTGTTGACGGTGGTCATCGTGCTGGGCTCGCGCGGTCGCGTCGCTGCGCCCAGCGGCCCGCACACGGCAATGGTCGAGGTGCGCGGCGAAATCGCTTCCAACAGCGACGCCAGCGCGGAAATCCTGATCGCCGGCTTGAAAGCGGCGTTCGAAGACTCCGGCGCGCTGGCCATCGTGATTCGCATCAATTCACCGGGGGGCAGCCCGGTGCAGGCTGGCATCGTGCACGACGAAATTCGCCGTCTGAAGGCTTTGCATGGCAAGAAGGTGTACGCCGTGATCGAAGAGGCTTGTGCCTCCGGGGCCTATTACATCGCCGTGGCGGCCGACGAAATCTACGCCGACAAAGCCTCCATCGTGGGTTCGATCGGCGTACTGATGGACGGCTTCGGTTTCACGGAAGCGATGAACAAACTCGGCGTCGAGCGCCGCTTGCTGACGGCCGGCGAGAACAAGGCTCTCGGCGACCCGTTTTCGCCGCTCTCGCCGAAGCACCGCGCGCATGTGCAAGCCATGCTCGACCAGATTCACGTGCAGTTCATCGATGTCGTCAAGCAGGGCCGCGGCGCGCGATTGAAGCAAACATCCGAAACCTTCAGCGGCCTGTTCTGGAACGGCGAGAAAGCGCTGGAGCTGGGTTTGGTCGACAAACTCGGCAGCCTGGATTACGTGGCGCGCGACGTGATCCACGCCGCTGAGGTGATCGACTACACGCCCAAGGAGAATGTGGTTGAGCGCTTGGCCAAGCGGTTTGGCGCGGCGATCGGCGCGGGGGCGATGAAGGCGCTGCACGGGCTGGGCGGGATTCGATAGGCCGGCCCGCTGGCGTATGGCCAGGCGCCCGCAAGCCATTCGATTCACACAGCGGCGAGCAGCAGCCCCTTCGTCTCGATAAAGGCCACCACGTCTGCCAAGCCGGTGAGCGTTTTCAGATTGCTCATCACGAAGGGCTTGGTGCCGCGCATGCGCAAGGTGTCGGTGCGCATCACGTCCAGGCTCGCGCCGACATGCGGCGCAAGATCGGTCTTGTTGATCACCAGGAGGTCGCTCTTCGTGATGCCGGGCCCGCCCTTGCGCGGGATTTTTTCGCCCGCGGCAACGTCGATCACGTAAATCGTCAGGTCCGACAATTCCGGACTGAACGTCGCGGCCAAGTTGTCGCCGCCGCTTTCAATGAATACGATGTCCGCGTTCGGGAATTTCTCGAGCATGCGGTCCACGGCTTCGAGATTGATCGACGCGTCTTCGCGAATCGCAGTGTGCGGGCAGCCGCCGGTTTCCACCCCCACGATGCGCTCGGCTTCCAAGGCACCGGCCACGGTGAGCAGGCGCTGGTCTTCCTTGGTGTAGATGTCATTCGTCACGACGACCAGGTCGTAGCGATCACGCATGGCCTTGCACAGCATCTCGACGAGCGTCGTCTTGCCTGAGCCGACGGGTCCGCCGACGCCCACGCGCAGCGGCGGGAGTCGCTTGGACCGCCGGGCAATGTGGTGAAGCGCGCCCTGAAGTGCGGAGTTCATGCGGCAATTATCCCTGTGCCAGCGAGTGCGTTCACGAACGAAACAAGCGCGAGTACTGGGTCTCGTGCTGCGCTGAAAGTATCGCCAGCATCGGCATGAAGGCCTGACGCTCGGGCTCAGGCAATGCAATGGCATGGTCGATGGCCGCGGGAATGCGTTCGATCAGCGCCCCGATCATGCGCTGCGCCGACGCCTGCCCCAGCGGCACACACTTCATCGCCGCCTGCACCATGTTCTCAGCCCAACTGAAGGCGAGGCTGAGCATGGCGTTACGGCGCGACGCGCCGGTTTGCTCGGCAGCGAGGGCGAAAGCGATGACCCAATTCGGCGCCGGCTGCAGTGCCGCGAGAGTCGCCAGGCGTGGATCGTCGTGGTCGCGGTTGCGCAACCAAGCCAGCATGGATCGGCCCATTTGTTCGCCTTGCCGGCGCAACTCGGCGGATTCGCGCGTGCGCTGCACCCAGGCGTTGAGTTCCGCCAGTGCCGCCGCGTCATGGACTTGCCAGGAATCGAAGGCTTTGGCCGCCACCGCCAGCTCGCTACGCGCCAGGCCCAGATGCAGCTGGTCGAGCAGCCACGAGGTCGCCCGGGCTTCGTCGGCGACGAGGCGCGCGCTCACTGCAGCCTCCAGTGCCTCGGAATAGCTGAACCCGCCCACCGGCAAGGCCGGCGACGCGAGCTGCATCAACTGGAGCAGGGTCTTTGACGCGCAATCTGTAGGCATCAACGATTGCGATCGTGATCGTCGTCGTGGGTGTGGTGGTGGCCTTGATCGTGGCCCGCCTGCGCTGCGTAGGCACCCGCTTCGGGTTCGAAGGCCGCAGCCTCTTCCGTCACGATCAAACGCATCCGGCGCAGCATGTCGGCCAGCACAGGGTCAGGCTCGAGCTTCAGGTGTTGCGGCGTCAGTTCGAGCTGCACATGGCGATTGCCCAAGTGGTACGCGGCGCGCAGCAAATCAAGGGGCGAGCCGTGCTCGCTGCAATGGCGCACCATCAGCACCGGCTGGGCCGCGGCAATCACGCGGATTGCCGAGCCATCTTCGGCGATCAACACGTCGCCGCCGCGCACCACGCTGCCGCGCGGCAAGATCACACCGAGCTCGCGACCCATGCTGTCGAGGGCGTCGAAACGGCTCTTTCGGCGCACGTCCCAGTCGAGTTCGAGCGTCGCGGCGCGTTGGATCAGCGCCCGGGCCAGACCACCGCCGCGTGGGATCAGTCGGTTTGCGATCAGCATGTGGGGTCAAATGGGTTGGGCGCACAGGCCCTACGGCCAGTGTGCCAGGAATCGAACAACGAGCGGCCTGGCCTTGCGCGAGAGCAAGGAAGTGCCCGCACGCACCGTGGGGGCGTGGACTTCCGCTATTGCGCGGCGCGCCGCCTTGCGCCAAGATTTCACTGTTGGTATCGACGTGCCCGCAGCTTGAAAGGCTCAGCCACGTGAGGCGACCTGCATGAACACCGACACCATGCGCTCAGTGCTGCGCGGCGGCGATTCGTCCGCAGTCGCCGCGGCGTCGCGCATCGTGCAGCGCCTGTTGCGCGGTTTTCGCGGTTCCTTGGCGCTGCGCCTTTGGAACGACACGATCCTGCGGCTCGGCCCGGCGGCGCCGGAGTTCACGATGGTGGTGCGTGACCCGACGGTGCTGCGCGAACTGGTGTTGCAACGCAACCCGATGTTGATCGTCGAGGCTCACTTTCGCGGACTGCTCGATTTCGAAGGCGATTTGTACGCTGCGCTGCGCCTGAAGGCGCATTTTCAGACCTTGTCGCTCAGCCTGCGCGAACGTGCTGCGTTGTGGCGCGACGCGCTGCGCCTGCCCAAACGCCTGCGCCTGGTGGTGTCGCCCACTGCCGCCGGGGCCGGCAGCAACGCCCAGCCCTTCGAGCACCGCCATTCGCGCCACAGCGACCAGGCGGCGAACACCTTCCATTACGACGTGTCCAATGAGTTCTACCGGCTCTGGCTCGACGAGCAGATGGTGTATTCGTGCGCCTATTTCGAATCGGCGCAAGACTCGATCGACCAGGCGCAGCGCAACAAGCTCGACCACATCTGCCGCAAGCTGCGATTGCAGCGCGGCGAGCGCCTCCTGGACATCGGCTGCGGCTGGGGCGCCCTGGTGTGCTGGGCGGCGCAGCACTACGGTGTGGACGCGCACGGCATCACGCTCAGCCGGCAGCAGTTCGACGGTGCTCAGGCGCGCATCGCTGGCGCGGGCTTGCAAGACCGGGTGAGCGTCGAACTGCTCGACTACCGCGACTTGAAGGGCGAGGGCGTGTACGACAAGGTGTCGAGCGTGGGCATGTTCGAACATGTCGGCCTGGCGAATCTGCCGGCGTACAACGCGACGGTCTACCGCGTGCTGCGCGACGAAGGCTTGTTCCTGAACCACGGCATCACGCACGACGAAGAGGGCTGGCATCCCGGACTGGTGAGCGACTTCATCAATCGCTACGTGTTCCCCGATGGCGAGCTCGACACGGTGAGCAATGTGCAGCGCGGCATGGAGCGCGCCGGTTTCGAAATTCTCGACGTCGAGGCGTTGCGCCCGCATTACGCGTTGACGCTGCGCCATTGGGTGCAGCGCCTGGAGGCGCGACGCGACGAGGCGCTGCGCCACGTCGGCGAGGCCACGTACCGCGTCTGGCGGCTCTACATGGCAGCGTGCGCACTCGAGTTCGAAGAGGGTGGCACTGGCGTCTACCAGATCTTGACCGGCAAACGCCGCAGCGGCGCTCCCGCTGTGCCGCTGACGCGGCGCGATCTCTACGGAGTGGCGGCGCGTGACACCGGGGGTAAATCGGGCTCCTCATCCGCTTCCTGCTTCGGCCAGAACTATGACGCATCGACCTTGCATTAAACCAGCGTCGAAGCGGGTTGCGAGCTTTTCTTAGGCCCTCGACAAACATCTCGGGCTGGGTGGGCGAGCCCGGCTTCTTTGCTCGTGTCATGTTGCGAGCAACCAACGCGGTCGTGCGGCTGCACTAGGGACATTTCCTTAGCCGAGCCGCGCATGACTCGAACCGCGTCCCCGGCCTGAAGCGTAATGACCCGGCAAACCAGCGTAAACACTGGCCTTTCGGGGCGGCGATGTTGAGCGCGCCGGATCTAATCTTCGGCCGGCTCACCAAGATCGAGGAATACCCTAGAGGCCGGAAAAACCGCAGTGGTGACAATTCTTATACATGGCCTTGGGCGGGTATTTGCCGCATTACCCGGCGCCTCAGGGGTCGCTCGCAGGCTGGGTCAGACGTCAAAGCTTCCTGCCACTTCGAGGACAAAACATGTTAAGAAGAACCAAAGTTTGTTCAGCCATGCTGCACGCAGTCGGCGGCACGCTCTTACTGAGTGCCCAGCCCACATTCGCGCAACAACAACTCGATCGAGTCGAAATCACCGGCTCTTCAATCAGACGCATTGAATCAGAGACCGCGTTGCCGGTCACAGTAATCACACGCGAAGAGATCAGCAGAAGCGGTGCGACGACCGCAGCCGAATTGCTGGACCGTTTGTCGATGAACAACGGTGGCGGTTATAACCAGAGCCTCGCGATCGGAGACGCCCAGCGCCCCGGTTTCGCCGGCGCCTCGCTGCGCGGCCTCGGACCGAACACGACGCTCGTACTGCTGAACGGTCGGCGCCTCGCGGTCTACGCCTTCGACGGTGGCGGAACCGACCTCAATTCAATAGCTATCGGCGCGATCGAGCGCATCGAAATCCTGCGTGACGGCGCCTCGGCAGTTTATGGCTCCGATGCCATCGCCGGTGTCATGAACTTCATTACGCGAAAAGACTTCATTGGATTCGACGCGACTGTCTCCGCCCGGCGACCTCAGGCCGCTGGCGGACAGTCACAGCACGCGTCCTTCAGTGCCGGTTTCGGTGAGCCGGCCAATGCAGGCTTCAACCTGTTCGGCAACCTGACCTACGACAAATTCTCCGCTGTCAAAGCAAAGGATAGAGCCTTCGCAAGGACCTCTTACTTGCCCAACGCACCAGGTGGAGTCATCGACGGTACCAGCGGCAATACGATCCCGGCGAGCATCACCGTGCCTGGGACCGGAACGGTCAACCCCGGCGCGCCGAATTGCCTGCCGCCATTTTCGTTCCAGACGTCACCGGGTGGCGCATGCCGGTTCGACTACGCGCCCGTGATCGATCTGGTGCCACCCCAGGAAAAAATTGGCGGCCTCTTGCGCGGCACCCTTGTTCTGACACCGAGTCATGAACTGTTCGGCGAATGGAACAAGACACGGACCACGTCGACTTTCGCGATCGCGCCGACACCGGCTTCCGCAGCCACGACTTTCAATGGCGACCCGGTGCTCTACCCGGCAGGGGGTATGTGGTATCCGAGGGCCGTCAATCCAGCCACCGGCTTGCTGGAGAACGGGGTACTCTGGTACGACCCGGCAACCGGCGCACAAACCAACTTCGTTCCGCTGGCCGGCGACCTCGACATCTCCTGGCGTACTCTTGACGCGGGACCGCGTACCAGTCGGTCCGTGGCCGACCAAGAGCGCTTCGTGCTGGGCGGCAAGGGAACGATCAATGAAAAGTGGGACTATGACGCTGCACTCATGAGGTCCACCAGCAAAGCGACCGAGACCTTTACCAAGGGCACTCTCTCGGAAACGCGCTTATTGAACTCAACGTGCACCGATCCGACGACAGGATTGCCTGTAACGCCCTGCGGCCCGACGACGGCCGGTTATGCGGTAGGCACTTTGGATCCCAACATCAATCCTTTCGGATTGAATAACGCTGCCGGCCTGGCAGCGTTGAACTCCGCCCTCGTCTTACAGCCGACCCGAATTTCAAAGTCAACGCGCGAAAGCGTCGACGCCAAGGTATCGGGGGAACTGCTGCGCTTACCAGCAGGGCCCTTGGCCGTCGCGTTCGGGGGCGAGCGCCGTAAGGAAAAATTCGACGACCAGCCGTTGGCCATACTGCGAAGCGGCGACATCCTCGGCGGAGGGGGCAACCAGGAACCTGTGTCAGCCGATCGTAACGTGCATGCCGTTTTCGGCGAGGTCATTGCGCCGGTTGTCAAGGGTCTCGAGGCGCTGGCGCAGGTCCGGTACGACCGCTACAGCGACTTCGGCGGCACCACCAATCCGAAAGTAGGCTTGCGCTGGCAGCCGGCTCGCGAAGTCCTGGTGCGTGGGTCCGTGGGCACAGGGTTCCGTGCGCCGACATTGCCCGACCTGCACGCTGCGACCACGCAGACGAATACGGGAGGTTCTTACAACGACCCCTATTACGAGGCCCGCGTCGGCGATTGTTATGCTGATGGTGTGGATCCGACAACAGGCGAGCCGGCCCGCGTTGAGTCGGCCAATTTCAACACTGCCTTTTGCAACGCGCAGCTGACGGTCCAGCAGGGGGGCAACAAGAATTTGAAACCGGAAAAGTCGCGCCAAGAAACCTTGGGCATCGCGTTCCAACCCACACGAGACATGTCGATTTCAGTCGACCTCTGGAGAATTCGCGTCAAGCAACAGATAGCGCTGCCAAACTCGGACACGCGCCTGGGCGCCTTCGTATCGACATTGGTCACCGATCCCAGTGCGGCGTACGACGCAACGACTGCAACTCTGACACCTGCCGCGAGGGCGGCATTGAATGCCGGAACCGCCACCGACCCCAACGTCATCCAGAATGCGGCAACGGGCAACCTCGATTTCGTCAGGACCCTGATTGAAAATATCGGTGAGACGGTGACGCGTGGCGTGGATATTGCCGTGAATACCCTGCTTGCGAAAACCGAATTTGGCGACTTGCGTGGGACGCTGGAATCGACCTACATCGATTCATTCAAGCAAGACGGCGTGGACTACGTGGGGGAATATGCGCAGAAGTTTGCGTCATTCGGGCCCGTGGTGCGCTGGAAAAACAACTTCGGCCTGGACTTGACTCGAGGCCCATGGAATATCGGTGTTGTATACCGTTACCAGAGCGGCTACAAAGATTCAGGCGGCTCGCGTGATGTGGCCTCGTACGGACTGTATGACCTGGCTGCATCCTTTCGCGGTATCAAGAATTTGACGATCCGTGCCGGGGTTCAAAACCTGCTCAATACCGATCCGCCTTTCACTCGTCAGGAGCAATATTTCCAGGTGGGCTATGACCCCACTTACGCCGATCCGCGCGGTCGAACGTTCACGCTTGCGGTGAGCTACTTTTTCAACTGAATCGGGCTGGTGCCGAAGGGTTCGTGACGCGACACCGGAGCATGGACTTCTCGAACCGGCAGGCCGACCCGAGGCGCCATCTGGTGGGCTTTGCGTTTGTCGTCCTGTTCCACGCGGCGATCATCTATGCGCTGGTGACCGGATTGGCCAAGAAGGTCGTTGACGTGGTGCGCGCGCCGATCCAGACCAAGGTCATCGAGGAAATCAAGAAACCACCGCCCCCGCCTGCGGTCGTGGTGCCGCCTCCGCCCAGACTGGAGGCTCCGCCGCCGCCCTTCATTCCGCCGCCCGAGGTGCAGATTGCTGCACCCCCGCCTCCGGCGCCGACGATCACGGTCGTGACGCCAACGCCCCCACCGGCCCCGGTGGTGATTGTGCCGGCGCCGCCTCCGCCGCCGCCTGCACCCGTGGTGGTCGCAGCACCCCCGCCCCCACCTGCGC